>NZ_FAOZ01000004.1:0-300000 GCF_001536285.1 Parafrankia irregularis | reverse complement strand
GCCAGCCGCGGTAACGCCGGGCACGACAGCGCCGGGCACAACAGCCCCGGGCACGACGACGCCGGCCGCGACGCGGCGACCGATTCACATGCCGGGTTCACCGAGACGTCCCTCATGCTGCACCTGGCGCCGGAACAGGTGCGGATGTGCGTGGCCCAGGCCGGCAACACCGCCCCGCTCACCGAGCTGATGCCCGCCATCGTCGCCGGCGGGGTGGCGGCCGTCGCGCCGTCCGGCGTGCTCGGTGACCCGACCGCGGCCAGCGCCCGGGCCGGCGAGGAACTGCTGCGGGCAATCATCGAGAACGTATCCGCCCTCATCGATCACGGCGAACCGGACCAGCACGGCCGGCTGCGTCCTCGGCTGACCGCGGAGCGTCAGCCGTGAGCGGCGCCCGGCCCGACACCGGGCAGGTCGACTCCGGACCGCCCGACACCGGACCGCCCGGCACCGGGCGGGTCGCGCTGGTCACCGGCGCCGGCCGCGGAATCGGCGCCGCGACCGTCCGGGCCCTGTGCCGGCGCGGCTACCGGATCGTCGCGGTCGACAGCGGCGCCGGCGACACCGCCACGGACCTGCCCGGGGTCGACTACCCGCTGGCGAGCCGCGAGCAGCTGGCGGCAGTGCGCGCCGAACACCCCGACCAGATCCACACCGTGCTCGCCGACGTGCGTGATCGCGCCGCCCTCGACGCGGCGGCGGCCACCGCCGTCGAGCGTTTCGGCCGGCTCGACGCGGCGGTCGCCGCCGCCGCCGTGATGGTCGGCGGCCAGCCGCTGTGGGAGACCCCGGCCGCGCACGTGCAGACCCTGTGGGATGTCGACGTCCTGGGGGTGTGGAACACCGCCGCCGCCTGCGTGCCGCACATGCTGGCCGGGCCGGACCCGGGCGGTTGCCGTTTCACCGCCGTCGCCTCCGCGGCCGGCACCCGCGGACTGTTCCACCTGGCCGGTTACAGCATGGCCAAGCACGCCGTCATCGGCCTCGTCCGCGGCCTCGCCGCCGACCTCGTCGGTACGGGCGTCACGGCGGTGGCGGTCTCACCCGGTTCGACCCGCACCTCGATGCTGGCCGCCACCGCGGCGCTGTACGACCTGGACGACGTCGAGTCCTTCGCCTCCGGGCAGCTCACCGGACGGCTGATCGACCCCGGCGAGATCGCCGAGACCATCGCCTTCTGCTGCTCGGTCGCCGGCGGGGTGCTGACCGGCTCCGTCGTCAGCGCCGAAGGCGGTTTCCGAGGATGAACACCGGGCCCGGCACCGGCACCGGTGTCGACCTGGATCCCGGTGTCGGCCTGGATCCCGGTGTCAGCCTGGGGCTCGTCGTCGAGCTCGGGGAGCGCGTCCGGGTCTCCGAGGGCGGGCGGGTGCTCGTCGGCGGTGCGCCGATGCGGCTGCTTCGGCTCAACGAACGCGCGGCGCGCTACCTGGACGGGCGCCGGCTGCGGGTGGTCGACGCGACGTCCGCGCAGCTCGCCGACCGGCTGCTCGCCAGCGGCGTGGCGAACCCGGTGCTCGGCGAGCTGCCAGCGGCCGAGCTGTCCGCGGTCACGGTGGTCGTCCCGGTCCGCGACCGGCCCGGGACGCTCGACCGGCTGCTGTCCGGCCTCGCCGGCCAGCTCGAGGTGATCGTCGTCGACGACCGCTCGCGTGACCCGTCGGCCATCGCCCGGGTGGCCGACCGGCATGGCGCCAAGCTCGTCGCCCTGCCCGTCAACCGCGGCCCGGCAACGGCCCGCAACACCGGGCTCGCGCAGGTGACCACACCGCTGGTCGTCTTCGTCGACTCGGACGTCGTCGTCGAGCCGGCTGCGCTCGCCCTGCTGGCCCGCCACTTCCACCAGCCCCGGGTCGCCGCCGTGGCACCCCGCATCCTCGGGCTGGCCGAGCCGGGCGGCACGAACTGGATCGGGCGTTACGAGGATGCCCGCTCGTCACTCGACATGGGCCCCGTGGCTGCGCTGGTGCATCCGCGCTCCGCGGTCGGCTGGGTGCCCGCGGCGTGCCTGATGGCCCGGGTCGCCGCGCTCCGCCCCGGATTCACCTTCACCGACGGCCAGCGGGTCGCCGAGGACGTCGACCTGGTCTGGCGGCTGGCCGCCGCCGGCTGGCAGGTGCGGCACGAGCCCGCCGTCACCGCCCGGCACGATCATCGTTCCGGCCTCACCGCCTGGCTGGGGCGCAAGGCGTTCTACGGCACCGGAGCGACCGTCCTCGCCAGCCGGCACGACGACGCGGTGGCACCGGCGGTCTTCGCGCCGTGGAGCGCGGGCGTCGCCGTCACCCTGCTCGCCCAGCGACGATGGTCGCTGCCCACCGCGGCGGCCATCCTCACCGCCCAGTCCGTGCGCCTCGCCCGCGCGGGGATCTCGCCTGGTGTCGCCCGCCACGGACTGGCCGCGAACGCAAACCAGACCAGCGGCCTGCTGCTGCGCCACTGGTGGCCGTTGAGCCTGGCCGGCTGCCTGGTCTCCCGCCGCCTGCGCCGCGCCGTGCTGGCCGCCGCGGTCGTCGACGGGCTGGTCGACTACCGCCGGTGCGCCCCAGGCCTTGATCCGGCCAGGTTCCTGCTCGCCCGCCGCCTCGACGATCTCGCCTACGGCACCGGGCTGTGGGCCGGCGCACTGCGCGGCCGGACCCTTCGACCGCTGCTCCCAGCCCGACCAGGCCGACCAGCCCGACCAGGCCGACCAGCAAAGCCCGGCCAGCCTGGCACCCGCTGAAGGCCTGGCCTCACCCATCCGCCCGGGTCGCGCGCACGATCGCGGTCCTCGGGTAGGGAAGAATCGGGTCATGCGCGCGGACCTCGCCCTGTTCCTGGGCACTCAGCAGGGCTCCGCCATGCCCGCTGGCACCCCACGGGCGCGCCGCGCTGACGGGAGCGCCATCGCCGCGCTCGATCCTCGCGAGCGTGACCGCTGCCACCGAGCAGGACCTGCGGACTGTGGTCGCGGGAACAACCGAAATCCTCAGCTCCTCGAGTCTCGGCTTCGAGCCGCTGGCGCGGCTGAAGTTGCTACTTGGCAAGATCTGACGATTTTGGTCGCGGGAACGACCGAAATTTTCAACTCCTCGAGTGGCCCGCTTCGGTGAGCACCCCAGACACCCCGGACAGTCCAGGCACACCGGACAGTCCAGGCGCGCTGGACAGCCCGGCCCGCCGGCCGAAAGGGCGCCCGCCCGTCACTGATCACGCCTCGATCGAGCGGGCCGCCTTCGCGGTGTTCACCGAGCACGGATTCGACGCCACCACCCTGGACGCGATCGCCGCGGCGGCCGGGGTCGGGCGCCGAACGCTGCTGCGGTACTACCCTTCCAAGAACGACATCCCGTGGGGGCAGTTCGACGAGAGCCTGGTCGGGCTGCAGAAGACCCTCGCCGCCATGCCGACGGACATTCCCGTCCACGAGGCGGTGCATCGGGCGGTGCTCGCGTTCAACCATGTCGACGCGGCGGCTGTGGCCCAGCACAGGCAACGGATGACCCTGCTGCTGAGAACTCCGACGCTGATGGCCCATTCGGCGCTGAAGTACCGGCAGTGGCGTCGGGTCATCGCCTCCTATGCCGCCGAACGCCACGGGCTGACACCTGAGGACCTGTTGCCGCGCACCGTCGGCCATGTGGCCCTGGCAATCGCGGTCTCCGCCTATGAGCAGTGGCTGGACGACGAGCAGCGCACGATTGAGGAGATCCTCGACGAGGCACTGGGCGCGCTGCGGACCTACCTCGGGTAGTCGGGTGGGTCGAGCGGACATCCAGGGCGATACGCTCCGCAAAGCACATTCGCCGGCGTCGTCGAGGTCGCCGGATTCGACGAGACAGCTGGCGAGGCGGGCTGATGGGCTGGAACTTCAAATCAGCGGTGTCCGAGAGCGACGGCGGTGACCCCGGCGCCGATCTTCGGACGGACCGGCCGACCCCGGCCCGCATGTACGACTTCTTCCTCGGGGGCAAGGACAACTTCGAGGTCGACCGGACGGCCGCCGCCGCGGTCGACACCGCCCTGGGCAAGACGATGACGTTCGACATCGTCTGGGAGAACCGCCGTTTCCTGCAGCGGGCGACCCGCTGGCTCGCGAACGCCGGTATAGACCAGTTCCTCGACATCGGGACCGGCCTGCCGACGCAGGGGAACGTGCACGAGATCGCCCAGCAGGTGAACCCGGATGCCCGGGTCGTCTATGTGGACAACGACCCGATCGTCCTGGCACACGGTCGCGCGCTGCTCGCGACGAACAAGACGACAACAATTATCACCGCGGACGCACGCGAGCCCCGGTCGATCCTCGACCATCCGGACGCGGGCGCCCTCATCGATTTCTCCCGGCCCGTCGCCGTTCTCTCGGTGGCCCTGTTCCACTTCATCCAGGACGGCGAGCGGCCCCGTGAGCTGCTCGCCGAGTTCATGAGCGCGGTTCCCGCCGGATCCTTCCTGACGCTTTCGCACCTGACGACGGACGGGCCTCCGGCCGAGGGCGTGGCCCGGACGGAGGCAGCCTACGAGAACGCGACATCGCCAATAATCTTCCGGCCGCGTGCCGCCATTGAGGGTTTCTTCTCCGGCCTCGACCTGGTCGAACCCGGAATTGTGCGGCCGTGGCAGTGGAACCCGGGAGACGACGACAGCCCGCGCACCGACTGGCTGTTCGCAGGCGTGGCCCGCAAGCCCTGAAAGCGCTCGTCTGCCCTACGCCGACGCAACGGCTTCCCCCTGTGCCGGCGCAGGGACTTTCCCTGTGCCGGCACAGCGGCTTCCTCTACGCCGGTGCGGCGACTTCCGCGTCGACGTCGGCCGACTCGGG
The DNA here is from genome assembly GCF_001536285.1 of Parafrankia irregularis. Lineage (NCBI taxonomy): Bacteria > Bacillati > Actinomycetota > Actinomycetes > Frankiales > Frankiaceae > Parafrankia > Parafrankia irregularis. The sequence goes on along the minus strand of NZ_FAOZ01000004.1, from coordinate 295,196 downwards.
AACGAACGGCGCGGTGGGGCGGCCGGGCAGCAGCAGGCAGAGCGGGACGGCGACGGCGGTGAAGGCGATCGACCACCAGAAGGCCTCACCGAAGGCGTCGGCGACGGCCTCGGGGGTGTGAGCTCCCCCGGCCGTGTGCTGGAGGACCACGGCAAGAACCGCGGTACCCAGGGAGCCGCCGATCTGCTGGCCGACTCGGGTGATGACGCTGGCGTGCGGGATCTCCGCATGGCCGAGGCCGATGTAGGCGGCACCGGCCAGTGGGATGGTGGCGGCGCCGAGGCCGAGCCCGCGCACGAAGAGCGCGGCCAGCAGCGGCACGTCGCCCGTGCCGGCCGTGACGAACGCGAACGGCAGGGTGGCCACGCAGGCGAGGGCGAATCCGGTCAGCGCGACCCAGCGGGGCCCGTACCGGTCGGTGTACCTGCCCGCGAGGTTCCGGGAGAACAGGGTGCCCACTCCCTGCGGGATCAGCAGCAACCCTGCCCCGAGGGCGTCCTCACCGCGAGCCTGCTGCCAGAACAGCGGCAGCAGCAGCATGGAGCCGTAGAGGGCCCCACCGAGGACGAAGCCGACGGCGGCGGATGACGCCAGCGGGCGGTGGCGGAGCAGGCGCAGGTCGACCAGCGCGGCCGTGGAGCGCGCCAGGGCCCAGCCCACGAATGCCGCGATCAGGGCGAGGCCGACGAGCAGCGGCAGCAGGACCTCCACACTCGCGAAACCCGCGCTGCCCTCGACCCGGGAGAGACCGAAGATGACGGCGGCGACGCCCGGCGAGATCAGCAGCAGGCCGAGGACGTCGAGGCGGGCTCGGGTGCCGCCCCGCGGCCGGTCGTCGGGCAGGTTGCGGGCGGCGAGCCAGGCACCGACGACGCAGAAGGGGATGTTGACGAAGAACATCCAGCGCCAGTCGCCGACATGCAGGATGACGCCGCCCAGGACCGGCCCGAGGATGGGCCCGAGGGCGGCCGGCAGCGAGATCGTCGCCATGACCTTGCCGATGTTGCCGCCCCGCGCCGCCTGCATGATCAAAGTGATCATGAGTGGCATGATGATCCCGCCACCGATGCCCTGGACGACGCGGAACACGATGAGGCTGTGCACATCCCACGCGGCCGCACACAGGACCGAACCGAGCAGGAAGATGCCGAGGGCGGCGATCCACAGCCGTTTGCCGCCAAGTACCGACTGTGCCCATCCGGCGACGGGGATGGTGACGAACATGGCCAGCAGATAGCCGGTGCTCACCCACTGGATGGTGGAGAGCGAGGTGTCCAGCTCGCGGGTGAGATCATTGATGGCGACGCTGACGATCGTGGTGTCGAGGATGACGGCCAGCGCACCCACGATGACGGTGATCGCCATGCGCCACACCGCCGGGTCGATACGGTCGGAGGCGACTGGGCCCTGCTGCGAAGCGGTTGCGGTCCCGTCGGAGGTACTCAATGAACGACCACCTAAGATACATCGTCGTTTCTTGCCGGAGGCGATCGTAGGCGCCCTCCATAAGATACGCAAGCGTGTCTAAGGCGGAACGGGTAGAACAGGGGCCGAAGGGAAGATGACGGAGCGTCGCCGCGGGGCCGCGCTGGAGGCAGCACTGCTCGACGCGGCCTGGGCGGAGCTGACCGAGCACGGCTATGCCAACTTCACGATGGATGCCGTCGTCCAGCGCGCCGGAACCAGCCGCCCCGTCCTCTATCGCCGCTGGTCCGACCGGCACGAACTCGTCCGCGCCACGATCATCCGCGCCCTCGAACGGGACGAGATCACCATCCCCGACACCGGCAGCCTGCGCGGCGACATCCTCACGCTCATGCGGCAGTTCAACGACACCCGGATCCAGCTCGTCACCCTGGTGAGCGTCCACCTGGCCGACTACTACCGGGAGACCGGCACCAGCCCCGCGGACCTGCGCCGCGTCCTGAAAGGGGACCGCAAGGACGGGCTCGACGCCCTGTTCGCCCGCGCCGCCCAGCGGGGGGAGATCGGCCCCACTCCCCTGCCCGACCGGGTGAAGTCGCTTCCGTTCGACCTCCTGCGCCACGAGGCCCTGATGACTCTCGCGCCGGTGCCCGAGGACGTCCTCACCGAGATCGTCGATACGATCTTCCTGCCACTCGCACAGCGAGCCTCAAACTAAACTTAGGTTTACCAAACATAAGCGGAAGCCTTTTCTGTGGATTCGACACCGGAATCGGCAACGCTCGGTATTCATTGCGGGAACCCGACGTGCACGGCTTTCCCCGGCCCGGGAATTTCTGCGCCCAACAGACGCGGCCCAGCCGGTGCCCGGGGGCCCAACCTGCACGCACGCAGCAATCGTTTCCCAGCTGTTGGCCGTCCGGCCACATACCGACAAACGAGGTGTCAGGTCGACCCGACAATGTCCATGGCGTCCCAGTTAATAATGATCTTTGGAGGCACGCCGGTGACTTCTTCCATTTCCCGCCGTAACCTGATGCGCACCGGCGCGGTGGGCGGCCTCGGCCTGGTCGCCGCCGGCAGCATGGACGTTCTCGCCGGCACCGCCGCGCAGGCCACGTCCCGCTCCGCGACCGGCTACGGCGCCGTCATCGCCGACCCGGCGGGCCTGCTCGCGCTGCCCAAGGGCTTCTCCTACAAGATCATCGCCCAGACCGGCGTGACGACGCTCGAGTCGGGCGAGCCGACCCCGGGCGCCCCGGACGGCACCGCCTCCTTCCCCACCCGCAACGGCGGCTCGGTGCTGGTCAACAACCACGAGCTCAGCGGCGCCGCTGCCAACCCGGTGCCGCGTATCGCGGACTACACCTACGACCCGGGAGCCCCCGGCGGGACCACCAACATCGTGGTCGACCGGTTGGGCAACCGGGTCCGCGAGTACGTCAGCCTGGCCGGGACCCTCACCAACTGCGCCGGCGGCTACACCCCGTGGGGCACCTGGCTGACCTGCGAGGAGACCGAGCAGAAGGCCAACGCCACCTACAAGTACGACCACGGGCACGTCTTCGAGGTCGACCCGGTGGACCAGGCCGCGAACAAGAACCCGGTGCCGCTGAAGTTCCTCGGCCGCTTCGCCCACGAGGCCGTCTCCGTCGACCCGAAGACCGCCGAGATCTTCCTCACCGAGGACGCCAGCAGCCCGCACGGCCTGTTCTACCGCTGGACGCCACCGAAGAGGTTCCGCGCCGGCAAGGGCGCGCTGCGTGCGCTCGCGCTGAGCGCGGGCGGCGACACCGCCGGCTCCCTGCAGGCGCTGAGCGCCAGCAACGGGTCGCAGCACATCGTCGACCTCTCCGAGGCGACCACGGTCGGCACCAGGTACAAGGTCAGCTGGGTGGACGTCCCCGACCGCAGCGCGGCCACGGTCTCCATCCGCAAGCAGTTCACCACCGACCAGGTCACCAACAGCCGCAAGCTGGAGGGCACCTGGTGGGGTGACGGCGGCGTGTACTTCGTCTGCAGCTACGCCCGGGTGAGCGACGGCAGCCCCAAGGAGCACGACGGCCAGGTCTGGTTCTACAACCCGAACAACGAGACCATCACCCTCAAGGTGATCTTCGGCCTGAACCTGGACCCGACCCAGGACGTCGACTTCGACGGCCCGGACAACATCACCGTGTCGCCTTACGGCGGCCTCATCCTGGCCGAGGACGGCGAGGGCGTCAGCCACCTGATCGGTGTCACCAAGAAGGGCACGGCCTACGCGCTGGCGCGCAACGAGCTCAACGAGAGCGAGTTCACCGGCCCGAACTTCAGCGCCGACAAGAAGATCCTCTTCGCCAACATCCAGAGCCCCGGCTACGTGCTCGCCATCACCGGGCCCTGGGACGGCTGCGACGACCGCGACTACCACGACCCCCGCGGCGACCACCGCTGATCATCCGATCGGCGCTCTCTGAGCACTGACAGCACCTGCTGACGGCGGGCCGGCCTGAGCTCCCTCAGGCCGGCCCGCCTGCGTATGCCATGGTGCGAGGCACGACGGTCACCGCCGCGAGACCTTGCCCTGGGTGTCCACGAACGTGGGCGAGCACCGTTTCCCACCCGGATCCGCCGCGTTCCAGACGCAGATCCGCTCCGAGTAGCTGTAGTAGCCGATTACGAGAAAACTGCCCGGCTTGGAGTTCGCGGTGGCGTAGTTCGACGCCTCGAGCCGCTTGGTGGAGGAGCTGGTGTTCGCCTCACCGTTCACGATGACGTCGGCGACACATGACCCGGCGCCGGCGGAGAGCTTTCCATACAGCACGCCCTCGAAATTCAGCCAGCCCGTGCAGCCGGAGACACTCACCTGTGAGCCCTCCTGGTACCTGTCGCCGCTGCCTGGGCCCGCCGGGGCGGCCTGGGCCGAGTTGACGGGAGGAGCCGTCGTCCTCGTCACGGTAGGAGGCCTGGTGGTGGTGACCAGGTCCGTCGGCCGGCTGGCGGGCGAGGTCGTCGGAGCGACCGGAGCCGTCGAGCCGACCGCCGAGGTCACCGCGGTTGGCGTGGGGCTCATGGTGGGCGTGACGACGGTGGTGGGCGGCGAAGGCACCGGGGTCAGTTTCACCGTGCCGCCCGAGCCCTGGGAGCCCGTCGCATCGCTCGAGTCCCCGCGAGTGCCACCGAACAGGTTCCCGGACATGACCGCCCCGACCGACACCGCCAGAACGGCCAGGACGACACCGCAGATCGTGGCCAGCCGTGCCGTTCGGCGCCGCGACCTGCGCCTGCGCGCACGCTGCCGCTCGCGCCGGGACACCGGGCCCGGCGTGTCCAGGTCGGCCGCGGCGTCGGGCGCGGGCTCAGACGCGGGCGCATGCGCGACCTCGGGCTCAGACGCGGGCGCGACCTCGGGCTCAGACGCAGGCTCAGACGCAGGCGTGGGCTCGGTGACCGGCGTGGTCACGGTCACCGGTGGAACGCTCGGGACGCCGCCCGCGGGATGCCGCTGGGGCGGTATCAGCGAGTTGATCGCCGGTGCGCCGACGGGCGTGGGAGCGACGTCGATCTCGGTGCGGGCCGGACCGCTCGCGGACCCGCTGCGAGCCGCGTCGAGCTGGTCGAGCAGGATGCGCCGCGTCTCGTCGGCGGACGTCCCGGTGAGATCGACGTTCAGACCGCCGGCAGGCAGGTCGGGCCAGGGGCAGTCCGCGATGCGTACCGGTATCAGAGTGCGGGCGAACCGAGCCCCGTCGGAACCCGAGGCGGCGTTCCATTCAGGCCGCCCGAGCACCGTTTCCAGATAGGCCGGGGAGAGGAGCGCCAACGTGTGGGCGGCGTACACGGTGCCCTCGAACATGCCGGTGCTCCAGTACGGGACCGGCGTTTCGTCCCAGGCCTGCAGCAGCACCCGATGGCCGGCGGCGACCAGCTGCCCGGCTATCCATTCCGCCCAGGCACGATCGGCCCTGGCGTACGAAACGAAGAAGTCCCAGCTGGGCCGCTCCGCCCCGCCTCGGCCGCCGGCACCCCCGTCCGTGACCGTGCCGGGCCTGGAATCGCCGGAATCGAAGGGATCGCGGGGATGGAGGGCGAACCGCCGGACGGTGTCCAACAGGTGTAACGACAGCCCCGTCCGGGCGGCCCAGCCTGGCCCGAACACCTTGGTCGCGGCCCGCGCGAGGTCGAGGGCGAAGGCTGGTGCGTCCCGGTGGCGGTCGGCGGGTGACTTCGCCAGGGCACGCAGCACGACGTCGGCCAACGGGGCCGCCACACCGGTCATCGGGGGCGGAGGCTGCGTCAGGTGCTGGAACATCACCGCTGGCACCGACTGCCGGTCGCGGCCGAACGGCGGCGTCCCGACCAGCAACTGGTAGAGCACCACTCCGAGCGCGTACAGGTCGACGCCCGGCCCGAGCCGGCCGCCCTGGATCTGCTCCGGCGCCATGTACAGCGGAGTGCCCGATCCGCTCGCGGTCGCCGCGGAGCCCTCGAACATCTTCACCAGGCCGAAATCGCCGACGACGGGCGTGCCGTCGGCGCCGAAAAGAATGTTCTCGGGCTTGATGTCGCGGTGCAGCATCTTGTGGCTGTGCGCATGCTCCAGCGCCGCCGCGACAGCCAGCCCGACCCCGCACGCCTGTTCCGGGGTCATACCGAGCAGCCGATCAGCCAGCGTGCCGCCGGCCATCAGCTCCATCACCACCAGACAGAGGCCCTCGGCCTCGACATAGTCGTGCACATGAAGCACATGCGGGTGTTTCAGCTTCTCGAGGGCCTTCGCCTCCTCGGCGAACCCGCTCGCGGCGCCCGCCGTCCCGTCGCCGGCCATCACTTTGATCGCGACTCGACGGTCCAGCCACCGGTGTTCACCGGCCAGCACCGCACCGAACGACCCCGAGCCCAGCTGCTCGCCCACCCGATAGGCGGGCAGCGCTCGTTCCACCCACCCGCGATCGAAGATCACCGTGAGTATCCGATGTCGTGCAGTGTTTCCCGCTGCCCCGCCATAGTTGGATCAGCCTATACAGCTGGCCACAAATCACTACGGGCCGGTCGCCGTCCCGACATTTGTCTGGCGCAGGGGCAGTGGCAGCGCAGAAACAGGCGCGGGCAGGCGCCGGCGGTTCCGCGGAACCGCCGGCTCGGATGACGTGCTGCCGTCAGACGGCGTACAGCCGGGCGGTCAGTCGCCCGCGGGCGACTGCAACGGGATGAGCGCGGTGCCCACCGTCACCAGCTCGTCGAGCATCCTCTTGGCGGATGCGTCGATCAGCTCGTCGCTGCGGAAGGCGCCGGACTCGTCCAGGCGCTGGCCGAGGAACGGCACCGAGACGGCGTCGGTCACCGGCACCATGCGCAGCGCGGCGAGGACCGGCTTGAGCTGCGTGACCGCGCGCAGGCCCGCCGAAACCCCACCGTAGGAGACCAGGCCGACGGCCTTGTAGCGCCATTCGCGGCTGAGGTAGTCCAGCGCGTTCTTCAGCGAGCCGGGGAAGCTGTGGTTGTACTCCGGGGTCACGATCACGAACGCCTGCGCGCGGGAGATCGTGGCGCTCCACCGCTTCGTGTGCTCGTGTACGTAGTTCCCGGTCATCGGGTGGTTCGGCTCGTTGAAGATCGGCAGATCGACGTCGACGAGGTCGACGACCTCGACGTCGAAGCCACCCTGCGCCCGTGCGGCGTCGGCGATCCACGCCCCCACCGCCGCACCGGCTCGGGTCGGGCGGGTGCTCGCGATGATGATCTGCAGGAGGGGCCTGGACATGGGGGATCTCCACTCTGGGCGAGGCTGTTCCGTTGAAGGCTCAACCGAATCGGGAAGGTCGCCCATTCCCGCCGACAGCCCTCACCTCGCGAGGCGAACCCCACACTCGTACAGAGCTTTACAGGATGTCAAGTAAACTTTCACACAGAAAGATCGGACAGCGTTACCGATCTTGACCGGGCCCGCCGGGATCCCACATCACCACACGGCACCAGCAATTCACGCCAATAGGTACAACCGGGGCGCGAAGTCGTTTGACAATCCGCAAGATGGGAGGATTTCGGTTGTCCTCGCAGCCGAAATCACCATCTCTTGCTCGGAAGCAGCTGCCGTGGCTGCGGTCCCGTGAGGTGTGTGTGCACGCCGTGGACCTGCGGCTCAGCGCCTCGTTCGGCGAGCTGTCCGCCTACTTCCTCGCCGCGCTGTGCGACGACGTGGTCGAACGACGCGGCGGTTCCGCGGAACCGCCACCCGCCGCAAGCTCGTCCGTCGCCGCCTCGTTCGCCGCCGCCTCGTCCGTCACTGCTGCCGGCGTGCTCGTCCTGGCGACGTCCGATGCCTCGCGGCGCTGGGAGCTGCCGGGAGCCGGCGAGGGTGGGCCGGGCCAGACCGTCGTGACCGGCCCACCCTCGCCGACAGTGCGCTGTGGCACGTCGACGGCGTCCCGCGGCTGCAGCGCAACGTCATCCTGCGGTCCCGCGACACCTACGACTACAGCTTCACCGACTGGATCCACGGCCCGACCGCCCTGACGCCGGAGCAGGAGCCGCCGATGTTCCGCACCATCCCGCTGAACTCGGTGGCACCGAGCTCGGTGCAGCCGGCCGAGTGCTCCCCTGGCCGGCAGCCGGCGCTGGCCGAACGTGGGGCGCTTGCGCGGAACCGCCCGGCTGTCAGCCGGTGGTCGGCGTGAGCGGCCAGCCCGGCAGGTTGCGGACGACCGTCCACGCCAGCGCGGCACCCGCGATGCCGTGCGCAAGCGGGCGCGGGAGGGGCGCGCGCACGCCGCGCTCGTAGGCACGGGCCTGCCGGACCACGAGCGCGGCCAGCAGCGGTGCGCACACCAGCAGGAACAGGTTGTCGTGCGCGGCGGCCGCCGGCATGCCGTGGAGCAGATCGTGGGCGAGCCGGAGGCCGCCGCAGGCCGGGCAGTCCAGGCCGGTCAGCGCCTTCGTCGGACACGTCGGCATCGCGGCGGCCGGGTCGTGCGGGTCGACGGCTGCCAGGTAGACCGCGCCCGCCACCAGGCACCCGGCCGCGCCGGTGAGAAGGAGACGCCGCCGGCGGCGCCCCGCGGGCCCGTCGGTGGTGCCCGCGTCAGTCACGCAGCGGGCGGCCGTACTGGTCCCGGACATCGCTGGTGAGGATGATGATGCCGTCGATCAGTGCCCAGATTCCGAGCCCGCCGCAGGTGAGCAGCTGGGCGATCGCGATGCCGTTGCTTCCCATGTACCACCGCCCCGCACCGACCCCACCGAGGAAGAACTGGAGCAGCCCGGCGACGAGCTTCTGCTTGTCCGAGAGGGGCTCACCAGTCACCGGGTGGCGTCCGTAGGGGGCTGTGGGGTCGAACCACCCGCCTCCGTAGCCCGGTGGGGGACCGTAGCCCGGCGGGGGCCCGTAGGCCGGCGGCGGCCCATAGCCCGGCGGCGGACCGTACCCAGGCGGTGGGCCGGGTGGAAATCCACCGGGTGGCGCGCCGGGTGGGAATCCGCCGGGTGGCGGGCCGAAGCCCGGCTCCTGTGGCCCCGTCTCACCGAAACCGTGTCCCTGCCTGCCCGGGTCCGGATACGGCGGCTGTCCTGGCGTGGTCATGGCACATCTCCGTCCGAACCGCCGGCCTGCATGGGAGTTCCGGCCGCGGCATGTCGAAATGGGGGCTTCGGACAGTATCGTCCGCCGGGCTCCCGAACGACCACGGACCACGGCGCAGACCGCGCGGGCGGGATTGTCAGCGCCCGGCCCGGCGGTAGCCGAGCCCGGCGCGGTTCCGCTGAACCGGACGGGTCGCCGTCGGGCGGGCTCCGCCCGCCCGGCACCGCCACGCCGGCGGACGGCCCAACCTCGGCGAATGCCTCTTCGTGTTCCGCCAGGACCATCCGGCCGCCGCATAGCCGCTTGCGCTCCGAAAGTCACGAGTTGACCGGACGGCCGGTTGAGACGTGAATTGTTCAGAGCGCCGACGGCGCGTGGAAGGAGCCGACTGATGGCCGATGAGCCCGCCCGGCAGTTCTTCTTCGATGTCAACCAGCTTCCGGGGCACACGAACGCCGAGCTCTTCGGTGATTCCGAAGAGGCACAGGAGTACCTCGACCTCTTCGGACGCGACCTTGTCACCAGGACGATCCTGCAGTCCCCGGAGCTGTCTGTTTTCCATGAGACAGCCGCTCCCGGCGAGAAGGTCAAGCCGCACCGGCACGGCACGCACCAGCTGAACTACGTCCTGCGCGGCGAGCTGATATTCGGCCGGCGCAGGGTCGGTGCGGGAATGGGATTCTTCACGCCCGATCTTCTTTACGCCTGGCGGGCCGGCGACGAGGGCGCCGAGTGGATCGAGATCCATTCCGGGCAGCCCGGCGTCTTCACCGACCAGCGGAAATCCTGACACAGAGTTCGGAGGATTCACCAATCATGACTGCTTCGTTTGAGGGCAAGGCGGCGCTCATCACCGGCGCAGGGTCCGGCATGGGCCGTGCGATCGCGTTACGGCTCGCTGGGCAGGGAGCGTCGGTGCTCGGCATCGACATCGACGAGGGCCGGCTCGCCGAGACGAAGACGCAGGCGTTGGCGCTGACGACCGGACGGTTGTCGGTGCGCCAGGCCGACGTCAGCGACCCGGCCGCCTGCGCCGAGGCGGTCGCCGCGGCCGTCGCCGAGTTCGGGCGGCTCGACGTGCTCGGCAACGTCGCGGGGATCTACCTGGCCGAGCACACGACGAAGATGCCGGTCGAGCAGTACCGGCGGGTCATGGGCGTGAACCTCGACGGCTGCTTCTTCCTCGCCCAGGCCGCGATCCCCCACCTGCTGGAAACCGACGGCACCATCATCAACATCGCGTCGAACTCCGGCCTGCAGGGCGTTCCCTACTCGGCGGCCTACAGCATGAGCAAGGGCGGGCTGATCGCGCTCACCCGGTCGCTCGCCGTCGAGTTCCTCAAGACGAGGCTGCGGGTCAACGCGATCGCGCCCGCGGGCACGAACACCAACATCGCCACCTCGGGCACCTTCCCGAGCGACATGGACCCCGACCTCGTCGGGCGGATGGCCGGCATGCGCGGGCTGGCCGAGCCCGAGGAGATCGCCGCCCTGTTCGCGTTCCTCGCCTCCGACGAGGCGCGTTCGATCACCGGCGCCGTCTACACCGTCGACAACGGCCTCACCGTGAGCTGACGGCCTCACCGTGAGCTGACAGTGGACGTGATATCCACGGCGCATGACTGCGACGGCACAGTCGACCGATAACACCACCACCGTCCCGGAGCTGGACCACGAGGCGCTCACGCGCCTCGTGGACTACTGGAAGGCCGCGAACTATCTGACGGCCGCCCAGATCTACCTGCTCGCGAACCCCCTGCTGCGCCAGCCCCTGCGGCGTGAGGACATCAAGCCGCGGCTGCTGGGCCACTGGGGCACCTCACCCGCGCTGAACCTCATCTACGCGCATCTGAACCGCCTGGTGCGGCTGACCGGCCAGGACGTCCTCTACGTCACCGGCCCGGGGCACGGCGGCCCGGCGCTGGTCGCCAACACCTACCTGGAGGGCACCTACTCCGAGATCTACCCGGCGGTCTCGCGGGACGTCGCCGGGCTGACCAGACTCGTGCGGCAGTTCTCGACACCTGGCGGCATCCCGAGTCATGTCAGCGTCCCGACCCCGGGGTCGATCCATGAGGGCGGCGAGCTCGGCTACGCCCTGGTCCACGCCTTCGGCGCGGCGTTCGACAACCCGGATCTGCTGGTCGCGGCCGTGGTGGGCGACGGCGAGGCCGAGACCGGCCCGCTGGAGGGCAGCTGGAAGGGCATCAGCTTCCTGAACCCGCGCCGCGACGGCGCAGTCCTGCCGATCCTGAACCTCAACCAGTACAAGATCGCCAATCCGACGGTGCTGGCCCGGCACAGCCGCGAGCAGGTGACGAACCTGTTCACCGGGCACGGCTACGACGTCCACTGGGTCGAGGGGTCGGACGTCGAGCAGGTCCACCGCGACTTCGCGGCGGCGCTGCGCACCGCCTACGGGCAGATCCGCGAGTTCCAGGTCGCGGCACGGCGGCCGGGGGCGACGGTGACCGACGCGCCCCACTGGCCGATGATCATCCTGCGTACACCCAAGGGCTGGACGGGTCCGCGCGAGGTCGACGGCGTTCAGGTCGAGGGGACCTTCCGGGCCCATCAGGTGCCCCTCGCCGGAGTCCGGGACAACCCGGCACATCTGGCGCAGCTCGAGGCCTGGCTGCGTTCCTACGAGCCGGAGCGCCTCTTCGACGCCGGCGGGCGGCTCATCGCGGACCTGGCCGCGCTGGCGCCGGACGGCGACAGGCGCATGGGCGCGGCGAGCTACGCCAACGGCGGCCGCCGGACCGAGCCGCTGCGCCTGCGCGAGTGGCGTTCCTACGCCCTCCAGATCGACCCGGCGCGCCGCGGCACGCTCCTGCACGAGACCACCCGGCCGCTGGGTGAGCTGCTGCGCGACGTCTACCAGGACAATCCGACCACATTCCGGGTCTTCAGCCCGGACGAGCTCAGCAGCAACCGTCTCGGCGCGGTCCTCGACGTCTCCGACCGCTGCCTGGTCGCCCCGATCGAGCCGACCGACGACCGGGTCTCCCCCGACGGCCGGGTGATGGAGGTGCTCTCCGAGCATCTGTGCGAAGGCTGGCTGGAGGGCTACACCCTCACCGGGCGCCACGGCCTGTTCGCCACCTACGAGGCGTTCGCGATGGTCTCGGCCTCCATGGTCGTCCAGCACACGAAATGGCTGCAGGAGGCGTCGAAGCTCGACTGGCGCGTGCCCGTGCCGAGCCTGAACGTGCTGCTGACCAGCACCTGCTGGCGCAACGACCACAACGGCTTCTCGCACCAGGGCCCGGGGCTCATCGACACGGTCGTGCCGCTGTCCCCGGGTGTCGCGCGGATCTGGCTGCCGGTGGACTCCAACACGCTGCTCTCCGTCGCGGACCACTGCCTGCGCAGCCGCAACCACGTCAACCTGATGGTCGCCGACAAGCAGCCGCACCTGCAGTACCTGACCGCGGACGAGGCGGCCGAGCACTGCGCCCGCGGCGCCTCGGTCTGGGAGTGGGCCGGTACCGAGGCCCGGCACGGGCGGGACCCGGACATCGTGCTCGTCGGCATCGGCGACGTCCCCACCATGGAGATCCTCGCCGCGGCCGACCTGCTCCACCAGTTCGTTCCCAGCCTGTCGGTACGGGTGGTGAACGTGGTCGACCTGATGGCCCTGCTGCGGTCCGACCTGCACCCGCACGGGTTCTCGAATCCGATGTTCCGTGCCCTGTTCACGAATGAGACGGATGTCGTGGTCGGGTTCCACGGATACAGCCGGGCCGTCCACCAGCTGCTGCACGGCCGGCCAAACCCGAGCCGTTTCCACGTGCGCGGCTTCATGGAGGAAGGCACCACCACGACGCCGTTCGACATGGTCGTGCGCAACGGCGTCAGCCGGTTCCACCTGGCCCGCCTCGCCGTGGAGTTCGCCCGCACCACCCACCCGGGCACCGACCGGCTCGTCGACCACTGCGAGCTGTCGATCGAACGGCACCACGCCTACGTCACCGAGCACTTCGAGGACCTGCCCGAGATCCGCGACTGGACGTGGCCCGGGCGCGGCTGAACCCGCCGTCAGGCTTCGGCCGTCAGGCGTCCCCGCCGGAGACTCGGACCGCGTCGAGGGTCAGCCTGAGCAGCCGAACGGCTTGGTCGTCGTCGGCGTCGTCGCCGCGGGAGGTTGCCAGCGCGACGCCGACGACGAGCTGGACGAGGTCGTCCGGGCGCAGGTCGGTGCGGGCCGCGCCCTCCCGCTGGGCACGGCCGAGGAGATCTGCCGCGGCAGCCATGATCACCTGGTGGCAGTCGACGGTGACCGCCTCGGATTCCTCGATCATGAACGTGCCGGCCAGGCCATGGTTGACCCGTGCGTGGGCGAGAAACAGATGCAGCCAGGCCGCCAGGGCGTCGTCCGCCGACCGGGTGGCCGACAGCTCCGCGGCCTGTCGGCACAGGGTCTCGATCCGGTCGGCGAGGACAGCGCTCAGGAGCGCCGCCCGGGTCGGGAAGTGCCGGTAGAGGGTTCCCTGCCCGACCCCGGCCCGCCGTGCGATCTCGACAAGGGACGCGTCCGGGCCGGCCTCGTCGAACGTCTCGCGCGCGACGGCGAGCAGGCGCTCCCGGTTACGCCGGGCGTCGGTTCGCCGGGGGCTCCGCACCGGAGCTCGTCCTTCCACCGCCGCCTCCTCACCTGGCCTTCACCTTCGTCCTCATCCTCGTACATGGACAAGCGGACAGCATGTCCGTATTTTGGCGAACGGAATCGGACAGCCTGTCCGGAACCAGGACCGGTGCAGACGAGCGGCAGCAGAGGAGCATGGTGAAGGACCCAGAACGCATGTTGGGCAACGTCGGCGTCTGGACGTTCGCCTTCGACGGCCAGCCCGCCAGCCGGGTGCGGGAGGCCGCGGCGGAGATCGAGGAGCTGGGCTACGGAGCCATCTGGTACGGCGAGGGCTTCGGTCGCGACACAGTGGGCCAGGCCTGGCTGCTGCTGTCGGCCACGCGGCAGGTCACCGTCGCGTCCGGCATCGCCAACATCGCCTTCCGTGACCCGATCACACAGGCGGCCGCGGCCCGCACTCTCGGGGAGGCGTTCCCAGGGCGTTACCTTCTCGGCCTGGGCGGGCACCGGGTTGACGACACCATTCACAAGCTCGACGGCTACCCCGTGCCGGCGGTGGCCAAAGCGGTTTCGACCATGAGCGACTACCTGGCGGCCATGGACGCCGTGCCTGCCCACAGCCCGTCCGCGCAGCCGGCCGTGCGCCGGGTACTGGCAGCGCTCGGGCCGAAGATGCTGTCGCTGGCAGCCGAACGGACCTGGGGGGCCCACCCGTACTTCGTACCTGTGGAGCACACCCGGCAGGCGCGCGCGATCATGGGCCCTGACGCGTTCCTCGGAGTCGAGCAGGCCGTCGTTCTGGACACCGATGCCGACCGAGCCCGCCAGATCGCCACGGCGCACGTCACCGCCTACGTCACCATGGCACCTCACCAGTTGGCGAACGTCCGGCGGATGGGCTTCGGTGACGACGACCTCGTCGGCGGACCGAGTCGCCGACTGGTTGACGCGATCGTCGCCCATGGCGATGCCGAGGTGATCCGTGGCCGTGTCCGCCAGCATCTGGAGGCGGGGGCCGACCACGTGGCCATCCAGGTCCTCACCGCCGACCCGACCGCGCTGCCGGACCGCGAATGGCGCGAACTCGCCCCGGCGCTGCTCGACGTCGCCGGCACCCGGCCACCAGCCGCCGGGCACCGGCGCTGAGCCCCGGTGCCCGGTTACTGGGCGCCCCCCGTTCGCGTGACGAGGTTACCCACGTAAGAGGTTGATCCCGGCCGGATTCGGTGGTGGCTGTCGTCCTGTGTGTCCCGTCCTGTCCTGCCGCCGGGCGGACCTGGGACAATCGCTGTGACACCAGGCGATCGACGCACGGCGCACGAAGGGACGACGACACTGCCACCGTCGGAGGGAGATCCCGGGACACCGGGCGCGGAACCAACGGAGATCTCGAACGACGAGGACCTTCGGGCCGCGGTGGTGCGTCTGCTGGGGACGTCCGACGATCGTGCGGTCGAGCGGCGCGTCGGGGTGTCGAAGACGACGGTGAACGACCTGCGCAACGGGCGTCGTCGGCTGACGCTCAAAACCCTCACGCTGATCGTGGCGGCCTACGACCCCGAGCACAGTGAAGCCTGGCTGGACATCTGGCACCGGCTGCACCCGAGGGTCGCCAGGAAGGCACCCCCGGCGCCGCCCCCGACTCCGCCGGCAGCGCCGTCGGCGGCGCCGTCGCCCGCGGCTGCCGCCGAGCCCCCGGCAGTCGCCGAAGCCCCTGCGCCTACCGAGCCCGCGGCGACTGCCGATTCCGCGGCGCCCGCCGAAACCACGGCGCCTGACGAAGTCCTGGCACCGCCGGTGCCGCCCGCGGCGCCAGCGCCGCCGGTGGCGGGCGGGCTCTCGCGCCGAGCCGCCCAGGCATTGACCGGCTCGGCGCTGATCGCCGCCGTGGCGGCCGTCGCTGCGATGATCTTCATCCTGGCCGACGGCGACACCCCCGCCGCGCCGGCACCGTCGGCCCAGTCGGCCCAGTCGGCCCAGTCGGCCCAGTCGGCGCTGTCGGCGCTGTCGGCGCTGTCGGCCCAGTCGGCTGGGCCGGTCGCGCCGAACGGGGCTCGGCTCGGTGCTGCTCAGCCCGGCGTCGCTGTGCCCGGTGTTGCCCTGCCCGGTGCGGCCGCGCCGGTGGGCGGGCCGGGCCCGCCGGCGAACGCGGGCCCGGCGCCGGCCGGCGGGCCGTCGGCCGGCAGCGGCTGCTACCGGCTGGAACTGCCGACGGAAGCGGCAGTCGTCGACGGCCCGAGCAGTGCGGCCACCGGGCTGCGGGTCACAGCTGGGGCCTACCAGTACTTCGCGTCGTGGAGCCCCTCCGCCGCGGTGGGCGGAAAGATCAGTGGCCGGCCCGCGGCTGGGCAGATGCTGATGGGGGCCTCCTGGGCGGACCCGGCGACAACGGACTCCACCGCGGCCCACAACCCCGGAAACGGCCTGTTCTACCCAGGCCAGGTGCTGGAGCTGACCACCGAGAACTGCTTCACGGTCCAGCCCTACAACCTCGGCTACGGCGGCTACACCGGGATCACGACACGCATCTACGTCCTGCTGGTGGACGCCGCCGAGGTTCCGGCGCTGCCCCGGGACGCGCATGACCGCGGCGGGCTGACCGAGCAGGACCTCGCGGCGCATGGCGCCGAGATCCTCGGCTATCTCACCATTCCGTCCCCATCCTAGTTTCTCCGCGAGATTTTTAGGTTAGGCCAACCTCACGTGCCGGCGCTATTCTGCGACACTCTCCTCCCGTCTTGACGAGACCTCGGGCCGACTCTAGGAAGTGCCCGAGAGGATTTCCTCTCGAGGTATTTCCACAAGGAGAGGCAGCCAATCATGGACCTTCCCGTCATCACGAAGTGTGCCGTCGACGCGTGCGCGTACAACGGCAAGCAGGCCTGCCACGCCCCCGCGATCACCGTCGGGGACTCAGGTGCTCTGGTGGCGCACTGCGACACCTTCTTCGTCGCTCCCTCGAAAGGCGGCAACCCGTCCGACAAAGGCCGCGTAGGCGCCTGTAAGGTCACCGACTGTCGGCACAACAAGAACTTCGTCTGTCAGGCCGACGGAATCAGCGTCGGTTTCAACCTGAACGGCGTGGACTGCCTCACCTACCAGAAGTGACACCCAGCGAGCGCACAGCAGTCGCCTGACGATCCGCAGGAAGTGAGGATTTTGGTTGTCCTCGCAGCCGAAATCCTCACTTCCTGCTCGGAAGCAGCAGCGGCAGTAGCAGGCCGGAGGTCGGGATTCCGCGACGGGCTCCAGACCACGGTGAGCATCCAACCCGAGCCGCCGGCCGGCCGGAGCACCCGCCGGCCGGCAGTCGGACCGGGTCGGCAGCCCGACCGGGTCGACAGCCCGACCGGGTCGACACGTCTCGTGTGTCGCTACCGGGCCACCGGGACTCGCCAGGCCACCATCAGGCCCGTGGCACGAGGCCTGTACCGGCGCCTGACCGTGATGGTTCTTCTGGCCTCGTTCATACTCGTGGCCCTGTCTCCGGCAGCGCCGGCGGCGCCCGGGCCGTTGCCGGCCGAATATCTCACCGGGCCCGGCCCGGTGGCGGCGGCGACCGAGGAGCTCTCCGGCGACGGCATCGTCGACGTGGCCGTCGTGAACACCGGGAACAACACCCTTTCGATACTGTTCGGCAACGGCGACGGAACGCTCGGACCGCCACAGATCTATCTCACCGGCTCCGGGCCGGCCGGGGTGCGGTCGAACTACCTGGACGGGGACGATTTCCGGGATATCGCCGTCACGAACCGATACGACGACACGGTGCTGGTGTACCTGAACAACGGCAACGGTACCTTCCGGCTCCCAATTCCCTATTTCGCCGGCAGTGGGCCGGGTGGCCTGCGGGCCGAGGACATCAGCGGCGACGGAATCGTCGATCTTTCGGTCGCGAACAGCTTCGACGGCACGGTGTCGGTGCTGCTGGGCAACGGTGACGGAACCTTCCAGCCCGCCGTCCCGTACCTCAGTGGCCCGAGCCCCGCGTCGCTGGGAGTGGGCGATTTCAACGGGGACGGCGTCGGCGACGTTGCCGTCTCGAACGCCGGCAACGGAACCGTGTCGGTGTTTCTGAGCAACCACGGCATCCTGCTCGGCCCGCAGGCCTATGTCACCGGGCCCGGTCCGGCCTCGGTGACGGTGGGGCTGATGAACGGCGACGACATCAACGACGTGGCCGTCGCGAACTCCGGGGACGCCACCGTGTCGGTGCTGCTGGGCAACGGTGACGGGACCTTCCGTCCGCCGGTGGCGTACTTCTCCGGTCCGGGCGCGACCGGGGTGGAGATCAGCGACCTCACCGCCGACGACGCGGACGACCTGGTCGTCGCGAACCAGGGAGACGAGACCGTGTCGGTGCTGCTGAACAACGGACACGGGGTGTTCGGGCCGCCGAAGGTCTACCCCGTCGGCCCCGGTCCGTCCGCGGTGAAGACCGCCGACCTGCTCGGCGACAGCGACGACCGGGCCGATGTGGTCGTCACGAACAGCCGCGGCAGCACCGTGGCGGTCCTGCTGAACCGGGGCGGCACCTGCTCCGGGCCGGCTTGAGCGCGACTATAGAGATTTAGAAGGACGACCGGTCATCATTCGGACCAGTTCACGCTGGGAAAGGAATGACATGACCGAGGTGGCAAGCGGCGACCGGGTTCAGGTAGTCATCCCGGAGCAGGATGCCCGCACTCCCCACAACAGGCTCATCCAGTTGTTCGACGCGGGTTCCTTCATCCCGTTTCCCGGCGGGGCCGCCAGCGGTGTGCTGGCTGGTCGCGGCCGGATCGACGGCGAGGCCGCCGTCGCCTTCTGCACTGACGGAACCCGGAGGGGCGGGGCGATCGGAGCCGACGGGGCCGCCCGGATCGTCACCGCCATCGAGGAGGCGGTGCGCCTGCGCCGCCCCGTCATCGGCCTGTGGCACTCCGGTGGGGCGAGCCTCACCGAAGGGGTGCAGGCCCTCGACGGCATCGGCCGCATCTTCGCCGCCATGATCCACGCTTCCGGCCGGATCCCGCAGATCTCGGTGGTGCTGGGGCCGGCCGCGGGTGGCGCGGCGTACGGGCCGGCGCTGACCGACGTCGTCGTCATGGCGCCGGCCGGCCGGGTCTTCGTGACCGGCCCCGATGTCGTCCGCAGCGTCACAGGCGAGCAGATCGACTCCGAAGGCCTCGGCGGCGCCGATGCGCACGGACGCCGGTCCGGTGTCGTACACGTGCAGGCGTCCTCCGAGAGCGACGCCTACCAGCGGGCACGGCGGATCACCAACCTGCTGGCCGGGTCCGGCCCGTTCGTCATCGATCCCGGGCGCACGGCGGAACTCGACGCCGACGAGCGCCGGCGGCCCGACCCGGGCACGCTGCTCCCGCAGCGGCCCCGCCGGGCCTACGACGTCCGGCCGCTGATCCTGCGGATCCTCGACGATGATCCGTACCCGTTCGAGGAGCTCCAGCCGCGCTGGGCACCGAACGCGGTGATCGGCCTCGGTCGCCTCTACGGCCAGCCCGTGGGAGTCATCGCGAACAATCCGATCCGCAAGGGCGGCTGCCTGGACTCGCTCAGCGCCGAGAAGATCTCGCGGTTCGTCCGGATGTGCGACTCGTTCGGGATCCCGCTCGTTGTGCTGGTCGACGTTCCCGGCTATCTGCCCGGTGTGCGCCAGGAGTGGGACGGGGTGGTCCGGCGCGGCGCCAAACTGTTGTACGCGTTCGCGGAGGCCACGGTGCCCCGGGTCACCCTGGTCACCCGCAAGTCGTTCGGCGGGGCGTACATCGCGATGAACTCCCGCTCGCTGGGGGCTACCGCCGTTCTCGCCTGGCCGCAGGCCGAGGTCGCCGTGATGGGCGCCGAGGCCGCGGTCGGCATCCTGCACCGGCGCACCCTGGCCGCGGCGTCCGAACAGGAGCGGCCGGCCGTGCTCGCCCGACTCGTCGAGGAGCACACCCGCACGGCCGGCGGGGTGGACCGCGGGCTCGCCCTCGGGGTCATCGACGCCGTCATCGAACCGGCCGAAACCCGCCGCCGAGTCGCCGAGGCACTGGCGGACGCACCCGCCCGGCGCGGCCATCACGGCAACATCCCGCTGTAGGAACGAAACGCCGGATAACACCGGCTGTCGCCATTGTAGAGTCGGTGAACATTGCCGACATCCGCCGACGTCAACTGCCGGCGGAAATGACGTCCGTGGTCAGTCGAGCGGTTTTATTACTGAATCGCTACCCGGGTGTTGCGAAAACGAGGAGCGGGATGCCCAGCGGATCAGTCGTCGTCACCGGCGGCGCGGCCGGCATCGGCAGAGCCTGCGTCGAGCTGTTCGCAGAGCGCGGGTTCGGCGTCGTCGCCGTCGACGTGTCCAAGGAGGGGCTCGACGAGTTCGCCGGCCACTCCGAGGTCGTCACTCTGGTGGGCGACGTGGCGGACCCGGAGACCAACGACGCGATGGTGGCGCTGGCGGTGGAACGTTTCGGCCGCCTGGACACCGCCGTCCTCAACGCCGGGCTCGGGGGCGCCCCGCCGATCGAGGCCGAGGGTGCCATCGAAAAGCTCGACGCGATCTACGCGGTGAACGTCCGCGGCCTGACGCTGGGAATCCGTTCGGCCGCACCGGCCCTTCGAGCCGCCGGCGGCGGATCGATCGTCGTGACGTCGTCCGGCGCCGGTCTTCGTGGCGACCCCTACACCTGGGCCTACAACACCACGAAGGCCGCGGCGAACAACCTGGTGCGTTCGGCCGCGCTGGACTACGCCTTCCAGGGCATCCGGGTCAACGCGGTCGCGCCCGGGCTCACCCTGACGCCCCGCACCGCCGGCCAGCGCGCGGACCCGGTTCTCTCCGCGGCGCTGACCCGGCGTATCCCGATGGGCCGCTGGGCCCAGCCACGCGAGCAGGCGGAGGCCGTCTGGTTCCTGGCGTCGCCGGCGGCTTCGTACATCACCGGGGTCACGCTGCCCGTCGACGGCGGGCTCACCGCCTCGAACGGGATCCTGCTGCCGCCCACCTATCCCGGCGAGCCACCCCAGTAGAAAGGATCGACATGAGCATCGAGATCCGCAAGGAGATCGCCCGCCGCCTCTACGAGGAGGTCGTCACCGAAGGCAGGACGGAGCTGCTGGAGACGTTCGTCGCCGAGGACGGAACCGATGGTTCCCGGCCGCAGGCCAGCTGGTCCAACGGCCGCAAGGGTTTCCAGGAGCACGTCGACGGACTGCGCACGTCGGTTCCGGACGTACGGGCCACGGTGACCGACCTCCTCGCCGAGGGCGACCGGGTTGTGGTGTTCTGGCGGATCGAGGGCACCCACGAGGGCGAGCTGTGGGGCGTGCCCGGAACCGGCCGGCGCATCGAGGCCGACAGCATCAGCCTCATCACCTTCCGCGACAACCAGATCGTCAACTATTCGGTGCTGCCCGACCGGCTGACCATCCTGCGCCAGGTCGGCGCCGTCGCCGCCTGAGCACCTGGTCAGCCGGTCAGACGATCAGCCACTCAGACCGTGACCCGGCGCATCGTGGTGAATCCGCCGACGAAGAGTGCCACCGTCGCGACGGCGAGGACGCCGGTCAGCCCCCCGGAGCTGAGATCGGTGAAGAAACGACCGATCGCCGCCCATGCGTCCGCCCAGGCCGCGAGCAGCACGCCGACGAGAAGCAGCGCCCCCTGACTTGCGATGAAAGCGGCCAGGCCCGTCACGTTCCAGCGGCGGTAGACGATGCCGAACCACATGCCGTAGACGAACAGCAGCCCCAGGCCGACGAAGGAGGTCAGCCAGGTGAGGTACCACGGCCCGTCGAGAAGGTAGGAGATCCGGAAGAAGTGCAGGTCGACCCACCAGCCGCCGCTGGCCCCCTCCAGGGCGTACAGCGCGGTGAGGGCGACGGCGTCGGCCGCCGAGAGGGCAACGGCGAGGCCGGCGGTCCCGAGGTAGTAGGAGCGCCGGCTGAGACCGAGGGCGAGCCCGAACGGCAGCGACCGGTGCGTCGCCAGCAGGCCGCCGACGAACATCCAGATGTACAGGGTGGCCAGCCCACCGGTGTGGATGCTGGTGGGAGTCACCGTCGAGATGATCAGGTTGATGAACAGGCTGAACACCGTCAGGGCCCAGGGCAGGGTCAGGTAGAACGGCTGCTGGGTGAGGTGGTAACGCCCGACGTTGACGATGGTGCTCCAGCTGGTCACGCGCTCGCCCTCTCGGATCGCTCGCTGTCGGATCGCTCGCTGTCGGATCGCTCGCTGTCGGATCGACCCGCGGCATGGACCAGGACCTGCTGCAGCGACAGGGGTTCCAGCCGCAGGTGCAGGTCGCGGGCGCGCTGCAGGTCGGCGCTGTCGAGCGGGCCGGCGAGCACCACCGACTCGTGGGCCGCGACCCGGCGCCGGTCCTGGCCAGGCCGGTCGGGCCGGTCGGCCAGCAGCTGCGCCACCGCGGCAGCCGGGCCGCTCACGGACGTGTACGCACCCCGCAGGTCATCCGCGGGCGCGTCGAGGACCACCCGGCCGCGGTCGACCATCACCACCCGCTCCAGCAGGGCGGCGGCCTCGTCCACCAGGTGGGTGGACAGCAGGATCGTCCGAGGATGCTCGGCGTACTCGGCGAGCAGCCGGTCGTAGAACAGCTGGCGGGCGACGGCGTCGAGCCCGGCATATGGCTCGTCGAACAGGGTGATCTCGGCCCTGGCCGCCAGGCCGATCACGATGCTCAGTGCCGAGCGCATCCCGCGGGAGAGCTTCTTGACCGCGCGGTCCGGCGGCAGGTCGAACTCGCCTGCCATCGCCGCGGCCAGGTCACCATCCCAGTTCGGGTAGAACCAGGACGCCGCTTTCAGCGCGTGCCGCACCTTGAAATCCGGAAAGGTCTGGTCCTCGCGGATGAGGACCAGGCGGCGCAGTATCGCGTCGTTTTCGAGCGGGTTCACGCCGAACACCAGAACCCGGCCCCGCGACGGCAGCTCCTGGGCCGCGATCATGCGCAGCAGGGTCGTCTTGCCGGCACCGTTACGCCCCAGCAGGCCCGTGATGGACGGACCGTCGATGTCGATCGTGACGTCGTCGAGGGCACGGTGGCCGCGGTAATGGCGAGTCAGCCCGCGGACCGAGATGGCGGCCGTCACAGCGAAACACCTCCCTGGACTCCGCTGGCCTCGCGGACCAGCTCAACCAATGACTCCCCATCGATGCCGAGGCGCTGGGCCTCGGCGACGAGCGGCCGCACGAAGCGCTCCGCGAAATCCCTGCGGCGGTCGGCCAGCAGCCGCTCCCGCGCCCCGGCCACCACGAACATGCCGATACCGCGGCGTTTCTCCAGCAGCCCGTCGTCGATCAGCACATTGAGCCCTTTCGCCGCGGTGGCCGGGTTGATCCGGTAGAAGGCCGCCATCTCGTTGCTGGACGGCACCCGCTCGCCCTCCGCGAGCGAGCCCTCGGCGATCTCGTCGGCCAGTCGTTCCGCGATCTGGGTGAACAACGGGGTCCCACCATCGAGCACTGCCACCCCCCACTCCGTCAGGACCATCGGTTCGTTACTCAACTAATGTACCGACGAAGTGAGGCCCGGTCCAGACCGCGGCGCCGCCGGCAATTGAGGCAAGACCCATTGCACTAAATGGGCTACGCTGACCCTGTCGATGTCCGACATCCACCAAATGCTCAACGCATCAGCAACTGGAGTGGGTTGTGACCAGTACCGTGCCCGTGCCCTCCGCGTGCCCGATCGACCCGGCGCGCGACGACCGCAAGTCGGCGGTGCTGGCAGCACAGCGGGTGCATGCCGATCCCGGGGCGCGGGTCGTCGGCAAATTCGCCTTCGGCCGCGAGATCCTGCGCAGCGGCAGCATGCTGCAGGCCGGAGCCGGCTCCGACCAGATGAAGGCCGCGGGCGAGTTCGCCTCGGTCTTCTTCCTCGACGGCGAGATCCACAAGCGCCGCCGCACCGCGATCGCGCGCTACTTCACCCCCAAGGCCATCAACACCCGCCACCGCCTGGTCATGGAGAAGACGTCCGACGAGCTACTGGGCAAGCTCCAGGCGGCCGGGGGCGGGAACCTCGACGAGCTCAGCTACGAACTCGCCGTCGCGGTCGCCGCGGAGATCGTCGGACTGACGAACAGCGACCAGCGGGCGATGGCGAAGCGCATCCAGGCGACGCTGCTCGGCACCCGGCTGCGGGGCATGCATCCCGCCGTCCGGGTCCCCGCGCAGGCGGTGACCGCCGTGCACGCGCTGCGGTTCTTCCGCAACGACGTGCGCCCGGCGGTCAAGGCGCGGCGGGCGGAGCGGCAGGACGACGTCATCTCGCACCTGCTCGACGAGGGCTACCCGGACAAGCAGATCCTCATCGAATGCATGACCTACGCGGTCGCCGGCATGGTGACCACGCGGGAGTTCATCGTCATGGCGGCCTGGCACCTGTTCGACCACGCCGAGCTGCGCGCCCGGTTCACCGCCGGTGACGAGGCCGAGCAGACCACGATCCTGGAGGAGATCCTCCGACTGGAGCCGGTCGCCGCCATGCTGCACCGGCGCGCCACCGAGGACGTCGAGCTGGGACCCGGCTCCGCCCGCCGCGACGAGGTGCTCGCCGTCGACATCCGGGCCGCGAACGTCGACCCGGAGACCGTCGGCGAATGCCCGTACGCCCTCGACCCGGACCGGGCGAAGCGCATGCGGACGGTCGGCACCTTCATGAGCTTCGGTGACGGCAGCCACCGCTGCCCCGGAGCCCAGGTCGCGATGGCCGAGACCCGGGTGTTCCTCGACCGGCTGTTCCGCCTGCCCGACCTGCGCCTGGTGCAGACCCCCGAGATGACCTGGTGCGACGGGCTGATGAGCTATGAACTGCGCGGCGCGAAGGTGACCTGCGGCAAGGCATGACCGACCGCCGCGAAGGTGATCCGCCCGCAGGAGGCAGGGGCAGGCAGCAGAATCCCGAGCTTCGGATTTTGGCTGCTACCGAGCAAGAGTGGAGGATTTTGGTCGTTCTGGCAGCCAAAATCCTCCACTCTTGCGGATTGCTAAACAGACCTGCGCCCCTTTTGGCTCTCTTGAGGGGAATTGCCGGCGCGGCGCGACGGTGCCTTCCCGGCCCCGTCTATTTCTATTGGCAGTGTTGACTTATATGTACCTCGCGGCTCGCCATCACCGCCGCACGCGCAGCGGATGTCAGCCCCCGAACTCCTGACCGGCGGCCGCGTGGACGATGATGACCTCCAGGGTGCGGGGGCCGTGGACGCCTTCGACCCGGTTGAGCTCGATGTCGCTGGTCGCGCTGGGGCCGCTGATCCAGGTGAGCGGGCGGGTAGCACCGGCGCCGTCCAGGTGGGCGATGGCGTCGGCGACGCTGGCCACGATCTGGTCCTCACGGACCACGACCAGGTGGTAGTCCGGGATCAGGGTGAGCGCGCGGCGCCCCTGGCCGGGGCCACCGTCCAGGACGATCGTCCCGGTCTCGGCGATCGCCAGCACGCAGCCGGTGATGACCCCGTCGGCGGCGTCGAGGTCGCGCACGGACAGCGGCGGGTCGTCGTCGAGCAGCTCGACCCCCTCAGGCAGCTCGGCCAGCTGCGCCAGCTCGGCCAGCCAGGAGGCGGGTAGCCCGGCCGGGCGGACGAGGCGGCGCACCCCCCGTTCGGCGAGGGCCGCGGCGACGGCTCCGGCCACGCTCGGCGGTTCCGCGGAACCGCCCGTGGCGAGCCCCGAGGGGCCGGCGGACGAGGCTGCCGTGGCGGCCGGTAGCCGACGTACCAGTGCGTGGTAGTCGAGGAGGCGGTCTATCAGCACCTGGACCGCGGTGCCCGGGGCGGCGCCGGCAGGCAGGCTCGCGGAGCCCTGGCCGGCCAGCCGGTAGTCACGCGACACCGGCGCCGGATCCGGCCGGTCGCCGAGAGCGGTACGCACCCGAGCCAGAATCTCGGCACGGGCCGCGGCGGTCGGACCGGTCGCGCGGGCCGCAGCGGCCGGACCGCCCAGGCGGGCCGCAGCGACAGGGCCGGTCGGGCCAGCGGGCAAGGCGCCTGATCCGGCGCTCCGGCGGCGCCAAATTCTCATCGGTCACCGCCCTCGGTCCGCCGGGCCCACCGCTCGCGGAAGGTCTCCGCCGGTGGGAGTGGAAGATCCCGGCTGGTGGTCCAGGCGGCGAGTGGCGGCGGGAGCAGCGTGATGCGGCCGCGCCGCCCACCGAGGAACCGGCCCAGCCGGGCCATGCGCAGGGCCACCGACCATCGGCGCGGGGAGGCCATCACCCACGCCGCCGTCCTCATCACCCCCCGTTCGACCGGATGCTCATGCCCCGCCTGCTCCACGGTCTGGCCGCGCAGATGGACCAGCATCGACGGGATGTCGATGGCGACCGGGCAGGCCTCGAGGCAGGCACCGCACAGCGTGGAGGCGTACGGCAGCGACGAGTTGTCGGCGACACCGGTGAGCTGCGGTGAGAGCACCGCCCCGATCGGGCCGGGGTAGATCGACCCGTACGCGTGCCCGCCGGTGCGCTCGTAGACGGGGCAGACGTTCAGGCAGGCCGAGCAGCGGATACACCGCAGCGCCGCCCGCCCGGCCGGGTCGGCGAGGGTGGCGGTCCGCCCGTTGTCGAGCAGGACGAGGTGGAACTCGCGTGGCCCGTCACCGGGGGTGATGCCCGTCCAGAAGGAGGTGTAGGGGTTCATCCGCTCGCCGGTGGACGAGCGGGGCAGCAGCTGCAGGAAGATCTCCAGGTCGCGCCAGGTCGGCACGATCTTCTCCACGCCCATCACGGTGATCAGTGTCTCGGGCAGGGTGAGGCACATCCGGCCGTTGCCCTCGGACTCCACCACTGCCAGGGTTCCGGTCTCGGCGACCGCGAAGTTGGCACCGCTGATCGCGACCCGGGTGCGCAGAAACCGTTCGCGCAGGTGGCCGCGGGCCGCCTCGGCCAGCTCGGCCGGGGAGTCGGTGAGGTCGGGGCTGGCCGGCACACCGCCCGCGGCGCCCATCCGGCGCAGGAAGATCTCGCGGATCTCGGCCCGGTTGCGGTGGATCGCCGGCACCAGGATGTGGCTGGGCCGGTCCTCGCCCAACTGGACTATCAGCTCGGCCAGGTCGGTCTCCCACGCCGAGATGCCCGCCTCGGCGAGCGCCTCGTTGAGGCCGATCTCCTGGGTGGCCATCGACTTGACCTTCACGACCTCCTGCGCGCCGGTGGCGCGGACGAGCCCGGTAACGATCGCATTGGCCTCGTTCGCGTCGCGAGCCCAGTGCACCGTGCCGCCCCGGGCGGTGACCTGCTCCTCCAGCTGGCACAGGTACTGGTCCAGATGGGCGAGGACGTCGTCCTTCACCGCCGCGCCGGCGGCCCGCAGCTCGGCCCAGTCGTCCAGCTCGCCGACGACGGCCGCGCGCTTGCGGCGGATCGTGCCGGTCGCATTGGCGATGTTGCGGCGCAGCTGGGTGTCGGCGAGCGCCCGGCGCGCGGCCTGCGGGAACGGCTCGTCACCGCGCAGCGCGCCGACACCGCGCGGCGCGGTCGGCATGCCGAGAAACGTCGAGGCCGAAGCCGGGGCCGCGGCCGAAGCCGGGGTCGAGGTCGAGGTCGAGGTCTTCATGCCACCTTCGCAGGCTCGCTCGCGAGGATCTCCGCCAGATGCACCGGCCGCACCCCGGCGCGCAGCCGGGACAGCCCGCCGCCGATGTGCATCAGGCAGGAGGAGTCGCCGGCGGTGATGATCTCGGCTCGGGTGTCGAGGATGCCGCGGATCTTGTCGGTGAGCATCGCGGTGGACGTGTCCGGGTTCTTCAGCGCGAACGTGCCCCCGAAGCCGCAGCACGACTCGGCCGCCGGAAGCTCCTCCAGCTGGATGCCCCGCACCGCGCGCAGCAGCCGCAGCGGGGCCTCGCCGACACCGAGCATCCGCAGCGAATGGCACGTCGGGTGGTAGGTGACCCGATGCGGGTAGTGCGCGCCGACATCCGTCACACCCAGGACGTTCACGAGGAACTCGGAGAGCTCGAACGTCCGGGCGGCCAGGTCCGTGGCTGCCGCGGCGAGGGCGGTGTCACCGCGGGCGGCGGCCAGCCCGGCGTACTGGTGCCGGACCGATCCGACGCACGAGCCGCTCGGCGCGACCACCGCCTCGTAGCCCTCGAACGCCGCCACGGTGCGGCGGACCAGGCGCAGCGCGTCGCGCCGGTAGCCGGTGTTGATGTGCATCTGGCCGCAGCAGGTCTGGGCCAGCGGCACCTCGACCTGGTGGCCGAGCCGTTCCAGCACGGCGACGGTGGCCTGGCCGACGTCCGGGAACATGCCGTCCACCAGGCAGGTGACAAGCAACGCGACCCGCATGGACTCAGTCTCCTCCCGGCCGGACCAGCACGGGGGCAGCGGCCGGCGCCGGGCGAGACCGCGCCGGGACGTACCGCGCCGGGCGGGTGGTCCGGCGCACCAGGGCGCGCAGCGCGTCCAGGCTGACGTCACCGCCCCGCCCGCCAGGGCTGCTCAGCGCGCCGTGCGCCCGGGCCTGCACCAGGATGTTGCCGATCGCGGTGGCCTCGGCCGGGCCGGCGAGCACCGGGCGGCCGAGCGCGTCGGCGGTGAGCTGGCACAGCAGCGCGTTGCGCGAGCCGCCGCCGACGATGTGCACGACGTCGACCCGGCGCCCGGACAGCGTCTCGGCGGTTTCGATGGTGCGCGCGTACGCGGCGGCGAGGCTGTCGAGCACGCAGCGGACGGTCTCCGCCGGCGTCACCGGCTCCCGCTGCCCGCTGGCTCTGGCCGCGGCGGCGACGCGGGCCGGCATGTCGCCCGGCGGGAGGAACTGTGGGTCGTCCGGGTCGATGACCGGCCCGCCGGATGCCAGCGCGCCGGCCTGGCCGAGCAGGTCGGCGAGCAGCGCCGGTCTCTGGTCCGCGCGGGGGGCCCACTGGCGTAGGCATTCCTGCAGCATCCACAGGCCCATCACGTTGTGCAGGTAGCGGATGCGGCCGTCCACGCCGGCCTCGTTGGTGAACCCGGCGCGGCGGCTCGCGGTGGTCAGCACCGGCGCGTCGAGCTCGACGCCGACCAGTGACCAGGTGCCGCAGGAGATGTACGCCCAGTTCTCGCCCTCGGCGGGCACGCCGACGACCGCCGAGGCGGTGTCGTGGGAGCCCACCGCGGTGACGGCGGTCGACGTCGGCAGGCCGGTCTGCTCGGCGATCCCCGGACGTAGCCCGCCGATGACCGTGCCCGGGGTGACAAGTGGTGCGAGCAGACCAGGTTCGATACCGGCCAGTCGGGCGAGGGCGGCGGACCAGGTCTGGTCACGGACGTCGAGCAGGCCGGTGGTGGACGCGTTGGTCAGCTCGGCGACCTGGGCACCGGTCAGCCAGTACCCGAACAGGTCCGGGACGAGCAGCAGCCGGGCGGCTCCGGCCAGGGCTGCCGAGGTGCGGGGGCCGGGTTTCCCGGCACCGACCCCCGCACCGGCCTCGGCGGCGAGCTGGTAAAGCGTGGTGAAAGGCAGGAACTGCAGCCCGTTGGCGCGGTACAGCTCGTCGGGGTCGCTGGCGGCGTGCACCGCGGCGATGACCGCCGGGCTCGTCCGGGCGTCCCGGTAGTGGTACGGGAGCCCGAGCAGCCGCCCGGCCGGGTCAAGAAGACCGTAGTCCACCGCCCAGGAGTCGATCGCGACGGAGCGGGGAACGTCACCCGCCGCCGCCACCGCACGCAGGCCCTCGACCACCTCCGAGTACAGATGGCCGAGGTCCCAGTGCAGTCCGTCCGGCAGCGCCAGCGGCGTGTTCGGGAAGCGGTGTGCCTCGGTCAGGTCAAGCCGGTCGGGACCCACCCGGGCGGTGAGCACCCGGCCGCCGGACGCGCCGATGTCGACCGCCGCGACCAGTGTCATCGGAGGAACGCCGCGGCGACGCCGGCGTCGACGGGGATGTGCAGGCCGGTGGTCTGGGCGAGGTCGCCGCCGGTGAGGGCGAAGACGGCCGCCGCGACGTGGTCCGGCAGGACCTCCCGCTTGAGCAGGGTGCGCTGGGCGTAGAAGGCGCCGAGCTCCTCCTCGGGCACCCCGTAGACGGCGGCCCGCTTCGCGCCCCAGCCGCCGGCGAAGATGCCGGAACCGCGGACGACTCCGTCCGGGTTGACGCCGTTGACCCGGATGCCGTGCTCGCCCAGCTCGGCGGCCAGCAGCCGCACCTGGTGGGCCTGGTCGGCCTTGGCGGAGCTGTAGGCGATGTTGTTCGGCCCGGCGAACACGCTGTTCTTGCTGGCGATGTAGACGATGTCGCCGCCGGTGCCCTGGGCGATCAGGGTGCGGGCGGCGCGCTGGGAGACCAGGAAGGAGCCGCGGGCCATCACGTCGTGCTGCAGGTCCCAGTCGGTGACGGTCGTCTCCAGCAGCGGCTTCGAGATCGACAGGCCGGCGTTGTTCACCACGATGTCGACACCGCCGAAGGCCAGGGCGCCGGCGGCGAAGGCCTCGTCGATCTGGTCGGGGCTGGTCACATCGGCGGTCACCCACACCGCCCGGTCGGAGGTGCCGATCTCGGCGGCGACCTTCTCGGCGGCGCTGCCGTCACGGTCCGCGACGACCACGCAGGCGCCCTCGGCGGCCAGCCGGTGCGCGATAGCCCGGCCGATGCCCGAGCCGCCGCCGGTGACGAACGCGACCCGGGTGGCCAGCGGGCGCGGCTTCGGTCGCCGGGCCAGCTTCGCCTCCTCCAGCGACCAGTACTCGATGCGGAACTTCTCGGCCTCGCCGATGGGCGCGTAGGTGGAGATGGCCTCCGCGCCACGCATCACGTTGATCGCGTTGACGTAGAACTCGCCGGCGACCCGGGCCGTCTGCGCGTCGGCGCCGAAGGAGAACATGCCGATGCCGGGGACGAGCACGATCGCCGGGTCGGCACCGCGCATCGCCGGGCTGTCGCCGGTGGCGTGCCGCTCGTAGTAGGCGCGGTAGTCCTCCCGGTAGGCGGTGTGCAGCTCCCCCAGCCGGGCGATGACGACGTCGAGCGGGGCGTCGGGCGCGGTGTCGAGCACCAGCGGGCGGACCTTGGTGCGCAGGAAGTGGTCCGGGCAGGAGGTGCCGAGGGCCGCCAGGGCCGGGTGCCGGTCGTGGGCGAGGAAGTCCAGCACGACGTCGGTGTCGGTGAAGCGGCCGATCTGGTGGCGGTCGGTGCTGGCCAGGCCGCGGATCACCGGGGCGAGCTCGGCGGCGCGGCGGCGGCGCTCGGCCGGTGCCAGCGCGGCGAAGGCGGGCACCGGCGCGCCGAACGGCGCCGCCCTGCCTCGCTCGGCGATGAAGCGGGTCGCCGTCTCGATGATCTCCAGCGAGTTCGCCTCACAGGTCTCGGAGGTCGGCCCCCACGCCGTGATGCCGTGCCCGCCGAGGATCGCGCCGATCGCCTGCGGGTTGTCCCTGGCGATCGCCGAGATGTCGAGGCCGAGCTGGAAGCCCGGGCGGCGCCAGGGGACCCAGACCACCCGGTCACCGAAGCACTCGCGGGTGAGGCGTTCGCCGTCGGCGGCCGTGGCCAGCGCGATTCCGGCGTCCGGGTGCAGGTGGTCGACGTGCGCGGCCTCGACGAGCCCGTGCATGGCGGTGTCGATCGACGGTGCGGCGCCGCCCCGCCCGTGCAGGCAGAAGTCGAACGCGGCGACCATCTCGTCTTCGTGCTCCTCGCCCGGGTAGACGTCCACCAGAGCGCGCAGCCGGTCGAGGCGCAGGACGGCGAGGCCGTCCTCGACGAGGGTGCCGAGGTCTCCCCCGGAGCCCTTCACCCACATCAGCTCGACGGGGCCGCCGGTGACCGGGTCGGTCGCGGCCCCCTTCGCGGAGGTGTTCCCGCCGGCGTAGTTGGTGTTCCGGGGGTCGGAGCCGAGCCGGTTCGACCGTTCCAGCAGGTCGGCGACCACGTCGGCGTGCTCACTCATGATCTTCGGGTTCCCTCCGCCAGGCGGCGGCTGGGCGGGTGACCCGCCGCCGCACCACCAGAATATGAAACGTTTCATGAGCGCTTTCGGTCAAGCGCCTGCGATCGGTTTCCTTGGGTCAGATCAGATCAGGTCAGGCGTTCCAGCCGGCCTGCTGGCCGCCCACCCGCTCGGCGACGACGCGCTCGCCGTAACCGGACCGCCGGTAGGCGCCGACCGGGTCGGGGTCCAGGCCGTCCTCCGTGCGCAGCTCGGCGAGCAGCGGGCGGACGTCGGTGTTGTAGGCGTCCATCAGCACCGCATTCGCGCCCAGAACGTCGCCTTCCAGCTGGGCGGCGCGCAGCGCGTCCCGGTCCACCAGAAGCGCCTTGGCGGTCGCTTCCTGGACGTTCAGAACAGAGCGGATCACCGCCGGGACCTTCGCCTCGATGTTGTGGCACTGGTCGAGCATGAAAGCGATGCCGCTCGACAATGCATCAGCCCGGACGATCTCGTACATGATGCGGAAGAGCTGGAACGGGTCCGCCGCGCCCGCCATCAGGTCGTCGTCGGCGTAGAAGCGGGAGTTGAAGTCGAAAGCGCCCAGCCGACCGGCCCGCAGCAGGAAGGCGACGATGAACTCGATGTTCGTGCCCGGCGCGTGGTGGCCGGTGTCGATGCAGACCGTGGCGCGCGGGCCGAGCTCCACACAGTGCGCGTACGAGGTTCCCCAGTCGGGGACGTCGGTCGCATAGAAGGCCGGTTCGAACAGCTTGTACTCCAGCAGCATCCGCTGGTGCGGGCCAAGCCGGTCGTACACCTCGCGCAGCGCCTCGGCGAGGCGGTCCTGTCGGTCGCGCAGGTCGTCCTGGCCGGGGTAGTTGATGCCGTCGGAGAACCACAGTTTCAGGTCCCGGGAGCCGGTGGCATCCATGATGTCGACGCAGTCGAGCAGGTGCCGCACCGCCTTGCGCCGAACCCGGGGATCCGGGTTGGTGACGCTGCCGAGCTTGTAGTCGTCGTCCTGGAAGACGTTCGAGTTGATCGCCCCGAGCCGAACCCCCTGGTCGTGCGCGTGTTTCGCCAGCTCGGTGAAGTCGTCCACCCGGTCCCAGGGGATGTGCAGGGCGACGCTGGGAGCGGAGCCGGTGAACCGGTGCACCTGCGCGGCGTCGGCGATCTTCTCCTGGGGCGTCCGCGGCACACCGGCCTGGGCGAAGACCTTGAACCTCGTCCCGGAGTTCCCGTACGCCCAGGACGGCGTCTCGATCTCCAGCGACCGCAGTGCGGCCTTCACATTCGCCGGGTTCGACATGGTCAGCACTTTCCTTGCGTCAGGGACATCAGTCGGGCGGTCGAGTCGGGAGCGTCGGGGGTTTCGGGAGCGTCGGGTGTTTCCAGGGGGTTGGTGGAGTCGAGGTGGAAGACCTCCGGAACGAGCTGCATCGCCTCGTCGGGCATATCCGTGCCGAGCTCGACGAAGAAATCAGCCATCTCGGCCTGCCAGCGGGCGTTGACCTCGCTCGCCGCCATCCGGGCCTGGGCCAGGGCCAGGTCGTCCGTCTCGACATAGCCGATGAGCAGGCCGTCCGGGCGGAGGAAAAGCGAGTAGTTGTGCCATCCGGCGGCGCTCAGTGCCGCGCGCATCTCGGGCCAGACGGCGCTGTGCCGGCGCGTGTATTCGGCCGTCCGTTCTGGTTTCACCTGCAGGCAGAAGCAGTAGCGACGCACTGGCGCAGCCTCCTTGGACGATCCGGGTTCCGCCGGGCCGAGAGGGCGGGCGGCCGAGCGGCCGGGCAGGGGCCGGCGCAGGGCAGGCTCACCGGCCCGGCGGAACCTGGGGCTCGGCGTGCCTCAGAAGTCGAAGTCGCCGATGTTGGTCGAATCGAAGATCGTCGGCAGGCCGAGAACGATCTCGCCCTTTGCGCCGATCGTGTACTTGCCGAGCCGACCAGCTTGGAACGTTTCACCTTCGGCGCCGGTGATCTGGCCGGACGCGAGCGCGACGCCGGCGTACGCGGCGAGGTAGCCGATGTCAGCCGGGTTCCACAGCGCGAACTGCTTGACCGTGCCGTCGTTGACGTACTGGCGCATCTGGTTCGGCGTGCCGAGACCGGTGATCACGACCTTGTCCTTGTAGGACGAGGTGCTCACATAACGCGCCGCGGCGGCGATACCGACGGTCGTCGGCGACACGATCGCCTTGAGGTTCGGGTACGACTGCAGCAGGCCCTGGGTCTGCTGGAACGAGGTCTGGTCGTCGTCGTTGCCGTAGGCGATCTTCACGAGCTTGATCTTGCTGTTCTCCGGCTTGGCCAGCTCGGTCTTCATCACGTCGATCCAGGCGTTCTGGTTCGTCGCGTTCGGCGTGGCGGAGAGCACCGCGATCTCGCCCTCGCCGCCGATCTGCTCGCTGGTCATCTTCACCAGGGTCTGGCCGATGCCCTCGGCGGTCGCCTGGTTGATGAAGACGTCCCGGCAGTCGGCCGAGGCGTCGGAGTCGAACGCCACGATCTTGATGCCGCTGTCGCGGGCCTGCTTCAGCGACGGGCAGACCGCGTTCGGGTCGTTCGCCGCGATCGCGATGACGTCCTGCTGCTGCTGGATCAGGGTGTTGATGTAGCTGACCTGCGACGACGCGGAGGCGTCGTTCGGGCCGACCAGCTTGTACTCGCCCTTGAGCTCGCCCAGGGCCTCCTTGCCGCCACCGGTCTCGATGTCCGAGTACGGGTTGTTGAGCTGCTTGGGCAGGAAGGCCATCCGGACGTCCGACTTCAGCTCGGCGTTCGGGTTGGCGGTCGCGGCGCTGCCACCGGCTGAGGTGGCCTCGCTGTCGTCCTTCGACGTGCCGCCACAGGCAGCTAACGCGACGGCCAGCACGGCCACCGCCGCGCTCAGGACCACCGCCCGTGACCTGCGGACGCCGCTGACGCCGCCGGCCGACGTCCGGCGACGCGACCGGAACCGGGACGACTCCGGTGACATGGATTCCTCTGACATGAGCTGTTGTCCCTTTTCTCAGTGAGGGAGCCGCGGACTGCGAACTCCGGAAGATCTGCGGGTCGCTCGGGCCGTCGGGGGCCGCCAGGGCTGTCGGGGAGCCGCTCGGGCTACCGGGGAGCGGCGGCCAGGGGCGGGCTGCCCGTTGGGTGGCTGTGCCGGCGCCGGAACCGGTCGGTGCCGGTGCGGACGGCCTGGGTCACGTTGGGCAGCAGGACGGAGGCGACGAGCAACGCGCCGACGACGATGTTGAGGGCCTCGTTGGAGACGTCCGACAGGCGCAGTGCGTTCTGGAGCGAGGCGAGCAGGACCACCCCGCCCAGCACACCCGGCAACGTTCCGCGCCCGCCGAAGATGGAGACCCCCCGAGCAGGACCGCGGCGACGACCGCCAGCTCCAGCCCCGAGCCGTTGTCGGCCCGTGCGCTGGAGTAGCGCAGCGTCCACAGCACACCGGCCAGGCCGGCGACCGCGCCGGTGGCGACGTACAGCCAGAACTTCAGCATCGGGATGCGGACACCGGCGAACCGGGCCGCCTGCTCCCCCGCACCGGCGGCGAACGTCCAGCGGCCGATCGGGGTCGCGTGCAGGAGCACGCCGAAGACCACAGCAAGCGCCACGATGATGATCGCGACGTTGGGTATCGACGTGCCGTCGATGGTCCCGGTGACCCATGAGGTGTAGCTCGACGGGAAGTCCGCGACCGCGGTGTCACCGAGCACCACGAACGCGAGGCCCCGGTAGAGGGCGAGCGTGCCGATGGTGACGGCCAGCGACGGCAGCCCGAGCGCGGTGACGAACAGGCCGTTCACCGCCCCGAGCGCCGCGCCCAGCAGTACGCACAGCGGGATGATGGTCTCGATGGTCAGGCCCTGGTTCCACAGGTAGCCCATCACCGCGCTGCTCAGGCCGAGCACGCTGGCCACCGAAAGGTCGATCTCCCCGGTGGCGATGACGAAGGTCATGGGCAGTGCGATCAGCGCGATCGGCAGCAGGTCGAGGACCAGGAAGGTGAAGTTCCGAGACGACCCGAAGTTGTCGACGAACACCGAGGCGAGCACGATGACGAGCGCGGCGAGCGCGATCACCGCCACGTCCCAGCCGGCGAGCCGGGCGAGCACCGCGGTAACCGGACGCACCGGGCCGCCCGGACGCACCGCACGTTCCGCACGCTCCGGCGCACCGGGCCGCCCGGGCCCGGAGGCGCCGGCGGACACGGGCACGTCGGCGGACACGTCAGCGGACATTCGAGCCCTCCTTCTTCAGCGCCGCCGCGACCCGCAGGGCGATCAGCCGGTCGATCCCGATGGCGAGCAGGATCAGCGCCCCGACGATGGCCTGCTGCCAGAACTGGTTGATGTTGAGGACGGCGAGCGCGCTGCTGATCGTGGTCAGCAGGAGCGCGCCCAGCGCGGCGCCCCAGACGGTGCCGACGCCGCCGGCGACGGCGACACCGCCGACGACCGCCGCGGCCACCACGTTCAGCTCGTAGCCGTTGCCGGCGGAGGCGTCGATCGTGCCGAACCGGGCGGCGAACAGGACTCCGGCGAGCCCGGCCAGGGTGCCGCTGACGACGAAGGCGCCGAGCAGCCGCCGGCCGACCGGGATGCCGGCCAGCCGTGCCCCCGGCGGCGAGGAGCCCATCGCGTAGAGCTGCCGGCCGACCGGGTAGTTCCGCAGGACCACACCGACGACCACCATCACGATCAACGCGATGACGACGAGGTACGGCACACCGAGCAGGCTCGCCGTCCCCAGCTTCAGGAACCCGCCGGGGAGCTCGTCGGCGTAGATCTGCTCGCCGTCGGCCCACAGGTAGGCGACACCGCGGAACATGTACAGCGTGCCGAGGGTGACGACCAGCGCCGGAACGTTGCCGAACCGGACGAGCAGCCCGTTGATGACGCGCAGCAGGCACCGACCGCCATCCCGAGCACGAGCACGACCGGCAGCCCGGGATGGTCGGAGAGCACCGTCCCGGCCGCGTAGGCGGACAGGCCCAGGATGGACCCGACCGACAGGTCGACACTTCGGGTGATCATGACCACCGTCTGGCCGACGGCGAGCACGGCCACGATCGCCGCGCCGAGCAGGATGTCCCGGATGCTCTGGGAGTGCACGAACGCCGGGCGCACCCCGGCCGTCACCGCGACCAGCACGGCGAGCGCGAAGACGATGCTGATCTCCCGGGCGGTCAGCACCCTGCGCAGCGCCGACCGCCGGGCGGCGGTCCGCCCGATCCGCGGATGAATGTCCTGCATGGTGGTCACCGCGAAACCTCCAGCTCCGGTGCCGGTTCCGATTTCCCCGTCGCTGCCGAAGCCGCCGTCGCCGCCGAAGCCGCTGTGGCCGCCGGCTGCGGCCCCTGGCCGACCGCGGCGAACATCACCGACTCCTCGGTGGCCTCGTCCCGGTCGAGCTCCCGTACCAGGCGACCCTCGCGCATGACCAGCACCCGGTCGGCCAGGCTGAGCACCTCGGGCAGTTCGGAGGAGACCACGACAACGGCCACACCGTCAGCGGCAAGCCCGGAGATCAGCCGGTGGACCTCGGCCTTGGTCCCGACGTCGATACCGCGGGTGGGCTCGTCGATGATCAGTACCCGGGGCATCGTCGCGAGCCACTTGGCGAGCACGACCTTCTGCTGGTTGCCACCGGAGAGCGTCGACACCGCGTCACTGAGCCGGTGGTACTTGGTCTGCAGCCGGGTGGTCCACTCCTCGGCCGAACGCCGCTCGGCTCCGCCGAGCAGCAGGCCCACCCGGGCGAGCGAGCCGGCCCGCGGCAAGGTGACGTTGCGCTGGATGGAGGCGTCCATGACCAGCCCCTGCAGGCGGTGGTCCTCCGGGACGAGCGCGAGCCCGGCGGCCATCGCGGCCCGCGGCGAGTTCGGCCGCAGCCGCTGACCGCCCACCCGGACGGTGCCGCGATCGCGACGGTCGACGCCGAAGACGGCCTGCACCACCTCGGACCGGCCCGAACCGACCAGACCGGCGAGCGCCACGATCTCCCCCGACCGGACGGTGAACGACACGTCCTCGAAGACACCGTCCCGGCCGAGCCCCTCGACCTGCAGCATGACCTCGCCGGGGGCGGCGGTCCGCTGTGGGTGCAGGGCCGACAGGTCGCGGCCGACCATGCGCCGCACGATCTCGTCGACGTCGAGGTCGGCCATCAGATCGGTGGACACGTGCTGGCCGTCGCGCATCACCGTCACCCGCGCGCACAGCGCGGTGATCTCCTCGAAGCGGTGCGAGATGAAGACGATGGCCGTCCCCTGCTCCAGCAGTGACCGGGCGACGGCGAACAGGCGCTCGACCTCGACGCTGGTCAGCGCGGCGGTCGGCTCGTCCATCACCAGCACGCGGGTGTCCATCGACAACGCCTTGGCGATCTCGACGATCTGCTGGTCCGCGATCGAGAGCCCACGGGCCGGCCGGGCCGGGTCGATCTCGACGCCGAGGCGGGCGAACAGGTCGGCGGCGGTGCGCGCGGCCCGGTGGCGGTCGATCATCCCGAACCGGCCGCGCGGCGGACGGGTCATGGCGATGTTCTCGGCGACCGAGAGGTCCGGGAACAGCGTCGGCTCCTGGTAGATGACCGCGATCCCGGCGGCCCTCGCGTCAGCCGGTGACCGCAGGTCGAGCGGCTGCCCGGCCAGGTCGATCGAACCGGTGTCGGGGCGGTGCACGCCCGCGAGCATCTTGACGATCGTCGACTTGCCGGCCCCGTTCTCACCGACCAGGGCGTGCGCCTCGCCGGCGTAGACAGGGATGGACACGTCGCGGACAGCCGCGACCGCGCCGAACGACTTGCTGACGTTGTGGACGTGCAGCAACGGACCCGTCGAGTCGGGAGGCATCTTTCCCCCGGTTAGTGAAAGGTTTCAAAGCGGTTGCTGCAAGCTAGCTGTAGTGCTAGATCTGTGTCAAGCGTCATACAAGGTCGGTTAGCTGGTAGCTTTGTGGTGCTTATAGCCATCTGTCGTTTACCTTCCGTGGCATCGTCCGACCCCCGACGGCGGAGCGATGGACTTGGGACGGTTCACACCGACTGGTATGTTTTGCACGTTTCAAGGAGGATGTCGTGGCGGACGAAGAGCCGACGCCGGTTGACCCGGCGGCCCCGGCGCGCCCGGCCGCCCGGCGGGCCCCCCGGCGTCAAGGACGTCGCGGCGGCCGCGGAGGTCTCGCTCGACACCGTCTCCAACGTCCTGAACCGGCCGCAGCTGGTCAGCCCGCGAACGCGGCAGAAGGTCGAGCAGGCCATGGCCGACCTCGGCTTCGTCCGCAACGAGTCCGCCCGGCAGCTGCGCGCCGGCCACAGCCGCAGCCTGGCCTACGTGATGCTCGACGCGGCGAACCCGTTCTTCACCGACGTCGCCACCGGCATCGAGGAGGTCGCCGCGGCGGCCGACCTGGTGGTCTTCCTCTGCAACAGCGGCGAGGAGGCCGGCCGCGAGGCGCGCCACCTCGATCATCTGCAGCAGCACCGCGTGCACGGCATCCTGATCACTCCGGTGAACGCGGCCGACGAACGGCTGAGCCGCCTCCAGGAGCAGGGCACCCCGGTGGTCCTCGTGGACCGCACCGCCGGGGCCTTCCACGGCTGTTCGGTCTTCGTGGACGACGTCCTCGGCGGCGAGCTCGCCGTGGCCCATCTGATCGAGCACGGCCACGAGCGGATCGCCTTCGTCGGCGGACCGGGCACGCTCAGCCAGGTGCGCCAACGCCGCGCCGGCGCACTGCGCGCGCTGGAGAACGCGGGCCTGCCGCCCGACCGCCTGATCGACCTGTCCACCAGCGCGCTCACCGTCGCCGAAGGCCGCGGCGCGGCCGAACGGCTGGCCGGGCTGCCGGCGCAGCGCCGGCCCACCGCCGCCTTCTGCGCGAACGACCTCGTCGCGCTCGGCCTGCTCCAGATGTGCGTCCGGCTCGGCATCGCGGTGCCCGACGACTGCGCCATCGTCGGGTACGACGACATCGACTTCGCCGCCGCGGCGACGGTTCCGCTGACCTCGGTACGCCAGCCGCGCCGGCTGCTCGGCTCCACCGCCGCCGAGCTGCTGCTCGACGAGGCGAACAACCCTCGGCATCAGCACCAGCAGGTGCAGTTCACCCCGGAACTGGTCGCCCGCGCGTCGACACTCGGTTATCCGGCGCGGTCACACATCGGCACGAACACACCCGCCGCCGTTATGTGATCAGTCGATCAGTCGTCAGATCTTGCTCGACAGCAGCAGCGGCCCGAAGCCATAGCTCGAACCTCGATCCTGCCCAGCAGCGACACCGATACGAGGCCACAGGTCAAGCTTTGGGCCTCCGCTGCCGGAGCTTCCGCGCCAGCGGAGCTTCCGCTGACGCAGAGCAAGAAGTGAGGATTTTGGTCGACTGGACAACCAAAATCCTCACTTCTTGTCGATTACCAAGCTACACTGCGCACCTTTTGCCGCTATTAATGTGATTTGCTGGCGCTGTGCGGCGCGGCGGACACCAGCCGGGGCAACGTCAGGCCAGGGCAGCGTCAGACCAGGGCAGCGTCAGACCGGGGACTGCTGCGGGTGGTGCGGGACGGATGGGCAGGCGGGCCGGTGGGCGTCGATCCAGGCGTCCACCACAGCCCACTGCAGGGTGAGCCAGTCCGTCCGTTCCGCACGGGCGGTCGGCAGCCTGCCGGCCGGGAACCACCACCAGCGCATCGTCATGGGTGTCGCCAGGGGCAGGGCCCGCCAGAGAAGCCCCGGGCTGACCAGACCGTCCAGGCCGGTGTGGGCGACCACCACCGTCCCGGCAACGGTGCCCGGGTCCAGCGCGGCGAGCACTCCGGCCGAGCGCGGCGGGAGCACATGGGTGAGGTTCTCCGCCACCTCCGCCCGCACGTTCTGCCCGCGCCGGCGCAGGCCCGCGATCACGCGGCGGCGACGCCGGACGGTGAAGTTCGCCCCCTCAGGGAAGATCACCAGGGCATCACCGGCGGTCAGCCCGCCCGCCAGGGTGTTGATCCGGGCCACCGCGGTGGCGTCGGCGCCATCGGCCCCGGCCCGCAGGAAACAGGCACCGAGCCGGCCGAGCAGGATGTCTATCCCCGGATCGAGCTGGAGCGTGGCGAGCAGGACGACCCGCGGCGTGCGCCGGTAACGGTTGGCGACCAGATCGATGAGCGCGAACGAGTCGCCGGCGCCGGCATGCCTGCTGGCGACCAGCACGGGTCGACCGGCGCAGTCGAACGACCCCGCGGGCGGCTCCTGCACCGCCAGCCGGAACCGCGTCAGCCGGCCCGCGGCCGCCATGAGAAGCGCCAGCGTCGCACGCAGCAACGCGAGATTGGCCTGCTCCCACCGCGCGCGCAGCAGCGGACGAACCAGCCATAACCCGAATCCGATGATGATCACGACCGTCTCGGCGACCAGGTAGACCGCGGCGAGCGCGGCGGCCCGACTCAGCCGCAGCCGCCGGTCCAGCGGAGCGCTGGCCAGGCCCAGCACCGCGACGGCGGCGCCGAGCATTGCTCCCACGACGGCGAACAGAACGAACAGGGGGTCGATGAGAAGGCGGCGCACAGCGCGCGGCGGCACCCTCACCTCGCGCTCACCTCGCGCTCTTCGCGTTCACCTCGGGCCGGCTCGGCGGCGGCCTGGGGCCGGCCGACCGGCGCGGGCCGTTCGAGGTAGGCGGCGGTGGCCTCCCGGGCCCGCTCGATCCGGCGACGGACACCGGAAGCCGACCGGTAGCGCAGTCCGAGCAGCGGTGCCCCGTTCCCGTCACCGACCGGCAGGACGTGCACCGTCACCCCCGCCGGCAGGTTGGCCATCGCATCGGCGAAGCCGCGGCGCCGGGCGATCTCGAAGGCGACCAGCCCAGCCTCCCACGGCCAACGGCCTGGTCGCAGCGGTCGCTCGATCCTGCCGACGTGCAGCACGTACACCGTGCGCGCGCCGAGCGACACCGCCCGGCCCACCGGCGTGCTGTCGATCAGACCCCCGTCGACGTAGTGCTCGTCATCGATCCGCACCGGCGGGAGCAGCGCGGGCACGGCACAGGAGGCCAGTACGGCATCGACCAGCGGCCCGGCACCGAACCAGTGCGCCGCCGCCCGTTCGATGCTCGCGGCCACGCATTGGAAGCGCACCGGCAGCTCCTCGAACGTGGCGGGTAGCTGCTGGCGCAGCAGCCGCCGCAGCGGGGCGTTCGAGTGCAGGTAGCCATGCTGGACGACCGTGGCCAGACGCTTCGCCGGACCGCCCGCGAAGATTTCCGAGCTGCCCAGGTCCGACCACAGCTCGGTCAGTCGATCGAGCGCGGCGACCGTCGGGTCGGC
Organism: Parafrankia irregularis; assembly: GCF_001536285.1. Taxonomy (NCBI): domain Bacteria; kingdom Bacillati; phylum Actinomycetota; class Actinomycetes; order Frankiales; family Frankiaceae; genus Parafrankia; species Parafrankia irregularis. The sequence continues at coordinate 253,436 of NZ_FAOZ01000004.1, read as the reverse complement.
GGCGACCGCGGCGCCGTTGATGGCACCGACCGACGTCCCGACGAGCAGATCGGGCCGGCATCCGGCCTCCAGCAGCGCCCGGAGCATGCCGATCTCCGCGGCGCCGAGCATCCCGCCGCCGCCGAGCACGAAGGCGACCGGGCCCGTTGCGGCCGCCGGCAGACCCGCTGCGGCCGCGGGCGGAATGGTCGTCACCGAACGCTGCTACCCACGCGATCGCACGGCGAATCCAGAAACCACTTCGGGCCAGGCGTCACGCTCCCCTGCCGTAGCGGTCCCGCTGTGGCGCCGGACGGCACGCCATCCACCGCAGCCGCGCGAGGGTGCAGCGGGCCGGGGTGGCGAACATGGTCACCGCCCGCATGACGGACGGCTCCACGGCGCGGATCGGCTGCGTCCACCGGACGGTGACGAAGCCGAGCAGGCCGCCTTCGTCCGGCATGGGAACCACCATCGCGGAGCCGATCTTCAGCCGATCCACCCGCTCGTTCGGGATAAGCGGGGTACCCGCGGGATCCGGGACGAACAGCGGGGCCCGCAGCTTCGACAGCGCACGCAGCGCCGCCTCGTCGTCGGGCGTGGCCCGGGCCCCCACCTTCGTCATCGGCTCGGTTCCCGGTGCGACCGACCAGCCGGCCGCCTCGAACACGGTCGCGCCCGGAATCTTCGCCATCATCACTCCGACCGCGTCCGCGCCGACGAGGGCACGGATGACGTCGGCTATCAGGGTGGCCGCGGCGGGCAGGTCGTCGGGATGCCAGAACTGGTCGAGGCGTTCCAGCCCGCTCGCGGCCTGCTCGCTCATCATTCGGTCCCGGCGTGCCTCGCACAGCCGCATCGTCTGGGCGGCGAGGTTGCCCAGCGCATGCCGCTGGCCCGGGGCGAGCTGGCGAGGCATCCGGTCGGCGACGCACAGCGCACCCAGCACATGCCCGTCGGATGTCCGTAGCGGCGCCGCGGCGAAGAAGCGCACCGGGGCGGGCGGATCGGATTCGACCACGTGCGCGAAACGCACATCCCGCGCCGCGTCGGCGATTTCCAGGTATTCGCCGGACCAGACCGCATGGGCCGCCACACCCGACCGGCCGGGAATGCTGACGATCTGCCGGCCATGACTCGATTTGAACCACTCCCGGTCGGCGTCGACGAACACGACATAGGCGTTGGCGCAGTCCGCGATCTGGGCGGCGAGCACGACCACCTCGTCGAACTCGGGCTCCGCGGGCGTGTCCAGGATGTGATAGCGCCGCAGCGCCGCCAGCCGGGAGTCCTCATCGGCCGGGACGGGCGCGGGGAGACCGCCCAGCGCCCAGCGGTCCTGGAGGCTCGGTGTGACGCCTCGGACCGCCGCGTGTTCGTCACCGGCATCCGTCCTGGTTGCCGAGGTGGCCCGGGCTGGCTTCCCGTTCGGCGAGACCTGCCCGTTCCGGGAGGTCTGCCCGTTCCAGGGGTCCTGACCGTTCCGGGAGGCCTGCCCGTTCCGGGAGGTCTGCCCCTTCCGGGAGGTCTGCGCAGTCGGGCATGCCCGCCGGTCTGGGCTGTCCGGCCCAGGCCCCGCGGCCGGAGCCGAACGACTGCCGGCGGCGAGCAGTGGGGTCAGCTCCCGCGCAGGCAACGGCACCGACACCGCGTAGCCCTGCAGGACGTCACAGCCGAGCTCGGTGAGAATCCGCTCGCTCGACTCGTCCTCGATGCCCTCGCCGACCACACGCAGGCCGAGGCGGTGCCCCAGGTCGACCACCGACCGCACGATCGCCATGTCCGGGAGGCTGCCCTGGGCGTCCACGACGAAGCTTCGGTCAATCTTGATCTCGTCGAAGGTCAGCGCTTTGAGGATCTCCATGGAGTTGTAGCCGGTCCCGAAATCGTCCATCGACAGCTTCACGCCGGAGACCCGCAGCTCGCTGAGCATCGCGGCGGCCCGGGCCGGCTGGGATACCAGCGCGTTCTCGGTGATCTCAAGCGTGAGCACGTCAGGGGGGAGATCGTAGGCAGCCAGCCGCCCGGCGACCACCTTCGGGAGCGCGTCGACGACCAGTAGCCGGGGCGACAGGTTCGCGGAGACGGCCACCGGTATCCCCTCCGCCCGCCAGCGCGCGCACTGATGCAACGCCTCGTCGAGCTCCCACCAGGTCAGCTCGACGATCAGCGAGGAACGTTCGGCCATCGGCAGGAACGATCCGGGCGGAAGCAGCCCACGGGACGGATGGCGCCAGCGCATCAGCGCCTCGACCCCGACGATCTGCCCGGTCGCCGCCTGCGCCATCGGCTGGTAGTAGAGCTCCAGCTCGCCCTGGTCGATCGCGGAACGCAGCTCGGCGTGCAGCGCGAGCTCCCAGGGCCGCACCGCGGCCATCCCGGTCGTCCACACCCCGACCCGTTCGCCGCTGCGCCTGGCGTCAGCGAGCGCGGCGTCCGCGCACGACAGCAGCTCGATGACCCGCTTCCCGCAGGCGGGCGCCGACGTGAGTCCCGCCGTCGCCTCCACCTCGACGTCCACACCGCCGATCCGCAGCCGGCCGTCGAGTTGCCGCAGGACGTCCCGACCGAGGTCGGCGAGCGCTGGATCGGCTGTCTCCGGCCCGGGCGACACCCAGCCGGCTCCGGCCGCCCCGGGCGGAGCCGGCTCACCGGGCAGCAGCAGTGCGAACTTGTCCCCGCCCAGCCGGGCGGTGAGCAGCGGCGGCGGCCTGACCAGGCGGAGCCAGCGGCCGAACGTCCGCAGGACGTCGTCGCCCGCCTCGTAGCCGAACGCGGTGTTGATCTCCTTGAAGTGGTCGAGGTCGACGACCATCAGCACGGTCTGGCACCCCGCCGCCGATCTCCCGGCGATGAGCGGATCAGCCGCCTGGATCAGGCCTGGGCGGCTCGCCAGCGCCGTCAGGGAGTCGGTGAAGGTTCGGGTGCGCCCCCACCGGAAGGACCCATGGGCCAGCGGTCCTGCGGCCAGCACCCCCAGGACACTGCCCACCGCGGCGAGCGGGTACTCCGTGAGACGCCCGTTCACGCTGAAAACGCCCAGAACGAGGGCCGTCATGACGACGGCCTGCGCCATGACGACGCCGAGCCGGTTCCACGCGAGCCCGGCCTGGCCACCCGCCCATGGGAACCAGAACAGCAGGGTGATGGCCAGTTCGTCGGATCCCGCCATGGCCAGCATGGCCGCCACCACGGAGGTCATCCCGACGCACGAGGCCAGAGTCAGCCGCCGGAGCCACCGCGCCGGCGCGGCGCACGTCGCGGCCACGGTGACCGCCCCGAGGCTGGCCGCCGCCAGGGCGCCGGGTTGCAGATAGTCCGGGGAGCCGGGCATGACCGCCAGCAACAGCAGGAAGATCGACCCGATCAGCGGCGGACCGACGAAGAAGGCTCGATCGCCGGCGGCCCTGTCAGGAACCGCGCCGTGAGTCCACAGCCAAGCCACACACCCCCTCTACCCGGCACCGGCCCGGTAGAGCACGCCACCCCGCGCCCCTTCGACAACCCGTACCGGCGCCATTCGAACACGAAGCGCGATCGTCAGACCTGCGCGCTTTCTCCGGACCGGGCATCGTGGGAGGCCAGGTATCGAAGGAGGCAAGCCCTTGGAAGACGGGGGCATCGAGACACGATCAGGCCGAACACCGCGGATGGACGACTCGCGCAGAGCCGGCGCCGCGGGAGGCGCGAGCGCCGTCGCCACACAGGTCCGGCCGGTAAATGAGCGGACCTTCCATGTTCTGTTTGTGCCGGTCCTGACGTTGCTCGCGCTGTCGGCCACGGGCCAGCTGGCGCTGCCCGGCCAGCCGCGTCTGATCGCGCAGGCGGCCACCGTGCTCACCTGCAGCGTGGTGACGACGTCTCTCGCGATCATCGGAATCGTGCGCACCCGGGGGGTGGACCGGCGCTGGCGGCTGCTCGTCGCGGCGGGCCCGCTGTCCTCGATTCCCGCCGCCGTCGAGTGGACGATCCAGTACTCCTCCGGCAATCCGATGACGCTCCAGTTCACGCCGATCGAAGGCCTGTTCCTGCTCGCCCCGGTTCTCACGACCGTCGGCCTGATCTGCATGCCGGCGGCGCCGGTGGCCGACGGCCGGCCGACCCGAGCACCCCCGCAGCACGCCACCCGCTGGACCCCGCGCTACTCCCACACGATCATCACCCTGGACAGTCTCCTGATCGTCCTGTCCATGCTCCTGATCGCCTGGTACGCCCAGCTGCGGGACCTCACCCCCACGGTGGTCACCGGGACGTCGTTCATCATCGCTGTCGCCTTCATCCTCACCGCGGCGATGATGCTGGTCGTTCTGATCCTGGTGGCCGCGTTCCGCCAGCCCCACAACGGCCGCGCGCTCGCCCTGCTCGCCTGCGGCATCATCGCGACCGCGGTCTCCGAGACGGCGCTGGTCCGGCTCAGCCTGCCCGGCGAGGTCGACGTGCGGGCAACCGTGCAGCAGTGGATCGGTGCCGCCGCCGGCCCGCTCCTGGTCGCCTTCGCCATGATCGCCCCCGAGCGGGCGCCCGCGCAGCCACCGCTGCGGGGCCGTGGCACAGCGCCGACCAGTCGCCGCCGGCGGCGACCCGAGATCCGCCCCTGGCTGCACGCCTATCTGCCCTACCTGCCGCTCAGCCTCGCCGCCTCCCTCGTGCTGGCGACGGCGGTGCGCGACGGCGCGCTACGCGACCTCCCGCTGTACCTGGCGATCGGACTCGCCGCGCTGGTCAGCCTCCGGCAGATCGTCAGCGTCACCGAGAACCGCCGGCTCGTCGCCGACGTGAAGCTGGCGCACCATCGCCTCCAGTATCAGGCGGACCACGACGGACTGACCGGGCTCGCCAACCGCGCCCTGTTCACCCGGGAACTCGAACACGCGGTCGCCACCCATCAGGACCATGGCCGGCCGGTGGTCGTCCTCTTCTGCGACATCGACCATTTCAAGGCCGTCAACGACACCCACGGCCACCACGCCGGCGACCAGCTCCTGCGCACGGTGGCGGCCCGGCTGCACACCGCCGTGCGCCAGGACGACCTCGCCGCCCGCCTCGGCGGCGACGAGTTCGCCGTCCTGCTCGCCGACTCCGGCCCCGACCCGGACACCAGCCCGCGGGTCGCCGGCGAGCAGTGCGCACGACGGATCAAGGCGGCCATGGCCAAACCGGTGGCGCTCTCGGGCCACACCGCGCAGATCCAGATCAGCATCGGCCTCGCCCTGGCCGACGGCCGGCCCACCAGCGCGGAACATATCCTGCACCAGGCTGACACCGCGATGTACCACTCGAAGCGCCGCCGCAAGGAGAAGAACGGAAGCTCCCGGTCGGTACACCCTGGTTAGGTACGTCCCGGTCGCATCCCCTCAGGTACGCCCTCCGCAGGTACGACCTCGCCGGTACGTCCTCGCCGGTACGTCCTCGCCCGGCGACGCCTTCACCTCCGCGGGCGCACGTGGACATCCACGTAGTTCTACGGATGCGGGTCATCGGCCTTCTCATCGAAGCTGACCGGGAATCCAGGAGATCTTAAGGAATAGCCAAGCCTCGTCGCCGGCTCAGGCTCTTCCCTCAGGTCGACGGATGCGCAGAGTCGTCGCACGGTCGCGCGCCTCTACCACCAGCCAGCGTTTGGGAGGCAAGTTGATGAAAATCAGCGGATTATGGTCGGGCCGCCGTCGAGGTAGGCGCCTGATGGTCACCATCGGCGCGATGTGCACCCCGCTTCTGCTCCTCGTGGCTGCCCCCTCCGCATCCGCCACCATGGCGCCGGTATCGCTGCCGATCGACGAGGCCGCGCACCCTGACACCACCATGGAGTGGTGGTACTTCACCGGCCACCTCCAGGGCACCGACGTCTTCGGCAAGAAGCACGAGTACGGGTTCGAGGTCACCCACATCCGCCTCGACGCCCTCGCGACCGAGCCGGTGGCAGCCGCCTACAACGGGCACCTCGCGATCAGCGACATCACCCGTGGGACGTTCACGCAGAACATGTCAATGGTGGGCCTGCAGCCGGACGTCGTGCCCAGCGGCGGCGGTTTCAACAACACCGTCGGCACGACGCACATGGACGGCAAGAACGGTGTGAACCACCTCTTCGCCGGCTTCTCGGACCTCAGCTACTCGTCGATCAACCTCACGCTGACGCAGTCCACCCCGACCGCGTTGCACGGTGACGCCGGGGTGATTCCCTACGGCCCGTTCGGCGAGTCGGCGTATTACTCGCAGACCAACCTGAAGGTCAAGGGGACGCTGTGGGACCACGGCGTGCTGGTAAACGTGACAGGTATCGCCTGGCAGGACCACCAGTGGGGCGACTTCGCCCCCGGCACCGGCGGCTGGGACTGGTTCGCCATCCAGCTCTCGAACAACACGCAGTACATGCTGTACTTCATCAAGGACGAGAACGAGCAGATCGTCGAGACGGTCGGCACCCTCGTCAAGGCCGACGGCAGCACCGTCAAGCTCAACCCGACCCAGGTCAGTGAAACCCCGTTGGGCACCTGGACCAGCCCACACACGGGGTACACCTACGACTCGAAGTGGACCGTCACCGTACCCGGCGGAACGCTGACCATCACGCCCAAGCTTCTTGACCAGGAGCTGTCGATCTCGGGTCTGTCGAACGGGTCGTACTGGGAAGGCGCCTCCAGCGTCACCGGCACCATCAACGGCCAGGCCGTCACCGGCCAGTCGTACGTGGAGCTGACGCCGACCTACACCATGTTCCAGCGCGGCTTCGTCTTCGATCTGATCAAGGACGCGCTCGGCCTGTAGCTGCCGAGCAGCCGGGGCGGGGACACGAACCAGGCCGGACCGACCGTCACGGTCCGGCCGTCACGGACCCCCGCCCCGGCACATCGCGCTCACGCGCCGTCGACATCGAGAATGATCGTCTGCGGGCCGACGTTCACGCTTTCGACCAGCATGTGCGCGCGGAAACGACCCGTCTCGACCCGCGCGCCCAAGGCGCGCAGCCTCTCGACGACGGCCATGACCAACGGCTCGGCGATCTGCGCCGGCGCGGCGTCCTGCCAGCCTGGACGCCGGCCGCGGCTGGTGTCCGCGTAGAGAGTGAACTGGCTGACGACCAGTACGGGCGCGTCGATCTGCGCGGCCGACCGTCCGCCATCCAGAATCCGCAGATTGTGGATTCTGCTCGCGAGCTTCTCGGCGGTTGCCGTGGCGTCAGTGTGGGTGACGCCAACCAGAACCAGCAGGCCGTTCTCCACCGAGCCGACGACATCGCCGTCGACGGTGACCGACGCGCGGCTGACCGTCTGCACCACCGCCCGCATGACCTTCAGTCTGACATGTCCGCACCGAGGACCTCGTTGGCGAAACGGGTGTTGGCGGACAGTCCTTCGAACGGCGGGCTCGCGGCATCCTCGGTGGCCAGCAGATCGGGCTGATCCCCGAAGCGCAGCGGCGACACCGGATCGGTCGGCTCGGCGCCGGCCCCGACCGAGGCCAGTGCACCACCAGGCGCTCTTCCCACCGGGGCGCGCGCACGAGTGATGCGCCCGCCGGCGAAACCCGCCCCGAGCCCCGCCGCCAGCAGCAGGGCTGACCGGACCCGTCCGTTCCGACGGCCCAGGTCACTCCGACGGCCGACGTCACTCCGACCGCCGAGGTCACTCCGACGATCCGGGTCACTTCGACGGCCCAGGTCACAGGGCCTCCGCGGCCCAAAAGCCATCATCGGCGGAACCTCCCACGTCGCGGCCCGGCGTCCTGCACCTGACGCAGGTCTGTTCGGAAGTCCCCGGGCGTAAACGCAGCCCCACGGGAGACCGCTGATCAGCAGCCCGATGGCCCTGACCTGCCCCGATGGGATACCCCACGCCCCGGTCTGGTCGATATAGTCCGCGAACCTCGAACTGACAGTTCTGCGACCAGCATCACCAGGTGGGGGGCTTCCTGTGCACACGCCGCGTACCGCCGCGCCGGAAGAGGGGAACGGTGCCCGTAGTCGTACCGTCGGCACCGGCTCTCCTCGGGACCGACGACGAAGGTTACGCAGGTCGGTGACTGCCACCCTGCTCAGCGCGGCAGTGATGGTCGCGGGCGCCTGCACGGGCGGCGGCGCGGACAAGGACGGTGGCGAAGCCGCGCAGGCATGCACCTCACCGGGGGTGACACAGGATGCCGTCAAGGTCGGCGTCATGTACCCGGACACGGGGCCTTTCTCGTCGTCGTTCCAGGGATTTCGCGGCGGGATCACGGCCCGCTTCGCGCTCGAGAACTCCCGCGGTGGGGTCCACGGCCGCGAGATCAGCACCATCTGGGCGGATGACCAGGCGTCCGCGGACAGCAACCGCACCGAGGCCCAGCGACTCGTCGAGGGGGAACAGGTCTTCTCCGTCGTGGAGGCGTCGGTAGCCGAGGGCAGCTCAGCCCAGTACCTGGAAGAACAGGGCGTGCCGGTCACCGGAGTCGGGCCCTCCGTCGCCTGGACCCAGCACCGGAACATGTTCACCTGGAGCTCGCTGCTGAGCCAGGGCGCGGTGACCAGCGCGTGGGGCCAGATCGCCCACAACCTGGGTGGCACCCGGGCGGCGGTGCTCGCGGTGGTAGGAGTTCCCTCGTCGCAGGAGCTGGCCACCACCATCGCCGCCAGCATGCAGCGGGAGGGCATCCAGACCGTCTACCAGAATCTCCAGCTCGACCCGCTCCTGAGCATGACCACGTTGGCCAGGGCCATCGCCAGCAGCAAGGCCGACATCGTGACCGGTGTCATCACCCCTGAGATCTGGGCCGGGCTCGCACCGGCGCTCAGGGCACAGGGTGCGCAGATCACCGTCCCGCTGTTCCCCAACGGGTACGACAAGGAGACCCTGCGGTCCGGCGGCAGCGCGTACGCGGGCATGTACGTCGCGCAGGTGACCGCGCCGTTCGAGCTGCAGCTGCCCGCCCACCAGGAGTTCTACGCGGCGCTCACGCAGTACGCCCCCGAGGTCTCCACGCAGCAGGGCCAGCTGGCACTCAACGGCTGGCTGGCAGCCGACCTGATGCTGCGCGGCCTGAACGCGGCCGGGGCCTGCCCGACCCGGGACGGCTTCATCGGCGCGCTGCGCTCGGTCCTGCAGTACGACGCGGGCGGCCTGGTGCGCCCGGCCGCGAACCTGACCGACTACACGCTGCCGAGCGCCTGCCTGAACCTTGTCCGGGTGGACTCCAGCGGGCAGAACTTCGAGGTCGTCGGAGACGCCCCGATCTGCGGGCAGGTGCAGCCCGTGTCCTGACACGTCCGGTGTCCGCCCGGCCCCTGACCAGTACGCACCGGGCGGACAGCCTCAGCGGCGCGATAGCCCCCGCGTAGCCCTGGGTAGGTCCCGATGGATGGGAAACCCGGCGGGGCGGCGGGAGGAACAGTGCGATGGCGCAAGCTGGTCGACGACCTGCCGGTCGGCGTCGTAGTGGTCACCCCGCCGGACGAGCGCATCTCCTATCTCAACAACCGCGCGGTCGCCCTGTTCGACCGAGACCGGCCCGAACTGCTCGGCACCCCGCTGATGTCCCAGCTGTCCTTCGACGAGTGGGACGAGCTGCTCCCTCGCGACCAGCACTCCTCGCCAGACCGCCACGCCATGGTGATCCGGCGGCCGGGCGGCTCCGCGATGCCGGTCGTGATGACCAGACTGGCATCAGGGCCCGGACGCGCTGACTGCGCGTGCTTCCTCCAGGACCGCGCCGACGGCGACCTGCTGCGCGAGCAGGTGCAGACGATCCTCGCCCACAGCCCGGTCAGCTTCGCGTTGCTGGACGCCTCCGGGCGGGTGCTGATCGGTGGCGGTGGTATCGCCCCGGGAGCTGTCGCCGGGCTGGCACAGTCGACGGTCTCCTCCGTCTTCGAGGTCTTCGCCGACGAGAAGGAGCTCATCGAGCTTCTGCGCGACGCGCAGTCCGGCCACGTCGTCGCACGTACCACCGCCGCCGCCGTCGGCGGCCAGGTCGATGTCAGCCTCACCCCGTTGTTGGACGCCCACGGCAAGGTGACCCGGATGGTCGGGGTGGGGGTGGATGTCACGGCCCGTGAGCGGACCCGCACCCGACAGGCCGTCGTCGCGCGGTTCGCCCATCAGGCTCTTGAGACCGCCGACTCGGCCGCACTGTGGCGCCTGGCAGTGCGAACACTCGCCGGTTCACTGAACGCGCACGTCTCACTGTGGGATGTCGGCTGTACGGCTCCGATGGCCTGCACGGTGCCCGGAGCGGCGCTGGGCCCACCCCCCGGCTGGGCCAGCCTCGTGGCCGCCCACCTCGCCGGAACCAGTGACACCCCCGCGGCCGGCGACATCCGGTACGCGTCCGTCGTCCCAGGCTGGCAGACACTGGTGGCGGGCGCGGGGCAGGGCCGCCGGTCGGCACGGGTCGTCGTGGTGCAGCGGCCCAGCACCGGCGCCGACACCGACACCACTACCGACACCGCCGGCGCACCCGCGGACGTTGTGGACGTCGCGGACGACGAACAACATGTTCGGGCCATCGCGGACGTCCTGGTCTCCGCCACCACGCGGCTGGCCGCGGAACGCCAGCTACGGTACCGGTCCCAGCACGACGACCTGACCGGGCTGGCCAACCGCGCAGCGCTCCTCGACCACCTCGGCCAGGCCCTCGACCCCTCCCGCGGCCAGGGCCGTTCCGTCGCGGTTATCTTCCTCGACCTCGACGGCTTCAAGACAATCAACGACAACCACGGCCACACAGCCGGGGACGCCGTTCTGCGCGCCGTCGCCAACCGCCTGTCAGGGGCCGTCCGGCCCACCGATCTCGTCGGCCGGCTGGGCGGGGACGAGTTCGCCATCGTCTGCACCGAGGTGCGCGACCGCGGCCAGATGGAGCGGCTGGCCCGCCGGGTCATCGCCCGCCTGGGCGAGGCGATCTCGGTGGAGGGCGTCCTCCACACGGTGACCGCCAGCGCGGGAGTCGCCATCTCGGACGCGGGCCGCACCAGTCCGGACCGCCTGCTGAACGCCGCGGATATGTCCATGTACAAGGCCAAGCAGGCCGGGGGCGGGCAATCCGTCACCACCCACCAGGTATGACGACCGGCCTCAGGGCGCCCGAACCGACCGCGGCGATCCGGGATTTCCGAGTCGTCCACTCTCACCGAGCCGATGCGGTTTCACCTCGATCATCGGCGGACACCGGCGATCTTCTGAGGCTGTCGTCCGCCTGCGGAACCGCGCGCCGCCGACACCTGTCGGGATCTCCTGACGCTCCCACCCGCGGAGTCACTACACCCCAGCATCATCCCGCCATCGCGGGCGCACCCGCCGGACCCGGCGAGGCGGTGGATCGAAAAAATACCGTTCGCGCGGCAACCACCGAAACGGAGTCGGGAGAGCGGGGTATCGGCACGATGAGCGCGGGTGAGCGGTGGATCCTGGCCTACGAGTACGAGCCCGGCCGGTCGTGTGTGCCCGTCGGGCTGTCCGTCGAGGTCGGCCGAACACTTGTCGTCGGCCGCGAGGGCGAGCTCAGGCTCGGCGTCGAGGTCCTCAACCGGGGGATCTCCCGAAAGGCGATCGAGGTGACGGCCGCCGAGGACGGCTGGGACATCAACGTGCTCAACCTCAACGGCGCGATGCTGCACCCCTGGGGCCAGGCGCCGCAGCGCATCACCGGGCGCCAGTTCCTGCGCTGGCCGCGGCTCGCGATCCGCCTGCTCGGCGGGGCGAAGCGCCAAGGGCCCGACACCAGTGATCCGGCCCATCACTGGCTGCTGCTGGAAGCGGACACCGCAACGGTGACGACCCAGGGCCCGCGGGCCCAACCGCCCACGACCACCTGGACCGTCAGCCCCGAGCCTCCGCTGCCACTGTCCGGCCCGCAGGAGGAGGCGGTGCGGCTGGTCTTCAACGAGCTGCTGCAGTGGCCGCCGCGGCTGCCCGCACAGCCCATGCAGCTCGACGCCGCCGCCCGCCGCCTCGGTATCGGCGAGAGCGCGGTACGGGAACGGCTCCGACACGTCCACGAGCGGGCGGTACGGCTGGGCCTGCACCGCCGGGTGGGGCTGACCAACCCCGACTACCTCTACGTCCTCGTCCAGGCCGGCTACCTCGCACCGCCCGCGTTCGCGGCCTATCGCCGCACACCGGCCTGGTTGCGCTGACCGGACACTGCGCCAGCGCAGCCTTTCGGAACAGGCCACGAAAAGGTGTGATCGTAGTGTCCACCGACGGTGGTCCGGAGCCCGCGAGACTCGCTCCGCCTCGGCCGATCGTCCCGGCCTTCCATCAAGGAGTGTTCATGTTCCGCCCCGCGCACCTGGACAGCGCGTCGCATCCCGTCACCTCCGCCCCCGCCGCTGCCGCTGCCTCCGCCGACCGCGCCTGGCTGCGCAGCAGCTTCTGTCAGGGCGCCGCGGACACCTGTGTGGACGTGCAGCTCGAGCCGGGTGGTGTCGGCGTGCGCGACTCGAAGGACCTCGACGGGCCGGTCCTGCGCTTCACTCCCGAGGAATGGGAGGCGTTCCTTCGCGGCGTTCGTAACGGTGAGTTCGAGCTGCCGCTGATCTGAGTCACCTGAGGGCCGGCCAACCCGGCCGGTCGCACAGTTCATCCGGCCACGACCGGCATTTCGTTGAGATCGGTGGACGCATCCGCAATACTGCAGCTTGCAAGTTGCATCTCGCAAGTTGCGCGAGGCTTCCGCCTGGTCGGCAATCTGGCCAACCGCCACCGAGACGTCCGGCCGGACGCAAGGCTCGCCGCCGTCCCACACGGGGAGAGGGACGGCGGCGAGCCCAGGTACCCCCGGCGGGTCAAGAGGCAGGCCGCAGGTCAGCGCCGGTCCGTACAGGTCTGTGCAGACCGGCACAGCCCGGCGGGTCAGCGCAGCCCGGCGGCCCGCGCGGCGATCAGCTCGAGGGAGCGCTCCGGCGTCAGCGCGGCGCTGCGCGCGCCGGCAAGCGCGGTCCGGTAGCCGCCCGCCTCATCAGGGTCATCGATCAAGGTGCTCCGGCTCAGCTGCTCGGCGAAGACGACCGGAGTCATCACATCCTCCTCGCCGTCGAACTCGAAGATGATGAAACCGACGCCCTCCGCGGCGTGCGTGGCGGCGTCGAACGGCACCACCCGGAGGACCACATGCGGGGCCGCGGCACGCGCGAGCAGATGGCGGCACTGGCCAGCCATCACCTCGGCGCCACCGATCACCCGGCACAGCACGGCCTCGTCCAGGACGATGTCCAGCCGCGGGGGCTGTGGACGGTCCAGCAGGTGCTGGCGACGCAGCCGCAGCGCCAGGCGCCGCTCAACCAGGTCGGCGGTGATCCCCTCCACCGAGGAGATCAGTGCGCGGGCGTACTCGGGGGTCTGCAGCAAGCCGGGCACGATCGACGTGCTGTGCTGGCTGATGGCCGGCGCGCCGTCCTCGAGGCCGAAAAGCGTGGCCGACCCCTCGGGGACGATGTCGGCGAACTCATGCCACCATTCCCGACCTCGGGCCTGGCGCACCAGCTCGATCATCGCCTCGTGGTCGGCCGGCCCGAGCCCGAGCACGTCGGCGATCATTCGCAGGTCGGCGACGCGCACGCCGGTGCGCCCGGTCTCCATCCGACTGATCTTGGCTGGCGAGCACTCCATCCGGCGGGCCATCTCCTCCAAGGTCAGGCCGGCCCGCAGCCGCCGTTCCCGGAGGCTCAGCGCAAGTCGTCTGCGCGCGACGACGGCGTTGGTCGCCATGGCGGCCGCCTCACCTTCCCTGCCCTGGGTCGGTACTCATCCTGACGGATTCAACTCCACCGGGAGGCCGGATGCGCAATTTGCATACGACAAATTGCAGCGTGCCAGGAAGGGTGCCGGCGCGGCAACCGTTCGTGACGATACGTCCGCCCGACCCACGGGCGGCGCCCGCCCCACGCGGCCACACCCGACCCACGGCCACCACCCAACGATGATCCCGCCGCACCGCCGCGCAGCACCGACATTTCATCTCAAAAAGGGCAGAGATTCACTTGGTGATCCGCAAGAAAGAAGGATTTCGGTCGCCGGAACGACCCGAATCGTTCACTCTTGCGACTTGACAAACGGGCTACCGGGCTACCGGGCAGGCGTTAGTCGAGGAGCTCCTGCAGCAGGCTGGTAGTGCGGCGCAGGGAGGCGACCCGCGCCTCCCGGGTGTCTCCGACCGGGACGATGTTCACCCAGACCTCGGTGGCGCCGGCGCTGATCAGCGCTTCCAACTGCGCCCGGACGGAGGCCTCGTCGCCCACGATGGCGGCGTCGCTGGGGGTGTCGGCGCCACCGAGAGCGAGAATGCGCTGGTAGTTCGGCATGCCCGCATACCCGGCAGCGGTCGCGGCGGTGGCCTCCCGGGCCTCGGCAAGGTCATCGTGGACGGCCACGGGCAGGCCCGCGACAACGCGGGGAGCCGGTCGCCCGGCAGCCGAGGCCGCGGCGGACAGCCGGGGCACGATGTGCGTCTCGATGGCCTTCGGCGGGGCCATCCACAGCACCACGCCGTCGGCAAGCTCACCGGCGATGCGCAGCAGGCGCGGCGACAGGGCGGCGAGCAGGACCGGCACCGGATGGGTGAGCGGCGTCATCCGTCCCGCGCTGCGGGTTGACCAGTCCTGCCCCTGGAAGTCGACGTCCTCGCCGCGCAGGAGTGGGCCGAGGATCGTCAGGTACTCCTCGGTGCTGCGCCCCGGATGGTCGTAGGACATCCCGTACGCGTCGCGCACGACCGATTCGTGCGACGGCCCGAGGCCGAGCGTGAATCCGGGCCGGCCCATGGTCGCGACGACCGAGGCGGCCCGGTTCGCCTGCAGCAGCGGATGGCACGGGTAGGTCTGCAGCACGGCGGTGCCCAGCTCGATCCTGGACGTCTCCCGCCCGGCCAGCGCCATCGCGACGAGCGGGTCCCCGGTGACGACGCTGGCGTACCAGAGCGCGTGGAACCCGTCCCGCTCCGCCTGGCGGGCCTGCTTGACGATCTTGTCGGGCGTCGACGCGCCTCCGGTCAGACCGATACGCATGGCTGCCTCCCGGGGCCGGGCCGAGCGCGTTCGCGGGCCCGCGGTCTCATCGGAGCCCGCGAGCGCAAGAGAATCACGCTCTCAAAATCGTGGACGCATCCTTTTATACATGTGTATGGTCCCGATGTGCAGGGCTGAGGGCCCGCACCCCGCCGGAATCCCGCCAGCGACTCCGGCCATCGAAGGAGCGCGCATGCCCGACGACGAGCACGGCGAGAACGGCAAGCACAGCAAGCACGGCGAGAACGGCAAGCACGGCGAGAACAGCGAGCACGGCGAGAACAGCGAGCACGGCGAGCTCGACGGCCTCCGCCGTCAGGTCCAGTACCTGACCGACCGCACAGCGATCATCGACTGCATCGCCGACCATGCCCGTGGCTGCGACCGCCACGACCTCGACCTGATCTCGGGCACCTATCACCCGGACGGCGTCGACGAGCACGGCGCGAAGACCAACCCCGGGCCGGAGTACGGCGCCTGGGCGAACACCGTGCACGCGGCCACCTCACAGCAGCACCTGCACAACATCACGACCCACAGCTGCGAGATCGACGGAGACGTCGCGCACGCCGAAAGCTACGTGCTGGTCACCCTGCTCAGCCCCGACGGCCGGACCGCGACCCTGATCAACGGCCGCTACCTCGACCGCCTCGAACGACGCGACGGCACCTGGAAGATCAGCCTGCGGCGGTCGACCGTCGAGCTCATGCTCACGGCCGACGCCTCGGCGCTGCAGACGCCGGCGTTCCAACGGCAGGGCTACCTGAAGGGCACCCGGGACCAGCACGACCTGGCCTACCAGCGACCGCTCCGCCTCGACTCCCCCGCACCCGCGCGCTGGTAGCCGGCAAAAGCGGCGAGCGACGAACGGCGAAGCGACAGGAAAGCGGCGAAGCGACAAGCCGGAAGGAGCCCTGAAGAATGGCACGAGTCGAACCCATCCCGCCCCGGCAGTGGCCGGCGCGGATGCGGGACGCGCTGGCCGCGATGACCCCGCCCGAGCCTCGCCACCCGGCCACCTACCGGGAGGGTCGCCCCAGGGCGCTCAACTCGCTGGGGACGTTCGCCCATCATCCGGAGCTCGCGCGGGCGCTTTTCACCCTCAACGGCCACGTCATGCGGGGCACCACCCTCACCGCGCGGCAGCGGCACCTGCTCATCATCAGGGTGGCGGCCGTCCGCGGGTGTGGCTATGTCTGGGCCCAGAACGTTCCCGTCGGCCTGGACGCCGGCCTCACCGAGAGTGAGATCGGCCGTATCGCCCTCGGGCCCGACGCCCCGTTCTGGGAGCCCCTCGACGCCGCGCTGCTGCGCGCCGTCGACGAACTGATCGCCGGCGGCACGATCACGGACCCGACCTGGGCGGCCCTCGCGGCCGAGCTCGACACGCAGCAGCTCCTGGACGTCGTTCTCACCGTCGGCGCCTACGAGATCTCCGCATTCATGATGGGAGCGCTGCAACTCGATCTCGACGACGACCTGAAACCGGCATCCACCCCCACAGCGACGTGAAGGCGAACGCCGTCGGGGCTAGCTGTCCGACTGGCGGGGCTCGACTCGGTCGAGGTAACGCTCGACGAACTCGAGCGTCTCGGCATGGGACGTCGACATGCCCACCGACTGCTCGGTGATTATCGCCCGCGGGCTGCTGGTCACCAGGAAGACGAGCACCTCGACCGGGATGTTCTCCAGCGGAACCGTGTAGTCGTTCGACGATCTGGCCAGCGCCTCGAGCGTCAGCGCACGGACCTTCTCCCCGACCGCCGCCATCTCGGCCCTGATTATCTTGCGGTGGTTCGCCAGTGCCGTCAGCTCCGCGATCAGGGCTCCGGCCGTCCGGTTGTTCGAGAACTCCCAGAGCGCGCGTAGCGGCTGACCCGTCTGCAACGCCTCGACCAGCGTGCTCAGGGTCTGCTCCGTCCGGCGCCGGACCAGCGCGAGGAAAAGGTCGTCCAGCGTCGGAAAGTAGTACTGGACGAGGCCGGAGGTCACCCCGGCCCGGGCTGCCACGCCGCGGTAGGTGACCGCCGCGTACCCCTCGCCGAGCATGAGACGCTCGGCGCTGTCCAAGAGCACCGCGCGCGTCTTCGACGTCTCCGTGCCAACCCGGCGGGGTGTCGTCATCTGGAACCTCTCAGTGCCGTCTCAAGCCAGTGCCGCCTCAAGCCCCAGCCCACAATGCTATACGTGCGTAAAAGATGGGCGGGTCCGCGGACCATGGCGCCGCTGGCCCCAGTCTCGGACTCGGTCTCGGACTCGGACTCGGCCGGAGGCGGCGGCTCGATCTCGCTAAGGTGTGGCGAGGAGCCGATGATGACGATGAGAAGCAGAACCCACAGGCTTGCCGCCCCCGCTCGGCGAGGCCGGTCCGGCTCCCGCACCGGTTCGTCGGCGCCGGTGAGTACGTCGGCAGTGCGACCACAGTGAGCGTCGACCTCACCAGCACCGCGGACGCACCCGAGGTGCCGGCCCATCCGGCCTTGGCGGTGCGGCTCGACCAGCACGAGCACCACGACGACGGCACCGGGCAGCGGCGTCCGGTGCTTGTCTGGCGGTTCGCCGCGCCGGTGCGGATGATTTCCAGCGCGGTGCTCGGCGGCGGGCTCACCCGCGGCCAGTGGGTCATCAACGCCGAGGTGGCGCTGAACTACCGCCGTGACGACCCTGCCATTCATCTCGGCGAGATCGCCGCCGGGCTCGGCCTGCCGGCGGGAGCCGGTGCAGGGCTGATGACCGCCGCGAACACCCGGCAGATGACCAGTGCCAGTGACGGCGCTGTCCGCTGCGACGCGACGGTCGGGCTGTCGTACCCGACCTGGGCCGCCGCATCGGAAGGCCTGTCGCTGCCGGCGGCCAGATGGCGCCCTGGCACGGTCAACCTGGTCTGCCTGCTGCCGGTGCGGCTGAGCGACGCCGCGATGGTCAACGCCGTCATCACGGCGACCGAGGCCAAAAGCCAGGCGCTGCTGGAGGCCGGCATGCCCGGCACCGGCACCGCGTCGGACGCCATCGTGGTCTGCTGCCCAGATGGCCCAGGAGCCACGGACAGCCCACAAGTCACGCGTGCGAGCCGGGCGCAGGCCGAGTACTGCGGCCCGCGCTCCGAGTGGGGGGCACGGCTGGCCCGCGCCGTCCACGCCGCGGTCGCCGACGGCACCGCCCGCTACGCCGCTGCCGCTTCCACGCCAGGCTGACGCGCCAGGCTGAGCGGAGCCCGGCCCTGCGCGCGCGGTCTCCGATCGCGCCCCCAGCGCTCATGCTTCCAGGCGGGGGTGCTCCCTCACAGGCGGTGTTCGGCGAGCCAGGCGGCGACCCGGGCGCGGGTGGGGAGGCCGAGCTTGTTGAGGATCTGCTGGACGTGCGCCTCGGCGGTTCGGGGCGAGACCTTCAGGGTGTCCGCGATCTCCCGGTTGCTCAGGCCGCGGGCCAGCAGGTCGGCCACCTGGCGTTCCCGTGCCGTCAGCGGGGCGGTCACGGTCGGGGCACCGCCGCTGGTGACCGCTGGCACCGCGACGATGGGACTCCGGCCGCTGACCGCGTGGGCACAGGCCTCCTCCAGCTCCAGCACAGCGCCGCGCGCCCAGGCCGTTTCGAACGCCCGCCGGCCCAGCGACCGCCGGGCGGTGGCTTCGGCCCGCTGGCGGCAGCGGAACAGCCCGGGCAGGGCGGTGGTCGAGGTGCCCATCCGCTCCCACAGACTGTCCGCGGCGCCGAACAGCAGGGCGGCGGTGGCGTGCTCGTCGAGGCTGCTCTCGAACCAGGCCACGGCCTCCAGCAGCAGGACGATACCCAGCCTGTCGAGGCTGCCACGCCCGTCGGCGAGGGCTGCCCGCGCGATCTCGCGGGCGCACCGTGCGTCACCGGCCTTCCAGGTGGCGATCGAGTAGGCCCAGTCGGCGTACGAACGCAGCCGAGGTTCGTCCAGCGCGGCCGCGATGGTGGTCCATTCGCGGTGGTAGTCCTCCGCGTCGCCGGAGTCGGCGCCGAACGCGACCGCGAGCATGAGCAGGGACAGCGTCTCCTGCAGATGGTCGAGCTCGCCGTCCCGGCGGAACTGCGCCAGCGCGAGTGTCAGCGCCTCGATCGCTCCGGGCCGGCCGGAGTAGAGCGCGCCGAGCCCGTCGAGCTGGGTGATGAGCGCCTCGCCGCCGCTTTTGCCCTCGCGGGCGGACAGCCGCGCGGCGTCGAGCCGGAGCCGTTCGGCGGAGGTGATGTCACCGCGCATGGCGGCCAGCCAGCCCGCGGTGTGCAGGGCCTGCAGACAGCCCGGTCCCTCGCCCTCGGTCTGGTCGACGAAGGTGGTCAGCCATCGCTGGCCCTCGGCGAACCGGCCGTCGGCCACCCAGTAGCGGTGCAGCGAGCTGGCCAGCTCCAGCCCGGCGTCGCCGTCACCCGCGGCGGCACAGTAACCGAGGGCCCGGTCAAGGTTCGCGTGGTCCCGACGTAATCGGCTCAGCCACCGCGACCACCCGGCACCGGCACCCTCGTCCCTGGCCTGACTCACGACGGCGGAGAACCAGTCTCGGTGCCGGCGCCGCAACGCCTCCGTCTCGCCCTGCTCCGCGAGTCTGTCCTGCCCGTACTCCCGGTACATCTCCGGCAGCCGCAGGCGGCCGCGTTCCGGTCCCGGCTCGAACGTCAGGACGGATTTGTCCACCAGGGTGAAGACCAGGTCCAGTGGAGGCTCGGCAAGCCCGTCACCGCCGACACCTGCGGCCGCGTCGAGGTCGAAGCCGCCGGCGAACACCGACAGGCGAGCCCACAACTGCCGTTCCGGCCCGGTGCACAGTTCGTAGCTCCAGCCGGCGCAGGCCTGCGGGGAGCTCTGCCGGACGGTGGTGACGCCCCGGCCGTCCTGGCGCAGGATCCTGGTGTTGGTACCGGTACCGGTACCGGCCCCGGTGGCGGTGGCGGTGGCGAGATGGGCGAGGATCTCCGCCGGTGACAGCGCCCGGGTCCGTATCGCGGCGAGCTCGATGGGCAGGGGCATGCCCTCCAGCCGGCGGCAGATCTCCCAGACCGCGGCCCGGTTGCCGTCGGTGAGCTCGAAATCGGACCGGACCGACTGGGCCCGGTCCAGGAACAGCATCATCGCGTCGCGATCGGCGGCGCGGCCGGGCGCATGCTCCTGCGCGACGTCGAACGGCTTCACCAGGTAGGTGGCCTCGCCCGGGATCCGCAGGGACTCCCGGCTGGTCACGGCGAGACGCAGGTCGGGGCACCGGCCCATCAGCTCGTCAGCCAGGTGGGCACAGGCCGCCACGAGATGTTCGCAGTTGTCCAGGACCAGCAGCAGCCTGGACGCGAGGTGCTCGCTCAGCGCCTCCATGGCGGACGCACCGTCACGCGGCCGGCTGTCGAGCGCCGCCGCTACCGTGGGAACCAGCAGGTCGGGGTCGTGGAGCTCACCGAGCTCCACGGCGTGGACACCGCCCGGGTACGTCCGCTGGGCCTTCGCCGCCGCGCGCAGGGCCAGCCGCGACTTGCCCACTCCGCCGGGGCCGGTGACCGTCACCAGCCGGTGCCGCCCGAGCAGGCGCCGAAGCTCCGTGAGCTCCGGCCCCCGGCCCACGAAACTGGTGCGTTCCCCGGGCAGTGCGGGATTCAGCGGCCGTACGGGCATGGGTCATCCTCGGGCCCGCCGGCAGGGGCGTCAACTCACCGCGAACTACCTATCAGCCGTGCGGATCGTCCGTAGTTTCACTGAGGACTTCCCGCATCGCCCTCGGCATCCTGATCCCCACGTTCCGCACCGGCGGGGAAAGAGCGACATCCGCCGGCGGCCGGGACCGCATGCAGCGCGGGGCGACATGACCTCTCGCTCCCCTTTTCACCACCCTCCAGGGAGGCAGTAAATGAAACTGACCAAATTATCGCCCGGGCGGCGTCAGCGCAGGCGATTAGGGCTGGTCCTCGGCGCCCTGTGCACTCCGCTCCTGCTCGTGCTGAACAGCCAGAGCGCGACCGCCGCGATGCCCGCGGTCGTACTGCCGGCGGACGAGGCGGCGCACCCGGACTCGTCCATGGAGTGGTGGTACTTCACCGGGCACCTGCAGGGCTTCGACACCTTCGGCAAGTACCACGAGTACGGGTTCGAGCACACGATCATCCGCTCGGACGCGCGGGGAACCGAGCCGGCGACCGCCGACTACAACGGCCAGTTCGCCATCACCGACCTCACCCGCAAGACCTTCAAACAGGACATCATGACGGTGGCGACGCAGGCCGACGTCGTGCCGGCCGGCGGCGGCTACGACAACACCGTCGGCCTGCTGCACGCGGACGGCAAGAACGGCGTCAACCACCTGACCGGCAGCTTCGCCGACAACAGCTACGCCCTCGACATAACGCTGTGCCAGTCGACGCCCACCGCCCTGCACGGAACCGCCGGCGTGATCCCCTACGGCCCGTGGGGCGAGTCGGCCTACTACTCCCAGACGAACCTGTTGGCCCTGGGTACGGTCACCGACCACGGGGTGAAGGTGTACATCACCGGTATCGGCTGGCAGGACCACCAGTGGGGTGACTTCAACAACGGCATCGGCAACTGGGACTGGTTCAGCATCCAGCTGACGAACAACACCCAGTACATGCTGTACTTCATCAAGGACATGTACGGCCAGGTCGTCCAGGTTGTCGGAACAAAGGTCAACGCGAACGGCTCGACCACGAACCTCGCGCCGACGGCGATCAGCGAGACCCCGCAGGGCAGCTGGACCAGCCCCGACACCGGGGCCGTCTACCCGGCGAAGTGGACGGTCAACGTTCCCGGCGGCACGCTGACGGTCACCCCCCGGCTCGCCGGCCAGGAACTGTTCATCCCGGGTATTCCGCAGTCGTCCTACTGGGAGGGCGCGTCGACGGTCACCGGCACCATCAACGGCCAGTCCGTCACCGGCAAGTCATACGTGGAGCTCACGCCCGTCCACATCATGCCGACCCCGTTCGCCTGAGCCCGACATCCACAGCGGACTGCTGACGATCTGATCTGAACTGAACTGTCGGGGCGGTACGGAGAACGACGTCCCGCCCCGACACCTGTCCGTCAGAGCAGGTCTCTCTGTCAGAGCAGATCGAGGGTGCCCAGCTCGCGGATCGCGGCGGCGCAGTTCGTCGCCATCGACAGGAACATCTGGTCCGAGCTCTCCGTCGGCGTCCCCGGCGCGTACACGCAGCCGATCATCGCCGTCATCGGTCCGTGCAGGGTGCCGAGGCGGTAGTCCTCGAAGCAGGCGTCGAGCGGGTAGTCCGTGACGCCGTGCCGCAGGAGCCGCTCATGGTAGGCGGCCACCAGTGACGTCTCCTGTCGACGGCGCTGCGGGGCAGGGAGCGCCGTCGACAGGAAGTACGCGAGGTCGCGGCCGGGAAAGCCGGCCTCAAGGGTCTGCCAGTCGACCGTCACCACCTGACCGTCGGCCGTGAACAGGAGGTTGTCGAGGCGGTAGTCGCCGTGAATGAGCGACGTGCGGTGCCGGATCCGCCGGCCCCACCGCGCGATCTGGTCGGCGGTTCGGAGCAGTACGTCGGCGTCCGCCACCGAGAGGTCGGCACGGAAGCGGGCGACGAAGGTGTCGGCCGCGCTGACGAGCACCTCCCGCATGGAGCGCAGCGCCGTCTCACTCGTCCGCCGCAGCCAGGTCGCCTGTTCGGTGAGGGTGTCGTCGTTCCAGAACGGCGCGTGCAGGCCGGCGAGGTTGCGCACGGCAGCGGTCGCCTGGTCGGTCGTGCACCCCTGGACCTGTCGTCCCGGGCTCGCGGGATGGGCGTCCTCAAGGACCAGGGTGAAACTGAGCCCGTCGTCGGCGAGGCCCGCATACCAGCAGCGCGGCACCCGGATCCGGGCCGACGGGGCGAACACGCGGTAGAAGCCGGTCTCCTGCCGATAGGCCGTGGCGATCAGCGACCGGGTCCTGAGGTCACCGGCGGCCATCTTGATGACGACGGTGCTCGGGGCGCTCCCGTCCTGCCCGGGGCGGGCCTGCAGGTGGAAGCGGTAACTGGCGCCGAGCTGGCCGGTACCGATGGCCTCGTGACTGACAGCGATGATCTCGGCCTCGGTGCCGCCGGCACGCAGCGCCGCGGTCAACCACTGCGGGGTCACCGCGGCCGGATCGTCGACGACCGGCACCCGGTCGCCGGCGTTCCACCCGTGATTCGGCTCGTCGTGATCCGGCTCGTGATCCGGCTCGTGACTCGGCTCGTGACTCGTCGGCATGGTGGCTCAGGCCTCCGGGCGCGCCGGGGCGCCGTCGAACAGCTTCCGGAAGCCGCTGGGCGCGTGCGGACCGATGACGAGCTGTTCCAGCACGCCCAGCCCGGCCCGGTCACCCCACCTGGCCCGCATCACCTGCTGGACGTGGATGCAGTCGGGAGCGAGGGTGTCCAGCTCGGATTCCTTGTGCATCTCCGCGCCGACGACCAGCTCACCGTGCCACCGGCCGTGCCCCCAGACCGGATGCAGGTAGCCGACGCCCTTCATCCGGAAGGTGCGCAGCGGTTCCAGCTCCACCGCCTCGCCCGGCCCGAGAACCAGGGTGGCTCCTTCGGAACGGCGCAGGCCCGCCACCCACCGCACGTCATGCCGCACCCCGCGTAGCCGTCGGATGCCGAGGTCCGCCTCCGTCCCGAAGACCGGGCTGCCGTCGCCGAGCACGGGCAGTACCGCCGCCGTCTCCGTCCAGGGCCGCCCGTTCTCGTCCTCCATCACCGTGTAGTGCAGGCACTGGTCCGGGAAGTTGAGCGGAGCCCAGAGGAAGAACGTCTGGGGCTTCATGCGGCGGGGCGCGCCGGGAATGGGATCGCCCAGACCGCGGACGCCCCACGAGCGGTCCTTCGTCCCGACGACGCCGACCTCACCGTCACCGGTGCCCGCCGCGCCCAGCTGGATGGACTGCCCGCCGACAGTGAGCT
The DNA here is from genome assembly GCF_001536285.1 of Parafrankia irregularis. Classification (NCBI taxonomy): domain Bacteria; kingdom Bacillati; phylum Actinomycetota; class Actinomycetes; order Frankiales; family Frankiaceae; genus Parafrankia; species Parafrankia irregularis. The sequence goes on along the minus strand of NZ_FAOZ01000004.1, from coordinate 229,570 downwards.
GCCCGCTCCAGCTCACCATCTGGGTTGCCCGCGTGACGTCCATCAGCGGGTAGGTCCCGTCGTTACGGGTGGCCCTCGGCTCCTCGTAGGCGGCGGTGCGGGCGGTGGCGGTGAGGTCGGCGACCAACCCGTGCTCCGGCGCGTCGACCCGGATGCGGCTGACCCGCATCGGCTCCACGATGTCCACGGCGATCGGGCCCACGCTGGTCCGGGTCCGGTCGAGCGGGACCCGCCCCGAGGCGAACACGGACCGCTGAACACCATCGCGGACCACGCTGAAGGCCGCGTCGATGATCCCGCGGTTCGGGTAGAGCCCGAGCGCGACCGCGAAGAACATGTGCTCGTCGTAGCCGTTGAACCAGAAGCGGTCGTAGTGATCAGGATGCCCGCCACCGACGTGCGCGACCGGTTGGGCGGTCTGGTGCACGGGGTAGTCGTCGAACGGCGTGAGCATGCGGGCATATCCCTTCGGGAGGGCGGCCCTCCGGGAGGGCGGCGCGGGCATGGTGTCGCGCCTGCTGGCAGGCAGCCCCCCCTCCAGAGCTGTGCAGGGCGAGCTGTGCAGGGCCAGACACACGATGCACCGCAGCGCCACCCCAAGTCCTCCGTGAAACTACGGAGCGCCCCCTCCCGCGGATTGGTAGCAGTACGAGCGGCGGACGAGGCCGTCACCGAGGATCGCGCGGCCGAGGATGACGACGTCGGATAGCGGATGACGACCTCGGATAGCGGATGACGACGTCGGATAGCGGATGACGACGTCGGATGCCGGTGCCGGTGGTGTCACAGGTGACGAGACCCTGGCAAGCCCGGTTCCCACCGGAGACGCTGGTCTCCGATGGGAACCGGATGGTCTGTCCGCGTGCGCGGGTCACGAAGGGACTGGCTGTCTGGTCACCAGCCCAGCGGCAGGACGGTCCAGTTGCTGGTGGGAGTCAGGCCGCTGGGGGCGGCGGGCAGCTTCCGGTACGAGAGCAGCGGCAGGTTCACCACCGACCGATGATCGGCGGTCCGCTGGATCTGGTAGCCGCCACCGGTGAGGCTGGCCTGCTGCGCGGCGGTGTAGGCGCAGGGCTGCGGCGTGCCGAGGAGACCACCGCAGTCGTCGGAGCTGGCCTGGGTGCTCAGGACGAGCCGGAGAGAGTGCCCTGGCGCTACGCTCCACAGCGTCGGATTGATCTTGATGTCGTACCGGCCCACCTCCCCGGGCCGCACCGTCGTGTCCTCGGTGTACGGATGGACCGGAAGCGTCAGGTCGCCGTTGCTGTCACGCCAGGAGGAGTCCTCGTCCAGTGCGCTCATGCTGCCGACCAGCGATCCGGAGGTGATCCTGGTCGCGGCACCGCCTGGTGCGACGTCCTCCAGGGTGGCGATCAGGCCGATGTTCGCGTTGGTCGAGCTGGCGTAGATGCTGGCGCTGACGGGACCGGCCAGCGTGGTGCCGGCGGCGAAGGCCGCGGTCGTGTAGGTCAGCGTGTTGCCTGCCTGGTCCGGCTGGCCCCAGGAGACGGTGTCCGTCCCGCCGGATCCGGACGGCCTCGGAGTGAACCCGGACCGCTCGTCGAGGTAGTAGGGGCTGTAGTCGGCGACGAGCGGGTAGCTGGCGGCGTTGACCCACCGGTCGCTGCCCTTCTCGTAGAGGTGCAGGGGCGTCCGGGTGGCTGCGATGCCGGTGTTCTGGCCTCGCAGCCAGGTGTCGTACCACTCGAGCTCGATGCTCTTGTCCAGCCCGCTGCCGTGGCCCCAGTTCCCGACGAGAAGCTGGTAACGGCCCGTGGTCGGCTGGCCGGGCCGCATCGACGCATCAGCCGGGCGGCCTTGCGCGGCGTTCTGCAGGGCGGTCCAGAACTCCAGGGCGCCGGTGCTCTCGGAGGCCTGCCATCCGGTCCACAGCAGCGCCGGGATGCCGTTGCGGACAATCTGCTCGGCCATGTCGGCGGAGGTGGTGCGCTCCTGCCAGAAGGTCCCGTTGTAGGCGCGCGGGCCGCTGGCGCTGATCTCGTCGACGAGGGCCTCACCGAAGGCCGTGTTCTCGGGCAGGTGTTTGGAGCCGCCTATCGCACCCAACGCGGAGTTGGCGAAGAGCGGGACCGTGGCGGAGGGCACCCCGCCGGCGAAGTAGATGTCGTAGCCGTTCGAGGCGCAGGCGGGGATGATCGCCTTCACCGGTGAGTCCGGGCCCACCGCGGCGGCGGTGAACAGCTGGTTGATACCCAGCTGGGAGCAGCCGTACAGGCCGATCGTTCCGTTCGAGCCCGCCAGGTCATGGGCGGCCCAGTCGACCACCGCCGCGCCGTCCCTGGCGATCCGCGGGCCGAAGAGCGGGTTGACCAGCGGGCCGTTGTCCGGCGCCTGGGAGTTCGTCGTGCCCCGCACGTCCACCGAGACGAAGATGTAGCCCCGGCTCACGAAGAAGCTGTCCGGCTCCCCGCCGAAGATGTAGGGATTCTGCTGGACGAGCACCGGGAACCGGCCCGGCAGGCGCTTTCCGGTCAGCGGGTTCGCCGGGTACCCGATGTCGGCGGTGAGGACGACACCGTCGTCCATCCGCAGCGGGACGTCGGAGACCACGGTCATTCCGTACTGGGCCGGCCCGGGCTGCCAGCGGCCACCGGGCCACGAGGTGGCTGCCTGCGCCGGTGCGGCGGCGACCAGCCCGACCAGTGTCGCCGCCGCGAACGTCGCCCCGGCGGCGAGAACAGCCACCAGCGCGCGGCGGCGGCGGAGCTGCTGGTAGGGCCGCCGGTGGCGGCGGTAGTGGTGGCGCACCGACAGGTTCCGTCTCGTGGATGTCGCTGGACAGGCCCCGTCCGCGACCGGCGGTAAAGGTTTTCCCCTGGTGTGGAACATGGTCTCCTTCTTCGCTGTTCGCCTGCCTTCAGGAAGGCACATCGATGCACTGCGGGGGACGCTTCCGCCCGCAGCCGATCACCGGAGCAGTAATGCTGGGAGACGACGCACGGACGTTTTCTGCCCCGCCCCTGGCAGCCGTTCATCCGTCGCTTCGTCACGGCACAGAAGGGCGAGCCGAGAAACTTCCGAAGCACATCCGAGAAAGCATCGCGCCACATACGTTTCCGGGATGCCTACGACTGGCCCGAGACTTTTTGGAACGGCCGCGAACGAGTCGCCCCGCGGACACCTGGAAATCCTGTCCGTGTTCGTGTCAGCGTCGGCACCCACGCCCCGGCCCCTACGGACGTCCAACGCGAAGGAGGTGATTACTCCGCACGCGGCGGACTACGTTCAGGATGCTGACACCGGCAGCGCCAGGGGCACGGAGTTCCTTTGAGATGGATACAACAGCCTATCCGGCCGCAATACAAGTCGTCTGAAATTCCCGACCGACCGCGGCAGCACTGTCGCATCACGCCTCATCGGCTGGTGGGTGTACTGACGGGCCGCACCGACACACTGCAGAAAACCGCGTCCCGGTGAAGCGGGTCACCGCGTTCTCCGATATGTCCACCACGCCCTGGTCGGCTTTGGCCCGCGGCGGCTGTCGTCGGCAGAGACCGGCGCGATCCTCGTCGGCCCGATCAGGAAACCTGGCCATCGTCGCAGGCGGTACTGTCCACAGCCATTCCAATGGCTACCGGCTGGGCGACGACGTCTTCCCGCGCAGGTGGTCGGTATGCCGATCGCCCTCATCCACCGCAGCGCGCGGGATCACATTCCCATGACCCCCGGATTCGCCTACTGCCAACCGAGGATCGACGGCGAGTTCCGGCGCGCCCGAACAGCCACCGTCTATCCGTTCCACTGCCTGCCCCTTTTCCGCCCGGCGCATCGCATGGAGCGGTGCCCGAGGCCGAGGAACGCACCGCCGCAGTCTGGCGTACGGCTTGCTCAACCCGGCCCCGGGGGCGCCGAGGCAGGCGGCGGGTCAAGTCCGGGTTTGCCCCCGAATTCCGACGCGCTCCTGAAACAGTTCCTAGCCTCCGGCGGCGACCAGGCGGGCGGAGATTCTCCGCCGCAGCTCCGCCTTGATGATCTTTGCGGTGGAGGTGCGGGGGAAGTCGTCGACGGTGTCGAGATACTCCGGCAGCTTCTGGCGGCCCAGCCCGGCACCGAGGAGCAGCGCGCGGACTGCGTCGAGGTCGGGAGCGGGCGCCGCTGGCGTCATCCGCAGGACGGCGCCGACCTTCTCCCCGAAGCGCGCGTCCGGAACCGAGATCACCGCGGCTTCGGCGAGGCCGGGAACGACCTGCAGGAGCAGTTCCTCGACCTCGGCGGCGCTGATGTTCTCGCCACCCCGGATGATGATGTCCTTCTTCCGGTCGGTGATGGTCAGGCAGCCGGCGTCGTCGAGAACTCCGACGTCCTCGGTGCGGTACCAGCCTTCGGCGTCGAACGCGCGGGCGGTGATCTCGCTGTCGGTGTAGCCGACGCAGCAGTCCGGCCCGCGTGACCAGATCTCCCCGGGCGTGCCGGGCGGGACGGGCTGGCCGTCGTCGTCGAGCAGCCGGATCTCGACACCGGGCATCGGCCGGCCGTCGGTACGCAGCCGCGACCAGGCGTCGTGATCGTGCTTCGAACCGGTGATGGACGGGTGCTCGGTCGCGCCATAGCTGCGCAGCACGGAGATGCCCGCCGCCGTCGCCCGCTCCGCGACAGCCACCGGCACCGCGGAACCGCCCAGGCCGACGTACCGCATGAGGCTGAGGTGCTCGGGAGTCAGGTCGGGGTGGTCCAGCAGGCTGGTGAGGAAGAAGGTGGACCCGGACCCGGCCGACAGCCCCCAGGTGCGCATCGTGGACAGCACCCGGGCGGGGTCCCAGACATCGATCAGATGCACCGGCATGTCGTTCACAGCCGGCACGAGCAGCGCGCCAAGCATGCCCATGAAATGGCCGACGGGGGCGCCGACGAGGGACGGCAGTCCGCCGCCGGCGTTCATGTCGTCGAGCTGCACGATCTCGGCGCCGAGCGTGTTGTGGGAGTGCACGACCCCCTTCGGGTCCGAGGTCGTGCCCGAGGTGTAGGCGACGACCGCGGGCCCGTCCGGATCGGTGTCGACCGGGCCGGGCAGGGTGGGCCCCGTTTCGAGCCCCTCGAAGGGGATGGCACCCGCCGGCAACGCGAGACCGCCGGCACCGTCACCAGCACCGCCACCCTCACCGCCCTGGCCGCTGCTGCCGACCACGGCGACCACCCGCACCGATGGTGCGGCGTCGACCACGGCCGGGAGATCCGCCAGATAGTCCCGCCGGCCGAAGCGCGCGGCGGTGACGAACGCGACCACCTCGGTCCGGCGCAGGATGTACGACACCTCCTTGACGCCGTAGAAGTGCACGATCGGCACGACGACGGCGCCCAGGAACGAGGTGGCGTAGAAGGCGACGGCGGCCTCCGCCCAGTTGGGAAGCTGGAAGGCGACCGCGTCGCCCGGGCGGACTCCGCGCTGCGCCAACCCGCCGGCGACCGCCAGGGCGCGCTCCCTCAGCTCGCCGAAGGTCCCCTCCCAGGGCCGCTCCAGCGAATGGACGTGGAACCGCTGCTCGGGGTGGTTCCGCAGCGCCCTGTCGATCTTCACGCCGAGGGTCGTGTCGTCCCACAGGCCGGCTCGCCGCCATTCGGTGGTGACCTCGCTCGGCACGGGTCGGATGGGCCACCGGTGCGCAGACATCTGATCTCCTCAGGTAACGGCGGCGCCGGGTGAGACGGCGCGGCAAGGCCTCGTCGGGGTGGACCGCGCCGCGAGGGTGCGCCGCGGTGTCCAGGAGGTGTGTCCGGCCGTGTCCAGCCGTGTCCGGCCGTGTCCAGCCGTGGTCGGGCGGCCCGGCGGCCGCGGGCGCAGGTGTGGACCAGGTGGTGCGAGCGTGGACCGGGCGGCCGGCGTTCGGCCGCCGGTGTTCGCCCGCCGGGCGTTCGGCCGACAGCTACCCGGCCGACAGCTACGGGGTGGTGTTCTGCTGTTCCTCGGCCGGATGGCCACCGGTTTCCAGGCCCGCCGAGGCCCCCGGTGCGACGGTGAGGGCGGTCAGCCGGGGGTTGTCCGCCCGGCTGATCCCGCCCAGGCAGAACTCCCAGAGATAGTCACCGATGTCCTGCGGCGACCAGCGCCCATGGGCGAACGCGTAGTGGTGGAACACGGACATGACGACCCGGGCGACCATCTCCGCGTCCCGGCCCACATCGCTCGGCGGCAGCAGGCCGGCGTCCTGGGCCGCCCGCAGCTCCCGTTCGATCAGGTCGGTGAAGGGCTGGTCGGCGTCCGCTATCTCCTTCGGGAAGCGCTCGCGCAGCCGCCAGTGCTCGGAGGTGACGAACCGGGACCAGCCGATGTCCTCGAACAGGCCGTCCACCGTGGTAGTCAGGTAGTAACGCAGCCGCGACAGCGGATCGGGAATGGCCCGCGCGGCCTCCTCGAACCGCAGGGCGCTCTCCGCCACGACGTCCTCGATGACGGCGAGAAGCAGCTGGTCCTTTCCCGTGAAGTGCCGGTAGAACGTCTGCATCGCGACGCCGGCCTCCTTCACGAGCTCCTGGGTCGTGAAGGAGGATCCCTTGACGGCGATCAGGCGGCGCGCGGCGTCCACGATGCCCCGCGTCTGCTGGATGCTGCGGGAGCGGGAGCGATGCACCACCGGCGACCGGTCGGCGGCACGTTCAGCCCAGCCCATGGGAGGAACAGTACCCGCGCTCAGACCGGTGACAGGACCACCACCGGAATGGGCCGCTCGGTACGCGCCTGATAGGCGTCGTAGTTCGGCCACACCTTCGTCACGATCTCCCACAGCCGTGGTTTCTCCGCGTCGGACGCCGTCGCCGCACGGACCGTGAAGCGCTCCGCCCGCACCTGGATCTCCGCCGCCGGGTTCGCGAGCAGGTTCCGGTACCACTGGGGATGCTCCGGCGCGCCGCCCATGGAGGCCACGACCAGGTAGTCGTCCCCGTCCCGGGCGAAGATCAGCGCATTGGTGCGCGGCTGGCCGCTGCTCCGCCCGGTGGTGGTGAGCAGCAGGATGTGCACTCCGTTCCACTCGTAGCCGACCTCGCCGCCGGTCTCCCGGTAGCGCCGGACGTGCTCGGCGCCGACAAGAGCGAGGTCGGGCGCCTGGTAGCCCGGTGAACTCATGGTGTCGCCTCTCGGGTAGGGGATAGGTGAGTTCCGGCGGATCAGCCGAACCGCGGTCGTCAGCCGAACAGCACGGGGATCTCGGTGGCTCCGCGCTCGTACATCCCGATCAGCCGCGGCGGCGCCGCGTCCGGGTCGAGCCGCAGGTTCGGCAGCCGGTCCAGCAGGGCGCCGATACCGACCGCCATCTCGGCGCGGGCGACATGCATGCCCAGGCAGATGTGCGGCCCGCCACCGAAGCCGAGGGAGCGCTTCATCGGCCGGTGCAGGTCGAACTCGTCGGGGCGATCCCACCGGGCCGGGTCCCGGTTCGCCGCTCCGATGCACAGGTGCAGCACCGACCCCCTGGGCAGGTGCACACCGTGGAAGTCGACGTCCTCGGTGACCCACCGGGAGAACATCGGGTCGGTGGGCGTCCAGCGCACGGCCTCCTCGATCGCCGGCCGCAGCAGCGAGCGATCCTCCCGGACGGCGGCCAGGACCTCGGGGCGGGTCAGCAGGGCGGTCAGCGTGATGCCCATCTGCTTCCAGGTCGTCCCGGAACCCGCGAGCAGCAGCAGGACGGCGAACGTGTAGATCTCGGCGTCGGTCAGCCGGTGCCGGACGCCGTCCTCGTCGGTGACCTCCGCCTCGACCAGGATGCTGATCAGGTCGTCCTGCGGCTGTTCGCGGCGGGCGGCGACGATCGGCGCGAGGTGCTGGATCACCTTCGCCGGCTGGTGCAGCGCCTCGCGGATGTCCAGCGCCTCCTCGACCGGGACGCCGAAGCTGCTGGTGATCGTCAGCACCGGGATGGCCGCGCAGAAGTCGACGTTGAGCTCGGCACGGCCGTCGTCGACGAAGCTGTCGATCAGCAGCTGCACCGTCTCCTCGATGTACCGGCTGATCCACCACTTGGCCTTCGCCGGCACGAACGACGGCTGGACGAGGGCGCGGTAGCGGCGGTGCCGGTTCCCGCCCATCGTCAGCAGGCTGGCGCCGACGCCGACGTCGCCCTCCAGGCCGAGGCTCGTCGACGAGGAGAACAGCTCCTCGTTGCGGTAGGCCTCGTCGCAGACGGCGAAGCTGAACGTCGAGAAGTGCGGGCGGTCCGGCTCCGGCAGGCCGTGGAAGCTGGCCTGGCCCTGGTAGCCGGTCAGCTCGTGGACGGTGCCCTCGTGCACCGGCGCCTGCTCACGCAGCCGCCGCCACGCCGGGTACGGGTCGTCGGTGTAGTCGCCGCCGGCGATCGCGTTGTAGCTGCTGCGCAGGTCGAACAGCCGGCGGACCCGGTCGCGGTCGAGAAGGTGGGTCGTTGTCATCGGTCCGTCACCTGGCCACGTATCCGCCGTCGATGGGCAGCAGCACACCGGTGATGTTGGCGGCGCGGTCCGAGGCGAGGAAGACCGCGGCCTCGGCGCAGTCCTCGGCGGTGATCGGGCGGCCGAGCGGGTGCGAGGCGCCGACCTGCCGGGATGTCGCCTCCAGCAGCTCCGGGCTGGACGGCATGCCGCCGGCGGCCATGAAGTTCGTCGCCGGCATGCCCGCCGGGCAGATGGCGTTGGCGCGGATGCCGTACTGCGCGCCCTCGATGGCCACGGCGCGGGTCAGCTGGTGCACCCCGGCCTTGGTGGCGCCGTAGACGGAGCCACCCCAGGAGACGAGGCCGGCGACCGAGCCGGTGTTGACGATGACCCCGCCGTCGCCCTGCTCGCGGAACCTCAGCACGGCCTGCCGGGAGCCGAGGAACACCCCGCGCAGGTTGACCGAAACCAGTCGGTCGAAGTCGGCGACCGTGTGGTCGGTGAAGCCCGCCCCGAGCCGTGGCGTCGGGATCCCCGCGTTGTTGAACATGATGTCGAGCCGGCCGAAGCTTTCCACGGCGGCCGCGACCGCCGCCGCCACGTCGTCCTCCTGGGAGACGTCGCAGGCCACGGCGACAGCGGTGCCGCCGGCGGCCTCGATCAGCCCGACCGTCTCCTTCGCCGAGCCGAGGTCGATGTCGGCGCACACGACCCGGGCGCCCTCCTCGGCGAAGCGCAGCGCGGACGCCCGCCCGACACCTGAGCCGGCGCCGGTGACGATCGCGCTCCTGCCGTCGAGCAGTGCGGTGGAACTCATGCTTGTTCCCTTTCTAACGGGGAGGCGTCAGCCGGGACGAGGGTCAGTGCGCCGGTGGGGCAGGCGTCCACCGCGTTCTCCACGGTCTCGGGAGAGTCGCCGATCGGCTCGACGAGTACGACCTTGGCCGTGTCGTCGTGCTCGAAGGTCGCGGGCGCGTACATCACGCACATCCCGCTGCCGATACACCGCCCCCGGTCGATCGTGACCGTGACGGCGCCGCTCACCGCCACCTCAGACCCCCGCGAGCACGGGCGGCTCGGCAGGCGTGAAGCGGTAGAGCCGCTCGGCGTTGCCCCGCAGCAGCTTGTACTGGGTCTGGGCCGGCAGGTGGCTGATGATGCCCTTCACCGTCTGGATGCAGTTGGGCCAGGTGGAGTCGGAGTGCGGGTAGTCCGTCTCGCACATGATGTTGTCCTCGCCGATCTCGGCGATGCTGGCGATGCCGTGGTGGTCCTCGATGAAGCAGCCGAAGACGTGGTCCCGGAACGTCGCCCGCACGTCGAAGGTGTCCAGATCGACGCTGGTCACGGCACCGTGGTCCCCGAACGTCGCGCCCCGCTGGACCCAGTAGCGCTGCTTGTCGACGACCTGCGCGGCCCGCTCCAGGTAGTAGGGCATCCAGCCGACCTCGCCCTCCGAGAGCGCGATCTTCAGGTTCGGGTACCGCTGGAACAGGCCGGAGAACAGCCAGGACAGCATGGTTCCCGAGGTACGCATGGCACCCCAGGTCAGGTTCGCCATGAACGGGGTGTTCGACGCGATCTTCGGCACCTGCGACGACGAGCCGACGTGCATCGACACGACCATCTCCAGGTCGTTGGCCGCGGCCATCACCGGCTCCCAGTAGCCGGACGGATCATGGATCGTCGGCAGGCCGAGCGGCTCCGGGTTCTCGGAGAACGCGAACGACGTCGCGCCCTTCGCGGCGCAGCGCTCCAGCTCCTTCACGGCCAGCGCCGGGTCCCACAGCGGGATGAGGACGAGCGGGATGTACCGGCCGGGGGCCGCGCCGCACCATTCCTCGAGCATCCAGTCGTTGTAGGCCTTCAGGCAGACCAGCCCGAAGTCCCGGTCGGAGGCCTCGTAGAACAGCTGCCCGCAGAACCGGGGCAGCGTCGGGAAGCACAGCGACGCGAGGACGCCGGCCTGGTCCATGTCCTTGATCCGCTCGGCGGCGTCGTAGCAGCCAGGGCGCATCTCGCTGTAGGCGAGGGGCTCCGGGGAGAACTCCTCCTTCGACTTGCCGGCCACCGCGGACAGGCCGGAGCTGGGGAACTTCTTGCCGTCGTAGACCCAGAAATCCATCCCCTTCTCGTCGATCTCCATGTGCGGAGCGCGGTCGCGGTCCTTGGCCGGGACGCGCTCCACCCACAGGTGCGGCGGTTCGAGAACGTGGTCGTCGACCGAGATCAGCCAGTCGAGGTTCAGGCCGTTCGGGTCAGAGGTCATGTCTCCTGCTCTTGCTCTTGCTCTTGGTCAGGTCCGGGCGAGGCGAGGCGAGGCGGGACGGGCGGGCCCGCGGCCTCCGGGCGAGCCGCTAGCGCAGCTCGCCGACGGCGATGTGCTTGACCTCCTGGAAGGCCCGGATGCCGTCCGGTCCCCGTTCGCGGCCCAGGCCGCTCTGCTTGTAGCCGCCGCTCGGGGCGTACGCGCTGAACAGGCCGGCGTTGACGTTCACCGCGCCGGTGCGCAGCCGGCGCGCGACCGAGGTCGCCGCCGCGAGGTCGGCGCCGTAGACCTGGCCGGCCAGCCCGTAGGGGCTGTCGTTGGCGATGCGCACGGCGTCGTCGAGGTCGCGGTAGCCGAGCACGCTCACGACCGGGCCGAAGATCTCCTCCTGCGCGGCCGGGTTGCTGTTGTCCGGCAGGTCGAGGACGGTCGGCTCGACGTAGTAGCCGCGGTCCAGCCCGGCCGGGCGGCCGCCGCCGAGGGCGACCTTGCCGCCGTGCTGCTCGGCCGCCGCGATGATCCGGGCGCAGCGCTCGCGGGCGGCGGCGTTGATGAGCGGGCCCATCGTGGCCTTCTGATCGGACGGCGGGCCGACGGTCAGCGCGGAGTAGGCCTGCGCGACGATCTGGACGACCTCGTCCTTGCGATCGGCGGGCACCAGGATGCGGGTGGCCGCGACGCACGCCTGCCCGGCGGTCATCGCCACCACCGCCGCCGCGCCGGCGGCGACCTTCTCCACCGCGTCCGGCAGGTAGATCTGCGCCGACTTGCCGCCGAGCTCGAGGGCGACCCGCTTCACCGTGGGCGCGGCCTGGGCGAGGATGCTCCGGCCGACCGCGGTGGAGCCGGTGAAGGACACCATGTCCACCGCCGGGTGGCTGGTGAGCAGCTCGGCGCCGGCCGAGCCCTCCTCGATCACGACGCTGAGCACGCCGGGCGGCAGGCCCACCGCCTCCGCCGCCGCGCCGAAGGCCAGCGACGAGATCGGTGTGAGCGGGCTCGGGCGCAGCACGACCGAGTTGCCGGCCATCAGCGCCGGGATCAGCTTCTGGAACGCCATGATGATCGCCCCGTTGTAGGGGGTGATCGCCGAGACGACCCCGACCGGCTCGTGGCGGCGCACACTCGCCTTGAGCCCGCCGCGCACCAGCTCGTCGAGCGGGACGGGGCTGGCCTGCTCGTGCGGCATCGACAGGTACAGGTCGATGGTGTTGCGGGCGAGCATGAGCCCGGCCGCGTACTGCGCGAACTCGGCGAAGAGCACCGGCTGGCCGGCCTCGGCCACCATGCTGGCGACCAGCGGCGCGTGCAGTGTCTCGATGTGGTCGAGCAGGGCACGCAGCACCCGCGCCCGCTCGGCCACCGGGATCTCGGCCCAGGTGCCCTGGTCGAAACTGTCCCGCGCGGCGAGGATGGCCCGCTCCACATCGGCCGGCGACGCCGACGCCACGCTCGTCACGACCGACTCGTCGGCCGGGTTCTCGACGTCGAACGACTCTTCGCCGTCGACCCAGCGTCCGGCGATGTACGAGCGGCGTTCGGCGAGGATCTCCGTCACGGTGCTCGCTCCTTCCTGTCTCGGGCCCTGTCTCGGGCTGCCTCTCAGGCGGGCTCGGTGGTGTAGACGACCGCGCCGCCGAAGTGGGGCGAGGACTGGCAGGCGACGCCGACCGTCGCCCGTTCGCGCTGGCGCGGCCCGGCCCGGCCGGACAGCTGCAGGTAGCACTCGAGCATCTGGGGGATGCCGTGCATCCGGCCGTTCCCGATGGCGCCGCCACCGGAGAGCACCGGCAGCCCGTCGGGGCGGTCGCTGTCGATGCGCCCGTCCTGGACGAAGCGGTGCGCCTCCCCCACCGGACACAGCCCCAGGGCTTCGAGCCAGAAGTAGACGAACGGCGAGAAGCCGTCGTAGAGCTGCGGCAGGTCGACCTCGCCCGGCCCGACCCCGGCCGCCTCCCAGAGCCGCCCGGCCAGGCCGGTGCCGGCGGCCATGATGTCGTCGAGCGGCCAGTGCAGCGGCAGCCGGCGGCGCGGCGGCGCGGCGGTGGCGATCCCGGCGATGTGAACCGGCCGGTGCGGCAGGTCCCGGGCCCGTTCGGCGGAGGTCAGGACGAACGCCGCCACCCCGTCGACCGGCAGGTCGCAGTCGAAGCGGCGGATCGGGTCACTGATCATCGGCGCGGCGAGGTACTCCTCGGCGCTGAGCGGCCTGTCTCGCCAGTAGGACCACGGGATCCGCGCGCCGTTCTTGCGCGCCTCCGTCACCACGGCCGCCATCGCCTCCTGGCTGGCGCCGTAACGCTGGAGGTATTCGTTGTAGGGCAGCGCGATCATCGGCAGCGGGCCGAAGAAGCCCTGCGGGGCCGTCCACTGCTGGGAACCCGCCGCCTCCCGCATGGGGTTGCCGTGGTAGCGGCCCGGCGGGTTGTGCAGCGCCCGGTGCAGAAGCACGTAGTCGGCGGCGCCGCTGGCAAGGGCACCGACCGCCAGGCCCAGCGCCCCGGGAAGCTGCCCGATCCCCGAGAATCCCGACGTGTAGGCGGGGGTGACACCGAGATGCTCGGCGAGCCACTGCGCCGTCACGGTGCTGACCCCGTCCTCGACGGCGTGCGCGCCGGCGGTCGGGAACAGCGGCGCCGTCACGAACCCGTCGACGTCGGTGGGCTTGAGTCCCGCGTCGGCGATGGCCTCGCGCGCGGTGTCGACGGCGAGGGCGCCGAGCGGCCGGGGGGCGTGGCGCCACACGTCGCTGTGCGCGTAGCCGACGATCGCGACCTGGCCGCGCGCCGCGAACCGGCGGCTCATGACGCCTCCCCAGACCGCCCGGACGCGTCCGCGAGCTGGAAGGCCGGTACGGCCACCCCGGGAGCGACGTCCTCGAACGCCGCCGTCACCTGGGCGCCGAGCCGCAGCCCGGGGGCCGCGGGCCCGTCCAGCAGCCGGCCGATCATGCGCAGTTCAGGCTGTTCAGCGAGCTCGACGTCGACGAGGACGAACGGCACGTCGGCGGAGAACCCGGGCAGGAACGCCTGACGGACGACGGTCCAGGACCGCACCGCGCCCCGCCCGCTGACCGGCTCGAAGCCGTAGTCGGGGTCGGTGCTGCCGCAGGACGGGCAGACCTGGCCAGGTGGGATCGCGTAGGCAGCGCAGCGTCCGCAGCGGGCCGCGGTGAGCACTCCCCCGGCCGCCGCCTCCCAGTAGCCGGCCGACACCGCGTCCGGAACCGGCAACGGCCGGGTCGGCTGACCTTCGGTCGTCCGCGGCTGTTCCGTCACGGGATCACTCCGGCGTCCTTGAGCTCCACGATCTGCTCCCAGGTGTAGCCGAGGCCGAGCAGCACCGTCTCCGTGTGCTCGCCGTGCTCCGGGGCCCGGCGCAGTGCCGGCGGCGCGCCGTCGAGCTGTACGGGCACGTTCGGCAGCGAATACCTGGGCCCGCCCTCGACGACGACCTCCCCGAGGTAGTCGTTGGCGAGCACCTGCGGGTCGGTGAGCAGCTCCTCCACGGCCTGCACGGGAGCCCACGGCGCGTCGATCCGGCCGAGCAGCTCCTTCCACTCGTCGAACGACCGCTTCGCGAACTCGGCCTCCAGCTCGGCGACGCAGGCCTCGCGGTTCTCGGCCCTGGCCCGCAGGTCCGCGAAGCGCGGGTCGGTGGCGAGGTCGTCGCGCCCGACGAGGCGGCAGAAGTCGGCCCAGTAGCGGTCGGCCTCCAGGAAGACCAGCTGGATGTGCCGCCCGTCGCTGGTCCGGTACGCCCCGACGAGCGGGTTGACGTAACCCTGCCGCCCGGACATGGCCCGCGGCCGCCCACCCGCGAGGGCCGCCAGCACGTCTGAGGACAGCGTCCACATCGCGGTGGCCAGCAGTGAGACGTCGACGACGGACCCTTCGCCGGTCCGTTCGCGGCCCAGCAGCGCGGTGGCGATCCCGAACGCCAGGGCCATCGCGCCGTTGCGGTCACCCATCGCGCCGCGCTGGCCGATCGGCGCGTCGCGGTCCGGTGGCGTCAGCACGTGCGCCATACCGCCCTGCGCCCAGAAGGCCGACGAGTCGTAGCCGGGCCGGTCGGCCCCCGGGCCGCGGGCACCGAAACCGTGCCCTCGGGCGTAGACGAGGCGGGGAAAGCGCCGGGTGAGCTCGTCGGCGCCGAGGCCGAGACGTTCCAGGGCGCCGGGCCGGAAGCTGGTCAGGAAGACGTCCGCCGACTCGAGGAGCTGGTCGAGCGCCGCCCGGCCGGCCTCGGTGCGCAGGTTGAGGGCGACGGAGCGCTTGCCCCGGTTGGCCAGGGCGACCGAGAGGTTCACCCCGCCGCCGCCATCGGTGCCGATGCCCTGGGTGGCCAGCGCACGGTAGGGGTCGCCCTCGGGCCGCTCGACCCGGATCACATCGGCGCCCCAGTCCGCCAGCAGCGCACCGGCGACGGGCACGAACACCCACTGGGCGAGCTCGACGACACGTAAGCCGTCGAAGGCCCCCTTCGCCACGCGGCACCTCCTCCTCTGCGTCGGTTCAGTCGGTCGTTCGGTCGTTCGGTCGTTCCGTCTGCCGGTCGGTCTGTTCGGCCGGGACGGGTTCGTAGGCGAGACGGCGCCTCCCGCGGGTGACGCGGAGTCCCGTGCGGGCAGGGCGGCCCGGCCCCCGCGAACGATCAGGGGCTTGCGATCAGGGGCTGGGGCGCGACCGGACGAGCGAGGCGCCGTAGTCAGCTGACGACCCGAATGTAGGCCGGCTAGGCGCGATTTGGGAAGACCCCATCTCGTTTTAGGTAGAACGTTGACTTCTCTCGGAGGTGTTGCGATCCTCCTCACAGTCATCCGGCGGCCGGCATCGCAGGTCGCGGACCTCGGGACTCGCGAACCCGGGCCGCGAACCGCACGGCCCGGCGTCGTGGCCGATCACACCCAGCCGATCGGAACAGCCGATCGCACCTCACCGATCGATCGCACCCGCCGATCGATCGACCTCCCGATCCCCGGAACAACCGGCCGCCGGTCCTGATCGTCGACCGCTGACAAGCGAAACGAGGTACTCCGCCCATGCGGCAGAACGGCTTCCGCCGAGGGACAACACGTCGGCGAGTGGTGGCACCGCGGCCGGCCGCGGTGCGGTTAGGCGCTGTGGCGGGCGGATTGGCCGCCTGCCTGCTGCTGGTCGCGGCCTGTGGCAGCGACAGCTCCGACACGGCCGGTGGCGCCAGCGGCACCGGCGATGCCACGAACGCCACCGAGGTACTGGGACCGGTGGCGAAGGCCGCCGGCGAGCCGGTGAAGATCGGGCTCGTCTCCGACGGGAAGGCGGCGACCGTCGACCAGTCCGTCGAGATCGAGGCCGGCAAGGCGACCGTGGCCTACCTCAACGAGCACCGCTCCGGCATCGCGGGCCGGCCGATCGAGCTGGTGACCTGCGCGTCCCAGGCCGATCCCGGCATAACCGCCGACTGCGCGAACCGCATGATCGAACAGGACGTCACCGCGGTGATCATCGGCGGCGTCGCCGCCCAGGAGAGCGCCTGGACGCCGCTGCACGAGGCCGGCATCCCCGTGGTCCTCTACTCCACCAGCGCCACCGCGTTGCTGGCCGACTCCAAGAGCACGTTCTCGTTCGCCGACGCGACCTTCGGCACCATCGGGCTCCCGCTCAAGGTGGCGCAGAAGGAGGGCGTCAAGAAGGTCACCGCCGTCGTGATCGACGTCCCGGCGGCGAAGGGAGCGCTCGAGGCCAGCGCGCCCGCGATCTACAAGAAGGCGGGCATCGAGTTCGAGCTGGTCGCCGTCCCGATCGGCACCGCCGACATGACACCGCAGATGCAGCAGATCGCGAAGGACGACGGCGAGGTGTTCATCCTCGGCAACGACTCGTTCTGCATCAGCGCTCTCAACGGGCTGAACGCGGTCGGGTTCACCGGCCCGATCAGTGCCATCGCCCAGTGCGTCACCGACTCGACCCGGACCGCCATCTCCGGCGACCAGCTCAAGGGCATCAGCATCTCCGCCATCGCCCCGGTCGGTACGGACAACCCCTCGACCCGCCTGTACAACGCGGTCGCCGCCACCTACGGCAAGAACATCGACACAAGCAAGATCGCCGGTATCAACATCTTCACGGCGGTCGCGGGCCTGCAGACGGCGCTGGCGGACCTCACCGGTGAGGTCACCCCCGCGACGATCATCAACGCGCTGAAGACGATGCCGGAGAAGGAGCTGCCCGGCTCGGGTGGGCAGAAGTTCCAGTGCGGCGGCAAGGCGTCCTCCGCAGCGCCCGCCTCCTGCGTGCAGGGCGGCCTGATCAGCACGCTTGACGACAAGGGATACCCGACGAGCTACGAGGTCGCCGGGGCCTGACCGGCGCCGGGCCTGCCGGGCCCGGCGCGCCGCCGGCCCGCCGGCTTCACCGGCCCGGCGGCCGTCGGGCCCGGCTGCGCCCCCACCCGCCTCCGCCCCAGCACCCGTTTCCGAGCCTGCCTGACCAGGGCGGGCGCGCCATGCCCGACAAGCGCTGTGCCCGACAAGCGCCATGCCCGACAAGAGGGGAAAGCCGTGTCCGCTGAATCCGCATCCGTGGTCGCCTTACCCGACGAGCTCCACGAGGTGCTCTCCCCTGGATGGCTCAACAAGGCGCTGGCGATCCGCTACCCGGGGATCGAGATCGTCGAGGTCACCCCCGGCCCGGTGGTCAGCCGGGTCTCGACCAACGCCCGGTTCCGGATCGACTGCACCGGCGGGGTCCCGAAGGGCCTGTCGCCCCACCTGTGCGCCAAGGGCTACTTCAGCGAGATCGGCCGGTCGGCGAGCCCCGCCGGGGTGCCCGAGACCAGCTTCTACCGGGACCTCGCCGACCGCACCGGAGTCCGCACCCTGCGAAGCGTCTTCGCGGACGTCGACGCGCGCACCGACGCGAACATCGTCATCACCGAGGATGTGGTGGCCGAGGGCGGTGTCTTCCTCGACGGGCTGAGCGACTACACACCGGACCAGGCCGCCGACAGCCTCGACCAGCTGGCCACCCTGCACGCGGCGACCTGGGCCGACCCGTCCCTCGCGGACGTCGGATGGCTGCGGAGCCGCCTGGACGGATACCTCCGGAGCCGCGGCCTGCCCGAGATCTCCGCCAACTTCGCCTGCTGGATCGGTGCGGGAGTCCCCGACGAGACGCGCGACGCCGAACGCCTGGTGGCGGCCTACCGCAGGTTGGCCGCCGAAACCGCCGCCGCGTCACCGTGGGCCGTGATCCACGGGGACCCGCACATCGGCAACGTCTTCCTCGACGGCGCCGGCCGCCCGTCCTTTCTGGACTGGCAGCTGGTCCAGCGCGGCCCCTGGTACATCGACGTCGGCTATCACATCGCGTCCGCGCTGACCGTCGCGGACCGCCGCCGCAGCGAACGCGACCTCCTCGCGCACTACCTCGACCGGCTGCGGGCGGGTGGCGTGCGGGCGCCGGAGTGGGACGAGGCGTGGCGCGCCATCGGCCGCGGGATCCTGCACGGCTTCTACCTCTGGGGCATCACGGTGAAGGTCGACCCGCCCATCACCGCGGCGCTGCTGGAGCGTCTCGGCACGGCGGCCGCCGACCACGACGTCTTCGCCGCGGTCGGCGCCTGAACGTCAGCCCAGCCCGTCAGACCTGATTCGTCGGCAGGGAACGATGGCCGCACGCCGGTTGCCGGAGCAGCCCTGACGGGCCTCGAACGTTCTTCACATCAGACCCACATGTGAGACGTCCAGGGTGACGAGTGCCCGAACCGCGCTCCGCCCTGGAGGTTGCCACCGTGCCGGTCTCGGCCAGGCCTGATCCCTGTCCCGACCCTGCCGCCACCGACAGCTTCGCTTTCGGTTCCGCCACCGAGACGCCGGCTGAAACCGCGGTTTCGGCGGGCGTCTCGGTGGCGCGGCGACCATGGTGGCGAGTCCGCCGGGCGACCGTGATCATCGGGAGCCTGGTCGTGCTGATGGTGGTCGTCGCCGCGCTGGCGATCACGGGCAGCGGCGTGAAGGGCGTTTTCGCCGCCGCCTCCTCGCCCCAGGCAGGCTCGCCCCAGGCCGGTGCTGCTCCCACCGACGACGGCCAGGGCCAAGGCCCGAGCGGCTCGTCGTCAGGGTCGACCGAGGTGGAGCCGCCGGCCGGAACGCCCACCCCCGGGGATCCCGCGCAGCCGCGGTCCGCCGTGGTCGTCCGAGGCTCCAACCTCGCGGATCCGTACCTGCTGACGATCGACGGCGTCACCTACGCCTACGGAACCAACGCCGACGGCGCGCACGTGCCCGTCCTCACCAGCACCGATCCGAGCCTGCGCAGCTGGGTGCGCGCCGGCGACGCCCTGCCGCACCTGCCCGGCTGGGCGCAGGACACCGGCTTCACCACCTGGGCTCCCTCCGTCGCCGAGGTCGACGGCGGATACGTCCTGTACTACGTGACGAGGGTCGCCGCGACCGGCCACCAGTGCGTCTCCACCGCGCACGCGACGAGTCCGACCGGGCCGTTCATCGACGTCTCGACCAGCCCCGCGATCTGCCAGGAAGCCGAGGGCGGAAGCATCGACCCCAGTCCGTACGCCGTCGGGGCCGAGCGGTACCTGACGTGGAAGAGCGAAGGCATCCTGCCCGGGACCACACCGACCATCTGGGCTCAGCGCCTCGCCGCCGACGGCCGCACGCTGCTCGGCGAGCCGACCGCCCTGCTCAGGCCGACGCTCGACTGGCAGCACGGCCTCGTCGAAGGCCCGGCGATGCTGGTCCGGGGCGGAAGCTACGACCTGCTGTTCTCCGCCGGCGACTGGCACAGCCCCGACTACGCGACGGGGAGCGCGACCTGCGCCGGCCCGCTCGGTCCGTGCACGGTGCGTCCCGAATCGCTGCTGCGTACGGGCACCGCGGGCGTCGGCCCGGGTGGCGCGGAACCGTTCCGTTCGATCGACAGGGCCTCTGGCGAGGAAACATGGTGGCTGGCGTTCCACACCTGGAACCGGCGGGAGCCGGCGGAGAATCCGCATGCCGACCGGCAGCTGGTCGTCGTTCCGCTGCCCGACGCCGGAGCGTTGACGCCCGCCGACCGCTCCGCCGTCCGCCTCGGCCGGGTCACCACTGCTCCTTAGAGCACCGCATCATTGGAGCAGCGCGTCCTTGGAGCAGCGCGGCAACAGTGGGCGAACGCGGACCGACGCGGCATCGGACCGACGCGGCATCGGACCGATGCGCGATCATGCGCCCTCGCGGTGCCGCGGCTGCCGCTGCGTCTGGCGGGTCTCCACCGAATGCGCGCCGGCCGCTCTGGCGGCGGGTTCGTTGTTCGCGGTGAGCCGGTAGGCGGCGCGTTCGAGTGTCGGGAGGATGGCCGTGATGTCGAGCTCTCCGGCGGCGAACCTGGCGACGACGGCGTAGGCGACGTTGGTCAGCAGGAGGCCGATGTCGCTGACGTAGCCGGGCTCACCGGCCGCGAGCACGGCACGGCCCGCGGGCTCGATGATGGTCATGGTCTGCTGTTCGAGCCGATCACCGGGCGGTGTGGCACGGGCCTTGTGGTAGGCCTCGAGCAGGCGCGGGCTGTGCTCCCATGGTTCGAAGACGTGCCGGAACACCCGCATCAGGCCGTCGTAGAGGCTCTCGCCAGGTGGCGGGGCGGGCACCGGCGCGCAGTTGTTCCGCGCCATCCACCGTTCGACGGCGGCGACGATCAGTTCGTCACGGGTGCCGAAGAGCTTGTAGATCGTGGCAAGCGAGACGCGGGCCTCACGGGCCACCAGACGTAGCTGGACCGCGTCGTAGCCCTCGGACTCCAGCAGCCCGACGACGACGTCGATGATCGCGTCGGCCGACCGTGACTCCGCCACCGCGCCGGCCCCCTCGATGTGTTCCCAGCGTCCGTCTCCCCGCCAGCACGCCCCCTGCGCCCAGCCGCCGCATCAGCCGCATCAGCCGCGACGATCTCGGTTGACGCCTTCAGAGTAACACGGTTACTCTGGTAACCACGTTACTCGGGTGGTTGGTCCAGGTTTCGACGGTTCCGTGAGGCACCAGCTCGACCGGCACCTGCGATCTCGCCAGCACCATCAATGCGGAGGAGAAGGCATCAATGGCTACATACGTCCTGGTACACGGCGGCGGCCACGGTGGCTGGTGCTACCAGCCGGTGGCGCGGCTGCTGCGGGCGGCCGGGCACGAGGTGTACACGCCGACGCTGACCGGCTTAGGTGAGCGGGCGCACCTCGTCGGCCCGCACGTCGACCTCGACCTGCACATCCACGACGTTGTCGCGATGCTGCACCACGAGAACCTGCGTGACGTGATCCTGGTCGGGCACAGCTACGGCGGCATGGTCATCACCGGCGTCGCCGACCGCGCCGCGGACCGGATCGGGCGCCTCGTCTACCTCGACGCGGCGAACCCGGTCAACGGCCAGTCGCTGCTCGACGTCGCCGGGCCGATCATCGCCGCCACCCGCCCGATGGGGAAGATCGTGGACGGCGTCGAGCTCGTGCTCATCCCGTTCCCCGAGGCCGGCGCCTTCTACGGGGTGACCGACCCGGACGACATCGCCTGGATGGCCGACCGGCTGACCCCGCACCCCTGGCGGTGCTTCGAGCAGCCGCTGGCCCTCACCAACGAGGACGCCCTGTGGGCGATCCCGCAGTACCACATCGTCTGCACCTCCACCCTGGCGACCAGGGACCCGGAGCTGACGGCGAAGGCCCGCGCGGCCGGCCGGCTCTGGGACATCGACACCGGGCACGACCTCATGATCACCGAGCCGCGAGCTGTCACCGACGCTCTCATCGACGTCGCCACATCCTGATCCTCCGCCGGGCGCCGACGCGACAGCCCGTCAGAGGATCTGCCAGACCATGGCGGCTCCGTCGGTGCTTGCGGTCACCAGCCACCGCCCGTCCGGAGACCACCCCACCGTGAGGACGCCACTGTGATGGCGCCTCGGGATTCCCCATGTCCCAGAGGGCCACGCTACGGTCGGTGCTGCCGGTGGCGAGCCAGCGGCCGTCCGGCGACCAGGTCATTCCCATTACCGCGTCTGGCGGTGGACCCGCAGGGCTTCGCCGGCAAGCTCGTCCCGGTCCGGGTGACCGACTGCCCGCGGCCGGGCCTGCTGGGGCGGATCGTGTCGTTCCGAGCCCGACAGCCCGGTGGCTGGTTTGGCGAGTCGCAAGAGTGAAGGGTATTCGTCGTTCGGACGACCAAAATCCTTCACTCTTGCGGGCCGCCAGGTGGTTTGATGCCCCTTTTCCGCTTATTAGTACGATATGACCGTGGCGCTGGATCCCGGGTGTGCGGCCGTGCGGGCGGCGGGGCGGTGGGGCGGCCGCGTTCCGATCGGTGCCGGCTTCGGATCGTCGGCGCCAGCGGTCAACCGGAGAGGCCGGCCTGATCACTCACCTGTCGGTGGTGCGCAGGTACTCCCGTGTCACGCTGGCGCCGGCCACGGCCTCGGCGGGAACGACAGCCTCGATTCTTTCGATGTCAGCGCTGGAAAGCTCGACATACACGGCCGCGGCGTTCTCCTCCAGGCGCGGGATCCGTTTGGTACCCGGAATCGGCACGACGTCGGGGCCCTGGTTCTGCAGCCAGGCCAGCGCCAGCTGTCCGACCGTCACCCCCCGCTCCTCGGCCAGTGCCCGCAGCGCGGCCACGATCCGCAGGTTGTGCGGCAGGTTGTCGTCCGTGAACCAGGGAGACCGTCGGCGCGAATCGGTTTCGTCCAGATCCGCCCGGTCGGTGATGCTGCCGGTGAGCATTCCCTTGCCCAGCGGGGAATACGGCACGATGCCGATTCCCAGCTCCCGGCAGGTCGGCACGATCTCGTCCTCGATCCGGCGCGTCCACAACGACCATTCGCTCTGCAGCGCGCTGACCGGGTGCACCGCGTGCGCGCGGCGGATCGTCGCCGCGGACGCCTCGCTGATGCCGAGGTGACGGACCTTGCCCTCGGCGACCAGTTCAGCCATCGCACCCCAGGTCTCCTCGACGGGAACTTCGGGGTCGACCCGGTGCTGGTAGTACAGGTCGATGTGGTCGACACCGAGCCGGCGCAGTGATCGCTCGCAGCACCGTCTCACGTAGGCGGCGTCGCCACGGGCGCCCATACCCCCACCTGCGCCGGTGAGGACGATGCCGAACTTGGTGGCCACCACCGCCTGGTCGCGGCGGCCGGCGATGGCCCGCCCGACGAGCGTCTCACTCTCGCCGTAGATGTCGGCCGTGTCCAGGAGCGTGACACCGAGGTCCAGCGCCCGGTGGATGGTCGCGAACAGCTCGGCGGGGTCACCCACCGCGCCGTAGGCGGGGCTGAGCGACATGCACCCGAGCCCCTGCGCGCCGACCTCCAGGCTGCCGAGCCTTCTGGTCGGGATGACGTCAGTCATGTGCGGCGACCAGCCTCTCGCCGGGCATGAAAAGGATCGGGACGGATATCGGCGCCCGGTTGAACGTCGACATGAAACCGACGTCCGCGCCCGGTTGGAGCCTGATGTCGTGTAGTCGCCGGACGATCTCGTCGAGAGCGATGCGCAGGTTCATCCGGGCGAGATTGGAGCCGGCGCAACGGTGTGGGCCGGCGCCGAAGGCGATGTGGGAGTTCCTGGTCCGATCGAGGTCGAACAGGTCCGGGTTCTCGAACTCGGCCTCGTCGCGGTTCGCGGAGACCCAGTACATGAGTACCTGTTCACCCGTCCTGATGAGCTGGCCGCCGACCTCGGTGTCCTGCCGAGCCGTGCGCGCGATGCAGACGAACGAGCCGTCGAGCCGCAGGAACTCCTCGACGGCGTTCGGGATGAGTTCCGGCCGCTCCCGCAGCGCCGCCAGGATCTCCGGATGCTCGCACAGGCGCAGCATCGCCATCCCCAGCACACCGGCCGTCGTCTCGAGACCACCGAGAACCAGCAGGTGGATGGTCCCGACCGCCTCCTCGTCGGTGATCGGGCGGCCTTCGATCTCGGCGGCCAGCACCGCGTCGACGACGTCTCCCCGCGGGCCCTCGCGGTGCCGCCTCTCGATGAACTGACCGATCCAGCCGGCCAGCTTCATCAGGCAGTCCATCGCCTCCGGACGGTGCAGCTGCGACGCCATGATGGCGTACCCGTTGACCTCGTCAAGGTCCTCGGCGGGGGCGTGCAGCGCCAGGTCGAAGAAGGCGAGCCCCGGGAACGGCCGCGCGAACGCCTCCATGAAATCGCAGGAGCCGTCCTCGATGAATCCATCGATGAGACGGTTCACCAGGTCGCGGGTCGGCGCCTCCCATTCACTGACAACCGCCGGACGGAAATACGGATTCGTCAGCTGCCGGAACTCCCGCTGCAACGGCGGGTCAACCGTCACCGGAAGGATCTTCATCGGCGGACCGGGTGGGACCGGTACGGTGATTCCGTCTTCGGAGCTGAAGGTCTTCCAGTCCTGGGCAACACGGAGGATGTCCTCCTTCCGGGTGGCGACCCAGAAGCCTCCATGCTGGTCGCTGTGTGCCACCGGGCACCGGGAACGTGCCCGGGCCAGCGTCGCGTGTAAGTCTCGGCCGAGTTCGGGCGACAGATGGTCGAAATGTTTCTCGACCCATTCGTCGTCAATCCGGCCCGGGCCGGTCTCTGCAGACTCCATCTCGCACCTCGTGCTCTTGCGGGCCGGCGTGCCACCCAGACGGGTCGGACCGTCCAGCGGTTCGGCCCGAGACCTGACGCAGACCTCTCAGCATTCGCTGGGCGCTCACCCAGACCAGTCAACATAGTGAACACTTACTTGTAACGCCATGATTGCGGTGGCGACGTCCCGCTGTCAGCCGGCGGCGTTGGTGCCGTCCTCGCGCAGCACGCCGCGCCGGGTCAGCTCGCGGATCACGTCCTCGCCCGCGGCGCGGGTGTCCTGCAACCGGGCCCGGGAAGCCTCCGAAGGGTCACCCGCGGCGATCGCGTCGATCACCAGCCGCTGAGCCTCGACGATCTCCTCCCGGGTGCGCCGGTCGCTCTGACGCACCGCCCACGCCAGGAAGCCACCCACCCCCTTCAGCTCCGCGAGCAGGCGCGGTGTGGATCCCGCGCGGTGCTGGACCAGCACGATCTCCTCGGCCAGGTCCAGCAGCTGGACGCCGGTCGCCTCACTGTTGGCCAACGTCCGTAGGAGGTCCTGCAGCTGGGCGAGCACCTCGGGGTCCCGGTCCTTGGCGACCCGCGCCGCCGAGACCCCACTGAGCAGACCGAGGACGTGGAAGTCCGCGCGGAGCGTGCGGGCGTCGAAGTGCTGAACGAACGCCACCCGGTGAACACGGGTCGCGATCAGACCGTCACGTTCGAGGAGCACGAGGGCTTCGCGGACCGGGGTGGGGCTCACCCCGATGGTCGCGCCGATCCGCTCGACGTCGACGCGGTCGCCGTAGCGCAGGTTGCCGGCGAAGATCTCCTTCTGCAGGTACTCCACGACCACAGCACTGGTCTTGGTGCGCCTGAACGCAGCCTCAGTCACCACGCCACCCATGGTGGTCGGCACGGCCTCCGATCGTCAATAAAAAATCAAAAATTGGCGATTGGAGATTGCAGGGCACCGGTAAGTGAGCCTACGCTCAGTGCCTCGCGAGCATGACCGTGATCCAACCGACCGAAGGAGGGCCCGACGTGAGCGGACTGGCTGGTCTGCGCGTGGTGGACGCCGACGCCCACATGACCGAACGCCACGACCTGTTCACCGAGCGCGCGCCGAAGGGGTACGAGGACCGGGTCCCCCACGTCGAGAAGATCGACGGGGTCGACATGTGGGTCATCGAGGGCAAGACCTTCGGCAAGGCAGGCTCCGGTGGCACCGTCGACCACGACGGGAAGAAGCACGCGTTCCGCGACTCGCAGGGCGGCTCGTGGGGCATCGGTGACGTGCACCCCGCGGCATGGGACCCTGCGGCGCGGCTGGCCCTGATGGACGAACTCGGCATCCACGCGCAGGTCCAGTACCCGAACGCGATCGGCATCGGCGGCCAGAACCTGCGCAACTCGGTCAAGGACGAGGTACTTCTCCGGCTGTGCGTCGAGCTGTACAACGACGCGATGGCCGAGGTGCAGGCCGAGTCCGGCAACCGGCTGCTCCCCATGCCGATCATGCCGGCGTGGGACATCGCTGCCTGTGTCCGCGAGGCCGAGCGCTGCGCCGCGCTGGGCTACCGCGGGGTCAACATGACCGCCGACCCGCAGGACTCCGGCTCCCCCGACCTCGGCCACCCCGACTGGGACCCGTTCTGGGAGGTCTGCGCCGGGCTGAAACTGCCGGTGCACTTCCACATCGGCGCCAGCCAGACGGCGCTGTCCTACTTCGGCACCACCTACTGGCCAAGTCAGGACACCTACGTCAAGCCGGCCATCGGCGGCGCCTCGCTGTTCCAGAACAACTCTCGGGTGCTGCTCAACAGCGCCTACTCGGGCATGTTCGACCGGCATCCCACCCTGCAGATGGTCTCCGTCGAGAGCGGCATCGGCTGGATCCCGTTCATGCTCGAGGCGATGGACTACGAGCTTGAGGAGAACGCTCCCAAGCACGCGGAGAAGCTGAACAAGCTGCCGTCGGAGTACTTCCGCGACAACTGGTACGCAACGTTCTGGTTCGAGACCGGCCGCGGCGACCTGCAGCACCTCATCGACCAGGTCGGCGAGGACCGCATCATGTTCGAGACCGACTTCCCGCATCCCACCTGCCTGCACCCGGACCCGCTCAGCATGGTCAGCGACAAGATCTCCAGTCTGCGTCCGGAGACGCAGGAGAAAGTCATGGGCGGGAACGCCGCCAGGCTCTACCGGATCTAGCAGACGAATGACAGTCATCAGGACGAGCTTCCGTGGCACCGTCTCGATATCGCCAGCGCGAGATGTGTGGCCCTTACGCGACGTGGATGAGACATGATGACGACAGACGATGAACCGGTGTACTGGGATCCGTACGACCCGGCGTTCGCGGTGGATCCGTACCCGATCTACCGACGGTTACGCGAAGAAGCTCCGCTTTACTACAACGAGAAATACGACTTCTACGCGGTCAGCCGGTTCGCCGACTGCGAGCAGGGCCTGCCGGACTGGCGGAGGTTCAGCTCCGCCCGCGGCGGCATTCTCGAGCTGATCAAATCCGGCCTGGAGATTCCCCCGGGCACACTGATCTTCGAGGACCCGCCCATCCACGACATCCACCGCCGCCTGCTCGTGAGGGTGTTCACCCCTCGCCGCATCGCCTCGATCGAGGACAAGGTGCGCGACTACTGCCGGCTCGTTTTGGACCCGCTGGTCGGCGAGAGGCGGTTCGACCTGATCAAAGAGGTCGGGGCCGAGATGCCGATGCGGGTGATCGGCATGCTGCTGGGTATCCCCGAAAGCGACCAGGCGGCGCTGCGCGACCAGTTCGACGACAGGCTGCGGACCGAGGACGGCGGGCAGATGGACCTCTCCGAGGGTGCCATCCTGTCCGGCGAGGTCTTCGGTGAGTACATCGACTGGCGCCGGGATCACCCGTCGAACGACCTCATGACCGACCTGCTCACCACCGAGTTCACCGACGAGAACGGTGCGACCCGCACGCTGACGCGTGACGAGGTACTGGGCTACGTCACGGTGGTCGCGAGCGCCGGCAACGAGACGACCGGCCGTCTCATCGGCTGGATCGGGTCGCTGCTGGCCCGGCAGCCGGAGGCACGCCGCGAGCTGGCCGCCGACCCGTCGCTGATTCCCGACGCGATCGAGGAAATCCTGCGGATGGAGCCGCCGGCCCCGTTCATGGCGCGCCACGTCACCGAGGACGTCGTTCTCCATGACACGACGGTTCCCGCCGGCAGCGCCCTCATCTTCCTCGTCGCCTCGGCGAACCGGGACGACCGGCGTTACCCCGACCCGGACCGCTTCGACATACGCCGCCGGATCAGCCAGCAGGTCTCCTTCGGTTTCGGTGCCCACTACTGCCTTGGCGCGGCGCTGGCCCGGCTCGAGGGCCGGGTGGCGCTCGAGGAGATGCTCACCCGCTTCCCCGACTGGGACGTCGACTGGGCCGACGCGAAGCTCGCGCAGACCTCGACCGTTCGCGGCTGGGAGACGCTTCCGCTGACCATCGGCTGAGTGGCCCACAACGGAAAAGGAAGATGTCGAGACTCTCGACGAGGTGACGATGAAGTTCTTCTTCCACTACCCGGAGACCTCCGGGCTCGAAGGCGACATTCTCGACCCGGGATCGCCGGGTGATATCGCGGCCGAGGCCGAACGAGCGGGTTTCGAGGGCTTCGCCCTCACCGATCATCCCATTCCCGGTGCCAGGTGGCTGACCTCCGGCGGTCATCAGAGCTTCGATCCGTTCGTCGGCCTCGCGTTCGCGGCGGCGGCCACCGAACGGCTGCGCCTGCTCACCCACCTCACTGTGGCGCCCTACCGCAACCCGTTCATCCTCGCGAAGGCGGCGGCCACCCTCGACAAGCTCTCCGGCGGGCGGTTCGTCCTCGGCCTCGGCGCGGGCTACCAGAAGTCGGAGTTCTTCGCCCTCGGCGTGGACATGGAGGAGCGCAACGCCCTTTTCGACGAGGTGCTCGACACGCTTCCGCTGCACTGGAGCGGAGAGGCCTTCAGCTACACCGGGCGGCATTTCGACGCCCGCAACGTCATCGCCCTGCCCCGGCCCGTGCAGAATCCGATCCCGATCTGGATCGGCGGGAACTCGAGACTGAGCCGGCGGCGCGTCGCCGAGCGGGCGCAGGGCTGGATGCCGATGTCCGGTCCGCCGTCGCTCTCGACGACCGCCCGCACCGTCGCGATCGGCTCGACCGCGGAACTGGGCGAGATGATCGGCGGGGTGCTCGAGCAGGCCGCGGCGAACGACCGCACCGAGCCACTGACCTTCCTGTACTCGTACCACGAGATCAAGGACCCGGCCCTCGACGCCGACCGCCATCGCGAGGCCATCGCCGAGCTGGAGCGCATCGGTGTCACCGATCTCATGATCACCTGTTTCACCCGGGAACCCGCCGCCACCGTCGACTTCATCCGGGGCTTCGGCGAGACGTACGTGTCCTGAGCGCCTTCGGTTTCCGTCAGGAAGGAATGAAATGGCTGCCGTCATGAAAGGTGTGCGCGTGCTGGAGGTCGCTGAACAGACCTTCGTGCCCGCCGCCTCGGCACTCCTCTCCGATCTCGGCGCGGAAGTCATCAAGATCGAGCACGTCGAGCGCGGCGACGCCATGCGTGGGCTGGCGACGACCGGGACAGCGATCGTTCCTGAGAACGTGCACGTCCTGCTTGAGCACTCCAATCGCGGGAAGCGAAGCCTCGGGCTCGACATCGCCTCGCCGGAGGGCATCGAGATCCTCTACAAGCTCGCGGCGACCTCGGACGTCTTCATCACCAACAAGCTCCCCCGGGTCCGGAAAAAGCTGAAAATCGACCTCGAGGACATCCGCGCCCACAACCCGGACATCATCTATGTGCGGGGCACCGGGCAGGGTGAACGCGGCCCCGACGCCGACAAGGGCTCCTACGACGGCCTCGCCTTCTGGGCCCGCGCCGGTGTGGCGCTGGGCATCATGCAGCCCGAGTACGGCCACGTGCCCTTTCCCCCGGGGCCGGGCTTCGGTGACTCGATCGGCGCGATGACCATCGCGGGCGGCACGGCGATGGCGTTGTTCCACCGCGAGCGCACCGGCGAGGCGACGGTGGTGGACGTCTCGCTCATGTCGTCCGCCATGTGGGCGATGGGGCAGGCGATCGGGCTGTCGGTCACGCTCGGCCAGGGCTGGGCACCGCCGCCGAGCGACGCCCCGCGGCGCAACCCGCTGGTCGGCAACTATCTGACGAAGGACGGCCGGTGGCTTGCACTCACCTGCCTTCAGGCCGGCCGCTACTGGCTGCCGTTCTGCGAGTGCGTCGGACGTCCCGATCTGGCCACCGACCCCCGCTTCGCCGACTTCGAATCGCTGATGGCGCACAGCGCGGAGGCCACCGAGGCCCTGCGGGAGCTGTTCGCGCAGCGCACCGTGGACGAATGGCGTGCGGCGCTGGCGGACTTCATCGGGCAGTGGGCCGTGGTGCAGGACACCCTGGAAGCCGCGAACGACCCGCAGTCCGTCGCCAACGGCTATCTGCAGCCGTGTGAGACCGCGGATGGTTTCCCGTTCTCACTGGTGGCCTCGCCGGTGCAGTTCGACGAGGAGCCCGCCGCGCCCGGCCGGGCACCCGAGTTCAACGAGCACGGAGACGAGATCCTCGCCGGCCTCGGTCTCGACATCGAAGAAATCCTCGACCTGAAGGTGCGTGGCGTCGTGGCGTGACGCCGGCTCACGTTTTCGAGAACCGGAACAGGAAGGCAGGAAGGTCAGCCATGGTCGATCCGTACTGGGACCCGTTCGACAAGGACATCGATGTCGACCCGTACCCGGTCTGGCGCCGGTTACGTGACACCGAACCTCTCTACCACAACGAGAAGTTCGGCTTCTACGCCCTTTCCCGGCATGCGGACGTCGAGCGCGCCCATCGCAGCCCGAAGCTCTACAGCTCGGCCTACGGCACCCTGCTCGAAATCATGGGGCCGGAACCACTCCAGTCCAACTTAATGATCTTCCAGGATCCGCCGAGCCATGACACGCTGCGGGGCCTGGTGTCCCGGGCCTTCACCCCGCGCCGGGTCGCGGCGCTCGAGGGGAACGTCCGGAAGATCTGCGTCGATCTGCTCGAGCCCCTCGTCGGCTCGGGCGGATTCGACTACATCCAGGACTTCGCCGCCCAGGTTCCCTCCAGGGTGATCTCCGAGCTGATCGGGGTTCCCGAGGAGGACCGCGAGGAGGTCCGGAAGACGATCGACGAGACCTTCCACATCGTGGAGGGCGGCGGGATGGCCAACGACATCTCCCGGCAGGCCGCGACCAGGCTGCGGGAGTACTTCTGCGAGCAGATCGACGCCCGGCGCACGGCCCCGCGCGACGACATGATGACCGCGCTCGTCGAGGCCGAGGTCCCGACGGAGAACGGGCCGCGGCGCCTGACCACCGCCGAGGCCGGAGCTGTCACCAACGAGCTGGTCAGTGCCGGTACCGAGACGGTCGTACGGCTGCTCGGCTGGATGTGCCGGCTGCTGGCCGAGCACCCCGACCAGCGCGCCGACCTGGTGGCCGACCCGTCGCTGGTGCCGGGCGCGGTCGAGGAGTCCCTGCGCTACGAGCCGCCCTCCCCCGTCCAGGGGCGGACGCTGCTCGACGAGGTCACGCTCTACGACACGACACTCCCCGCCGGCTCGAAGGTTCTGCTGCTCACCGGGTCCGCCGGGCGCGATGAGCGCAAGTACCCCGACCCGGACCGCTACGACATCCACCGGCGGTTCGACAGCCACGTCACGCTCGGCCACGGCATCCACTTCTGCCTCGGGGCCTCCCTCGCCCGCCTGGAGGGGCGCGTCGCGATCGAGGAGACGCTGCGGCTGTTCCCGACCTGGGAGGTCGACACCGACCGGGCCGTGCGGCTGCACACCAGCACGGTGCGCGGCTACAACAACCTGCCGGTCGTCGTCTGAGATCAGGTAGCGAGATCCCGGGCTCGGGGCTCCGGACTCCGGACTCCCCCTTTGCCGCCGAGCAAGATCTGAGGGTTTTCGTTGTTCCCACGACCAAAATCCTCAGGTTTTGCTTGGAGGCAGCCCCGGATTCACCCACCAGCATCGATCTCAACCCCGAAGGAGGATTTTGATGGGAAAGCTTGACGGCAGGGTCGCGTTCATCACCGGCGCGGCGCGTGGGCAGGGCCGCAGCCACGCGATCCGGTTAGCGGAAGAAGGCGCCGACATCATCGCGGTGGACATCTGCGCCCAGCTGGATTCGGTGCCCTACCCCATGGCCACCCCGGACGACCTCGCCCAGACCGTGAAGGCCGTGGAGGGCCTGGGCCGGCGGATCGTCGCCCGCCAGGCTGACGTCCGGGATTTCGACGCGCTGCAGAAGGCCTTCGACGAAGGCACGGCCGAGCTGGGCCCGGTCACGATCGTGCTGGCGAACGCCGGTATCGGGCCGGGCGGGCAGATCGCCGCGCAGCAGCAGTGGGACGACGTCGTCGCCGTCAACCTCACCGGGGTGTGGAACACCGGTCGGGTGGCGATCCCGTCGATGATTGAGAACGGCCAGGGCGGGGCGATCGTCCTGACCAGCTCCACCGGTGGGCTCGTCGGCGTCGGGATTCCCGATGTGGGCTTCCTGGGCTACACCGCCGCCAAGCACGGCGTCATCGGCCTGATGCGGTCGTGGGCCAACTACCTGGCCGAGTTCAACATCCGGGTGACCAGCGTCGCCCCGACCACGGTGAAGACGCCGATGGCCGCCGACGGCGACCGCGAGGCCGTCGTCGGCCACGCACCGCCCGCGCTCGCCCGCGCGCTGGAGAACGCGCTGCCGGTCTGGGCGGTGGACCCGGTCGACGTCTCGAACGCCATCGTCTGGCTGGTGTCGGACGACGCCCGCTACATCACCGGGACGATCATCCCGGTCGACGCGGGCCAGCTCAACCGGCGGTAGCAGCAGCACGGGAGAAGGCAGTGGCGGCCCGGCAGGAGAGGACGGACAAGCGGTGCGGGTGTTGGTGGTGGGCGGAACCGGGCCGACCGGTCCGCACGTCGTGCGCGGCCTGCTCGGGCGCGGCGACGAGGTCACGATCTTCCATCGGGGCACCCATGAGCCACCCGAGCTGGCCGACGTCGAGCACATCCACGGCGACCCGCACTTCCGGGAGTCAATCGACGAGGCTCTCGGCACCCGGGTCTTCGACGCCGTGGTGGCCATGTACGGGCGGCTCAAACACCTGGCGCCCGCGCTGGCGGGGCGGTGCGGCCAGTTCGTCGCCGTTGGCGGAGTCCCGGTCTACCAGGGCTTCTTTCCGCATCCGAGCCAGCTGGCACTGCCTGTCCCGGTGACCGAGGATCATCCGGTGGTCCGGGACGGCTCCGACGCGACCGCGCTGGCGTTCTCCCACCGGCTCGCCCAGGCCGAGGCGGCTGTCCTCGCCGCCCACCCGGAGGCGACGATCCTGCGTTTCCCGACGCTGTTCGGCCCGAACAACGCCCGACCGGCCGAGTGGTCGGTGGTGCGGCGGGTGCGCGACGGCCGCCCCTTCATGATCCTTCCCGATGGCGGCGGCCAGCTCCAGAGCCGCTGCGCCGCCGCCAACGCGGCCGCGTTCGTCCTGGCCGTGTTGAACGCCCCGACCGTGGCCGCCGGCCAGGTCTACAACGCGGGCGAGGCGACGAGCTGGTCGCTGCACGACTGGGCCGCGACGATCGCCCGGCTGATGGGAGGCGACCTGGAGCTGGTCGGGCTGCCCCGGGAGATCGCCGTCGAGGCCACCACCACGCTGCTTCCGCTCGCCGGCACGACCGCGACCCATGTCGTCGTGAGCACCGAGAAGGCCCGCCGGGAGCTGGGCTACCTCCCGGTCGTCGACCCGGTCGTCGCACTGGCCGAGCTCGTCGACTGGTACGCCGAGCACCCCGATTTCGACCCGGCTGCGAGCCCCTCGTTCACCGACCGGTTCGACTACCGGACGGAGGACGCGCTGCTCACCGAGTACCGCACGGCGGCGCGGCGGCTGGCCGCCAGGGTCGAGCAGCATGCGGCCCCGCCGATTCACAGCATGCCCCACCCCAAGGAACCCGGAAAGGCGGACCACCGTGGCCGGTAGGAGAGCGACGCAATCGTCCGGTGGTCGCCACGATGCCTGACCAGCGAACCGCCCGGGTCACCGTCGTGACCGGCGGGGCCAGCGGGATCGGCCGGGCGACCGTGCTGCGCTTTCTCGCCGAAGGCGACCAGGTGGTCTTCGGCGATCTCAACGAGGCGAACGCGCAGGCACTGCTGGACGAGGTCGCGGACCCTGCGCGCCTGCGGTTCGTGCCCACCGACGTCACCGACGAGGCGGACGTCGCCGCGCTCGTCGGTGACGCCGTCGACGGGTTCGGCCGGATCGACGTCATGTTCAACAACGCCGGCATCGGCGGCGCGTTCGGGCCGCTGGTCGAGACCGAGGCGGCCGACTGGGACCGGACCTTCGCCGTGATCGGCCGCGGGGTGTTCCTCGGGACGAAGCACGCCGCCCGCGCGATGATCGCCCACGGTGGCGGTGGGGTGATCGTGAACAACGCCTCCGTCGCGGGAGTCGGTGGAGGCGGCGGCCTGACCGCGTACTCGGCGGCCAAGGCCGCGGTCATCAACTTCACCGCCAACGCCGCCGTCGAGCTCGCCGCACACCGCATCCGGATCAACGCCGTCTGCCCGGGCCTGGTCAACACCCCGCTGGTGATGGGCCGGGACGCCGCCGCGATCGAGGCCCAGCTGGCGACCTTCCAGCCGTGGCCGGATCTGGGCCGCCCGGAGGACATCGCGGGCGTCGTCGCCTTCCTCGCCGGCCCGGACAGCGTCTTCCTCACCGGAACCCACGTGCTCGCCGACGGCGGGATGGTGGCCTGGGGCCCACGGATGACCGGGACGTCCGATCCCCGCGGCCGGACCAGGCAGTACGTCGGTTTCACCGAGGGCACCACCGGCCGGCGCCCGACCCGGCGACCCGTCCATGACATCTGACCCGGAGCCGGTGGCGACAGCACCCGGCACGGAGCCGGTCGCAGTGGCCGGTGCGCCGACATCCGGCACACCGACGCCCGGCACACCGACGTCCCTCGACAGCCGTGAGCTGGCCCGGCATGTAGGGGCGGTCTTCGTCGCCGAGCCGGCGCTGGTGGTCGGTCCGGACCTGGTCCGCGAGTTCGCGACGATGACCGGCGCCGACCACTGGATGCACGTCGACCAGGAACGGGCCCGGGCAAGCCCGCTCGGCCGGGCGACCGTGCAGGGCCTGCTCACCCTCTCCCTCGGGGCCGAGCTCGAACGGCGGGCGCTGGCCGTCCGCGCGTCCGACGCGGTGTTCTACGGCTTCGACCGGGTGCGCTTCCCCGCGCCGATGTTCGTCTCGGACCCGCTGGGCCTTCGCGTCGAGATCCTCGCCGTCGAGGAGGTGGGCGGTGCCGTCCAGGCCCGGCTACGACACACCTTCACCTCCGTCGGCCCCAGACCGGTGTGCGTGTCCGAGCAGAACATCCGCTACATCCACTGACCGCGCGGCCCGCGCCAGAGGAGAAAGAGACACAGGAGACGAAGGTGGACAGGACAGCGCTGGAACACGACATCGCGCGCCGGCTGCTCGACCACATCGAGCGGCGCACGACGGACATGGCCGAGGACGTCATGAAGCTCCCGGCCGACGCCTACTCGGCGGCGCGCCAGCGTGAGGAGCTCGACGCGCTTTTCCTCGATCAGCCGCTGGTGCTGTGCCTGTCCGGCGCGCTGCCCGAGCCGGAGACCTATCGGGCCGTCGACATCCTCGGCACCCCGGTGCTGCTGACCAGGGACGCCGACGGCCAGGTGCACGCGTTCGTCAACGCCTGCCGGCACCGCGGGGTGCGGCTGTGCGACGGCGCCGGCGAGGCGATCCGGCTGACCTGCCCGTTCCACGCCTGGAACTACGGCCTCGACGGCAGGCTCGGCCGACTGCCCGTTTCCGAGGGCTTCGCAGGGATCGACCGCGCGGAGTACGGCCTGGTCCGCCTCGAGGTGGCGGAAGGCCACGGGCTGATCGTCGGCCGGCTGCGCCCCGGCTCGCCGATCGACATCGACGAGTACCTCGGCCCAGGCCTGGCCGAGGAGCTCGCGATGCTGGACTTCGCCGACTGGCGACCGCACGGCGAGCCGCACGTCCACCAGGTCTGCGCGAACTGGAAGGTCACCCTGGACACGTTCCGGGAGAACTACCACTTCAACTACCTGCACAAGGACACCCTCGCCGGCTACGCCGTCGGTGGCGTGCTGACCTTCGACCCGTTCGGCCGGCACCTGCGCAACACCTCGGCGTTGAAGTCGATCGTCGAGCTGCGGGAGCGCCCCGAGGCCGAGTGGGGGGACGTCTCCGGGCACTTCAGCTACCAGTACGCGCTGTTCCCGAACGTCAGCCTCACCTTCGACACCCGGCACATCGATCTCTGGCAGGTCCTGCCCGTCGACGAGACGTCCTCCGAAGTCGTGCACACCTCCTACCTGCGACCCGGGCTGAGCGAGGCCGAGCATGCCAAGGCGGTCGACATGGCGCCGTGGATCTGCGAGACGGTCGTCGACGGCGAGGACTTCTGGGTCGCCGGCCGCACCGAGCCCGGCCTGCGCCTCGGGATGGTCGACCACGTGCTGTTCGGCCGGAACGAGCCGGCCCCGCAGCATCTGCATCGCGGCTTCGAGGAGGAGCTGATGGCCTACCGCACCCACCAGGCCGAGATCGTGGCGTGGCACGGCTGAACGACGGCGCGGCGAGGGCAGGGGCAGGCACAGGGAGACCGGGGACGAATGACGGGAGTCGATGCGATGACGACGAGTTTTGATCTCGGGCTGGCCGGCACGGCAGCGGTGGTGACCGGCGCGGGCGCCGGTATCGGGCAGGCGATCGCGCGCGGGCTGGCCGCCGCCGGAGTGCGGATCGGGCTGGTCGAGATCGACCCGACCCGGGCGGCCGCCACCGCCGAACTCATCGAGAAGGAGGGCGGGCGGGCCGTCGCGCTGCCCGCCAACGTCATGGACACCGCGGCGCTCGCCGACGCCATCACCGCCACGCACGCCGAGTTCGGCCGGCTGGACATCCTCGTCAACAACGCGGGCGGGGTGAAGGCGAGCCGGTTCCTCGACCAGAGCGAGCGCAGCTGGCGGCGGCACATCGACATCAACCTCGTCAGCATGCTGGCCGCCACCTCGACCGCGGCCCCGCTGATCGCCCAGACCGTCGCCGCCGGGAACGAGGGCGCTCGGCGGGGCGGCGGCTCGATCGTCAACATCACCAGCATCGAGGGGATGCGGGCCGCCCCGATGTACGCGGTCTACGCCGCCTGCAAGGCCGGAATGATCAACTTCACCCGCACGATGGCCCTGGAGCTCGCCGAGGCCGGCATCCGGATCAACGCGATCGCCCCTGACATGACCGCCACCGCCGGCATCCGCGGCATCATGCGCGGCCCGGTCGACCCCGACACGCTGCCCCCTCCCCCGGCCGAGCGCCTTCCCGGCATCGAGCGTTACGTCCCGCTCGGCCGCGAGGGCATCGCCGCCGAGATCGCCGACGCGGCCGTGTTCCTTTGTTCCGACCGTGCCGCCTACATCACCGGCACCACCCTGAGCGTCGACGGCGGAACCGCCGCCTCCGCCGGCTGGCTGCGTTCCGGCCCCGGCTGGACCCTCCAGGGTGCCCCCACCCCCTCCGCCTTCACGCCGACACCGGCACCGACACCGGCACCGGCACCGGCACCGACGCCGGCAACCGGCTCCGAATGACGGACGTCAGGGAGTCCGGGCTACGTCTCGACGGCGTCTCCGTGGACAGGTGGCTTTCCGCACGGATCTCCGAGCTGTCGGCGTCGATCGTGATCGAACTGTCCGAGCAGCTGTCCACCTGCGCGTCCAGGCCGCCCGCGGGACTCCACGGAGACACCTCCGGACTGGTGCGGTCGTGCATGCGATTGTTCATCGACACACTGCGCACCGGCGAGCCTCCCGGCCGCAGGCAGCTTCGGGAGATCCGGGAGTCGGCGAGCCTTTGGGCCGACGAGGGCATCCCGCTGGAGGTGCTGGTCAGCGCCTACCACCTCGGCGTCGACGTCTGCGCGCAGAGCGTCGTCACCGCGGCCGAGCCCGAGGATCTTCCGGCGGCGCTGCAGGTCGCGTGCCTGTTGCTGCGGTTTCTCGGTCAGGTCATGCCGGAGGTCCTCGCGGGCTACCTGGAGAGCCGACTGGCGACGGCCGTCGAGGAACACGGGGAACGCCGGGCTGTCCTGTCCGCCCTGCTGGCCGGACAACCACCGGAAGACGCCGCCGCCCGGGCAGCGGTCCAGCTGCCCGCCCGTTACGCCGTGATCAGCCTGGAGATCGGGCCGCATCCGGACGAACTCGGCACGAATGATGGCGATCGGGCCGCCGCCGCGCGCCGCAGGCTGCGCCGGATGCGCACGGAGGTGGAGCGCACCGCCTCCGGAACCGTGCTCCACATGCTGTCCGCGGACGGAGGCCTCCTCCTCATCCCACTGGACGAGACGGCCGGAGGGACAGCCTCGGACACACTGGCGCCGCACGAGCGGGACCGGCTGCTCGTCCTCGCCGACCGACTCGGGTGTGTGACGCGCGCGGAGGTCATGGCCGGAGCCGTACCGGCCCGCCCGGACGCCGTCGCCTCCGCCGCCCGCCTGGCAGCCGAGATCCGCCATGTCGCCCGCGCATCCAGCCGGCCGGCCGGGATCTACCAGCTCGGCGACGTGGCCTTCGACTACCAGATGACCAGGCCCGGCCCCGCTCGCGACCACTTCGCGACCCTGCTGCGGCCACTGGCCACCCGGCCGCACCTTCTGGAGACGCTGCGCGCCTTTCTCTCCTGCGGGCTGGACCGCCGCCGTACGGCTGACCGACTCCACGTTCATCCGAACACCATCGACTACCGGCTGCGCAGGGCATCGGCGCTGACCGGGCTCGATCCCGCCCGGGGGTGCGATCTTCCGGTGATCTACGCGGCGTTCGCCGCCGGGGAGTCAGGGCCGACAGGCCCCTGCCCGCCCGACTGAAACGAGGTGGACGTCCTGAGCAAGGCACTCCGCAGCTGATGGTGAACGAAATCCGCCGGGTCGCCGCCAAGCGCTGCCGCACGGTCACCATGCCGGAGCTGCCGCAGCTGGAAGGGCTGCCCAGCTACCATGTTCTTTCTGGAATCCCACACGGGACAGCCAGTCAGCGTCGCCGTCCGTGGCGCGAGCATGGGTCGCGGTATCGGGGAGAATGCCTCCATGGCCACCCCGCGCCGTACCGGCACCGAGAGCTCTGCGACCCGCGCGTTCCTGCTCGACGTCACCGAGCGCATCATGCGCGAGGACGGCTACGCGGCCGTCAGCTCACGGACCGTGGCCAAGAGCGCCGGGGTCACTCCCGCACTGATCCACTACTACTTCCCGACGCTCGACGATCTGTTCGTCGCTCTCTTCAGGCGTGGCGCCGAACGCAACCTCGAGCGGCAGGAGGCCCTCCTCGCCTCGTCGCGGCCGCTGCATGAGGTCTGGGCACTCGTCACCGATGCCGGCCGCACCGCCCTGTTGACCGAGTTCATGGCACTGGGAAACCACCGAAAGATCATCCGCGACGAGATCGCCGCGTACTCGAAGCGTTCCCGGCGGCAGCTGACGGACCTTCTGACGAGCCGGATGGCGCAGTATGAGCCCGGCCTTGCGGAGATCCCGCCGCCCGCGCTCATCTTTCTGATCGGCGCGGTCAGCCGTGCGTTCGTTTCGGAGCAGGCCATCGGTGTCTCCGAGGGCCACGCGGAGATGCTGGCACTCGTGGAGCGGTTGCTCGCACAGCTCGAACCCGGCCAGCCGGCCGCCACCGACGGTTCCTGACCCCGATTCGCCGCCCCTGACGGATCGCGAGACGAGGCCATGACCACGGATCGCTTGACTGCTCGCCGGCGAACGCGCTAAACAGTCGTTCAGCACGTTGTGATGGCCGTCGTGGACCATCGGTGCGCAAGCGCCGCCGCGATCGGCGATCGCGCACATCGCCGCCGTATCCGGGCGGGCATGCCGTCGTGAACATCGTTTGACGGCGCCGACGTCCGAC
Organism: Parafrankia irregularis; assembly: GCF_001536285.1. Taxonomy (NCBI): domain Bacteria; kingdom Bacillati; phylum Actinomycetota; class Actinomycetes; order Frankiales; family Frankiaceae; genus Parafrankia; species Parafrankia irregularis. The sequence goes on along the minus strand of NZ_FAOZ01000004.1, from coordinate 190,282 downwards.
GCCCGTTGTGCGTACACATGTCGACCTGCCGCCGGGGCGTTCGCGGGATCTCCTCCACGAGGGCGCGACGAGGCAGCTGAAGACGGAGGCCCGATGACCATCACGACGGACGAGGCAACGGACGAGGCGCACGAGGACCCACAGCGCGGTGCGGTAGGTACACGCCCACTGGCCGGGCTGCTGGTGGTCGGGCTGGAACAGGCGGTGGCGGCCCCGATCGCGACCCGCCATCTCGCGGACATGGGCGCACGGGTAATCAAGATCGAGAATCCGCGCGGTGGTGACATGACCCGCCACTACGACAGCGCGCAGGCCGGCATGGCGGCGCACTTCGTCTGGTGCAACCGCGGCAAGGAATCACTCGCGCTCAACATCGCCGACCCGCGTGGCGCGGCCGCCCTGGAGCGCCTGCTCGCCCGCGCCGACGTGGTCATCCAGAACTTCGCCCCCGGCGCGGCGGCACGCCGAGGGCTCGCCGCGTCCCAGCTCGTCGCCCGTCACCCCCGACTGGTCGCGGTCGACATCTCCGGCTACGGCGAAGGCGGCCCGCTCTCCGGCAAGCGTGCCTACGACCTGCTCGTGCAGTCCGAGGGCGGTTCCTGCACGGTCACGGGCGGGCCGGGCCAGCCCGCGAAACCCGGCATCGCCATGATCGATCTCGCCACCGGCATGTACGCGCTGAGCTGGATCCTCGGTGCGCTGCACGCCCGCCACTCCACCGGGCGGGGTGAGGCCATCACGATCGGCATGTTCGATGTCGTCGCGGAATGGATGGGATACCAGGTCAACTACACGATGGGAACCGGCCTCGAGCAGGAGCCGGCCTGGGTGGGGTCGCCCGCGGTCGCGCCCTACGGGACATACCCGACCTCCGACGGGCAGACGGTGGTGCTCGGAACGACCAACGACGGTGAGTGGCAACGCCTGGCCCGCACAGTTCTCGAACGCCTCGACCTCGCCGACGACCCCGCCCTGGCCGGCAACGCCGGCAGGGTGGCGCAGCGTGCCCGGGTCGACGAGGCCATCGCCGCGTGGACGAGCACGGTCACCCTCAAGGAAGCCCAGGACGTTCTGGACGCCGCCGGGCTCGGCAACGCCCGGCTCAACGGTGTCCAGGACCTCATCGACCATCCACAGCTGGCTGTCCGCGACCGCTGGCGGGAGGTGGCGACCCCGCATGGCGCCTTTCGCGCGGTGCTGCCGCCGCCGGTCGCAGCGGGCTGGACGCCGCCCATGGGCCAGGTGCCGGGTCTGGGTGAGCACTCCACGGCGGTGCTGGGTGAGCTCGGCTACTCGTCCGCCGAGCTCATCGACTGGCGCCGCGACGGCGTCATCTGACGAACTTCTCGTTGGCTATGACCGGCTGCGCGCGTGCGCGTGCGCGTGCGCGGGACCGGCGAGCGGTGAGTGTTCGGTCAGCCCGCGTGCAGGATCCGCAGGGCGCGGGCGGAGAGCATCGCGGAGCTTCGGCCGCGTGACGCCATCCGTTCGTCGGTGGACTCGCCGCGGGCGTAGCGGGCGTAGAGCTGCTGGCGGATGATCGCGATCCGCCAGCAGGCGAACGCCTCGTACCAGCCGATGACAGCCAGGTCGAGGTCACTGTGCGCCGCGTAGCGGTCGACCACCTCACGGCGGGTCGGCAGTCCCAGCGTTTCCATGCCGGGGTCGTGCGCGGCGTGGTCGTCATCCGTGTCGGCGGGGTCGGGCCAGTAGTTCAGCAGGGTGCCCAGGTCGACCAGCGGGTCGGCGAGGGTGGTCATGTCCCAGTCGAAGACGGACGCGACCCGCTCCGGGTGGCCCGGGAGGAACTGGCAGTTGTTGATTTTGAAGTCGTTGTGCACGAGGGCCGCGGCCTGGCTGACCGGCAGGCGCTCGGCGAGCAGTTCGGCTGCGGCCGTCATCGCGGCGTCGTGCGCCCGGTCGGCCCACGGCGCGACGCGCCCCCAACGGTCACGCCATCCGGACAGCTGCCGTTCGAGGAATCCGTCCGGGCGTCCGAGCCGGTCCAGGCCACAGGCGGCCGGGTCGACCGTGTGCAGGTCCGCGAGGGCATCCACGGTGGCGAGGCCGAGGTGGTGGGCCACGGCGTGCCCGCCGAGCTCGTCGGGAATCACACCCCACACCACGATGCCGGGGCGGTACTGCGAGACCAGGAACTCGCTGCCGGCCACGTCGAGGTCGTCGCAGAGCAGAAACGCGCGCGGCGCGCGGTCATAGGCCTGCCACAGCTGGGACAGCACCCGGTACTCACGCCGCATGTCGTGGGCGCCGGGCGCGATCACGCCGAACGGTGGGCGGCGCAGGACGAACCGGTGGTCACCGAAGCGCACCAGGTAGGTGAGGTTCGCCGCCCCGTTCGGGAACTGCAGCACGTCCATCGGCCCGTCCGCACCGAGCCGCGGGGCCAGGTAGTCCCTGATCCGTCCCCAGGGCAGGTCCTGGCCGGGACGGACCGGCGCGACCTCGGGCGGGATGCCGGCGGCGGGGCCGGTCATCGGTCCGCCTCCCGGGGATCCCCGTACCCGGACCGGTGCCGGTCGCGCAGCCTAGCCGGCATGGACGGCCCGTTCGATCCGCGCGGCGAACTGCTCGCGCGCGGCGGCACGGCGGGCGGGCAGGTGACCGGACGGGAACAGCCCCGCGGCCGGCTGGTACTCCGCCAGCAGCGAGCGCGCCAGGTTCGTCTTGTGGATCTCGGTGGCGCCGTCGGCGAGGCCCATCTGGAAGCTCTCCAGCACCCAGGCCCCGAACGGCATCTCGTTGGAGACTCCCAGCGAGCCATGGATCTGCAGAGCCCTCGCGGCGACGTCGTGAAGAACCTTGGGCATCGCCGCCTTGACCGCCGAGATGTCGGCGCGCACGCGTTCGTAGTCGTTGTAGCGGTCGATACGCCAGGCGGTACGCAACACGAGCAGGCGGAACTGCTCGATCTCGATCCACGAGTCGGCGATCATCGCCTGCACCAGTTGTTTGCGGGCCAGCGGCTCGCCCTTGGTGACACGGCTGAGCGCCCGCTCGCACATCATCGCGAACGCCTCACGCACCAGCCCGACGGTTCGCATCGCGTGGTGGATCCGGCCACCACCCAGCCGGGTCTGCGCGACCGCGAACCCCTGCCCGCGCCCGCCGAGCAGGTGATCAGCCGGAACGCGCACATCCTCGTAGCGGATGTAGGCATGTGCCCCGCTCTCGGCATCCTGGCCGGCGACGGCCACGTTGCGCACGATCGTGATGCCGGGTGTGTCCGCCGGGACGACGAACATCGACTGGCGTCGGTGCGGGCCGGCGTCCGGTTCGGTCACCGCCAGCACGATCAGGAACGACGCGTACCGGGCGTGGCTGGAGAACCACTTCTCACCGTTGATCACCCATTCGTCGCCGTGCAGCTCGGCGCGGGTGACGAACTGGGTCGGGTCGCTGCCGCCCTGGGGCTCCGTCATGGAGAACGCCGACACGATCCGGCCGTCGACCAGCGGCTCGAGATAGCGCTTCCTGAGCACGTCGGTGCCGAAGCGGGCGAGGATCTCCGCGTTGCCGGAGTCGGGTGACTGGCAGCCGAAAACCACCGGCGCCGTGTGCGACCGGCCGAGGATCTCGTTCATCAGCGCAAGCCTGAGCTGGCCGTACCCCAGGCCGCCGAGCTCCGGGCCGAGGTGGCAGGCCCACAGCCCGCGCTCGCGCACCTTGGCCTGCAAGGGTGGGATCAGCTCCGCCCGCAGCGGGTCCCGGACGTCACGCGCATTCGAGACCAGCATGTCGACCGGCTGTACCTCGGCGCGTACGAACCAGTCGATCCAGTCGAGCTCGGCCTGGAAGTCGGGATCGGTCTCAAAGTCCCAGCCCATACCTACTCCGCTTTTCTCATTCGCGCCCGCCGCCGGACCGGCCACCACGGCGCCAGACCGACCGGCCAGGTGCCTCACCCGGTGCCGGACGGTGCCCGCCGGACCGGCGAGCGGAGCCGATGCTAATCGACCGTTCAGCACGATGCGAGAAGTTGTCGCCTGGCCGAGCCGGACGGCTGATCACCGTTGACTGTGCTGAAGACGACTGCTAAACAGTAGTTCAGCACATTTGGTCGCGGTCAGCCCCGCCCTGGACCGGTGGAGCTCATCAGGCGCCGACCCGTCGTGTTCGTCGTGAAGGACGGTAATCATTTTGTCTGTCGAGGCCGAGAAACAGGCGACCAGGTCGAACCGCATCGAAAGCCTCGTCGAGATCCGGCAGACACTCGCCCGCCACGCGGTGACCACCCAGGGCGACGTTGAGCGGATCGGCCGGTGAGCGCGACAGGGCGGTCCGCGGTGGCGCTGGTGCCCGAGGGGTTCGTCCCGCCGGTTGATGCCGAGACCGTGACCGTCGAGGAGTTCCGGGCCGCGGCCGGCGCCTGGCTCGACGAGCACGCCGCCGAACTGGCCAAGCCCCTCGACGACCACTCGCTCGACGCGGAGATCACCCAGCTGAGCAGGATCCGCCGCGCGCTCCACGACGCGGGCTGGATGCGCTACGGCTGGCCGGTCGAGGCCGGCGGCCTCGGCGGTCCGGACATCCTGCGGGCGGTGCTCGGCGAACAGATCGCCGAGCGGGACCTCACCGACGCGACCAACTTCTCCCTGGTCGAGGTGCTGGCCCCGACGATGATCTCGTACGCGGCCCCGGAGCTCGCCGCGGAGATGCTGCCCCTGTTGCTGTCCGGGCGCGAGCACTGGTGCCAGGGTTTCTCCGAGCCCGGCTCCGGCTCCGACCTCGCATCGCTGAACACCCGCGCCACGCGGCGCGAAAACGGCGACTGGGTGGTCAACGGCCAGAAGGTGTGGACGTCACTCGCCCAGTACGCGCGGCGCTGCGTCCTGCTCACCCGGACCGCTCCAGGCCACGGCGGAATCACCGCGTTCTTCGTCGACATGGACACCCCCGGGATCACGGTCCGCCCGCTGCGCACCATGCACGGCATCGACGAGTTCGCCGAGGTCTTCTTCGACGACGTCGTCGTACCGAACGAGCGGATGCTCGGCGGTCCAGGCGACGGCTGGCGACTCGCGAACGACCTGCTCCCGTACGAGCGGTCCACCTGCTTCTGGCACCGGATCACCTACCTCTACACCCGGCTCGACCTGCTGCTGGCGGACGTCGAGAAGGAGGAGACCGAGCCGACGGCGACAACCGACGCCGCGCTCGGCGCCGCCTACCTGGCGCTGCACACGATCCGCAGCCGATCACGCGACACGCAGCGTCGGCTCGCCGCCGGCGAGCACCTCGGCCCGGAGACGTCCGTCGACAAGATCCTGCTCGCGACGGCGGACCAGAAGCTGTTCGACACCGCACGCGACGTCCTGCCCGGCGCCGTCGAGCTGACCGACACGCACTGGCGCACCGAGTACCTGTACTCGCGGGCGGCGACCATCTACGGCGGCACCGCCGAGATCCAGCGCAACATCGTCGCCCGCCGACTCCTCGACCTGGGCAGGGAATAGCCATGGGCGCGGCGGACCGGATGGGACGGGGTAGCCGAAGACAGCGGTAGTTGCGCGAAGTACCAGGTCGGCCGACAACTTCGTGACCTTCGCCAAATTGCATGGCAGACTCTGCCAGACATTTTGGAGGAGTCTCATGGCCGTCCGCACACGCACGCTCGTCCACAGCCTCGTTCCGATCACCGTCCTCGCGCTCGCCGCCTGCTCGTCGTCGTCGACCGGGGGCACCGACAGGCCGACACCGGCGACATCCGCGACATCGGCACCGACGCCGGTCGCCGCCGCACCGTTGTCGGACGCCACCAAAGCGTGGTGGGACTACGACCGGCCGGCCACCCATCAGGCCGTCTCCACCGAGATCACGGTGCCGACCCAGGACGGCACACCGCTGAGCTGCACCCTGGTCCGCCCGGCAACCGACGGCTCACCGGCCTCGGGAAAATTTCCCGGCCTGGTCGTCGAGTTCACCCCGTACGCGATCTTACGGACGTCCTATGTAGCCGGCGAGGGCACGTATTTCGCGACCCACGGATACAACGCGCTGATCTGTAACCTGCGCGGCACCGGCGGGTCCGGGGGAACCTGGCAGAACGCCATGTCGGCGCAGGACGGAAAAGACGCCCGCGACCTGGTCGAATGGCTGGCCACCCAGCCCTATTCGAATGGCCGGATCGGAATGACCGGCGAAAGCTACGGCGGCCAGACGACCTACGGAGCAGCCATCAACCAGGCGCCGCACCTGGTGGCCATCACCCCGCTCCAGTCGCCCGCGAACCTTTACCAGGACGTCATCTACCCGGGTGGCATCAAATCCACCGAGGGCGGCAGCATCGACAACTGGCCCGGGATCGCCCAGACGATCACCGGTGGCGCGGTCAACACCGAGGCCGAATACGCCGCCAACCGCGCTCACCCCACCTACGACGAATACTGGCAGTCGCGGTCCTTCGCCGACCGCTACGACTCGATCAAGGTTCCGGTCCTCACCATGGGGGGCTGGGTCGACCAGTACTTCCGCTCCGGCCAGTTCACCAACATCGAGGGCGCGCTCGACCGGACCTGGTCGATCTACGGCCAGTGGCCCCATCTGAGCCCGCTGCTCTACCCGAACTGCGGGGGTGTCTGTAACTCCGAAGGGCTCTCCCCGGGCATCGCGCTCGCGTGGTTCGACAACTGGGTGATGAAGCTGCCGAACATCCCGATCCCGGCCCAGCCGACACTGGTCAGCCATGCCGGTGCCGGCAGCGGCGCGACCTCGCCGGGCTGGCGGGAGATCACCGGTTACCGGCCGACCGGCACCGTCACGCAGTCCTTCGCCCTCAACGCGGACGGCTCGCTCGGCACGGCCGACCCCACGGCCGGTACGAAGACGTTCCACCAGCCGCAGGATCCGTCCACGACCGGCGGGTCCGTCCTGTTCAGCACCAGCGCGCTGACCGCACCGACATCCCTGTTCGGCCGGCCGGTTCTCACGCTGAAGGCGACCCTGTCCGGCCCCGACGCGAACCTCTACGCCGAACTGCTCGACATCGGGCCGGACGGCAAGGAGACGCTGGTCAACAACGGCTTCCTCCGTGCCAGCCACCGGTCGTCCAGCGTCACGCCAACATCGGTGCCGACCGGTTCACCCGTCACCCTCACCATCGCGATCCGGCCCGACGACTGGCAGTTCGCGGCCGGTCATCGCATCGCCGTGCGCGTTTCCGGCGGCGCCTCGGACATGCTCACCCAGAACGCGACGCCGGTCGACGTCACCGTCGCGACCGGCGCGGGTGGATCCACGCTGACCCTCCCCACGGTCAGCTGACCAGTCGCCTGACCTGGGCCTGCTCGGGGCCTGACCTGGGGCCTGACATGGGCCTGCCTGGGGCCTGATCCCGGAGGTCGGCCGTCGCCCGCTCCGCGGCGTTCACCTGGAGTTATCCGGCTGGATATCTCCAGGTGCGCCTGGCGCGCTTTGCCTCGGGAGGCGTGAACCGAAAAGACCCCGGCTCACCATAAATGGCTCGGTTTTTATTGGCGTGTTTCATAGCTGGCTCACAGGCGAGCCAAAGGCTAGCGCCAGCCTCCTCGGCAACGCTGGCACCATGATGCTGGACGATGTCGAGTCGCGGCCACTTTCGGGCGTGACCTCAGGGCCTGCGACCGCAGGCACCGACGCGACAGGCCCGGATGTCGAGATCGTCATTCCGGTCTACAACGAAGAGAACGATCTTGGCCCCAGCGTCCGCAGGCTGCACGCCTTCCTGGGGCAGTCCTTCCCGTTCAGCACCGTCATTACGATCGCGGACAACGCCAGCACCGACGGGACCTGGGCGTGCGCGTCCCGGCTCGCCCAGGAGCTGACCGACGTCCGGGCCGTCCACCTGGAGCAGAAGGGCCGCGGTCGGGCGCTGCGGCAGGTCTGGCTGGCCAGCACCGCCCGCGTCGTCGCCTACATGGACGTCGACCTGTCGACCGATCTCGGCGGGCTGCTGCCGCTGGTGGCGCCGCTGATCTCCGGGCATTCGGACCTGGCGATCGGGTCCCGGCTGGCGCGTGGGTCGCGGGTGGTGCGCGGGCCCAAGCGTGAGGTGATCTCCCGGTGCTACAACCTGTTGCTGCGCACGACACTGCGCGCCAGCTTCTCGGACGCGCAGTGCGGCTTCAAGGCGATGCGGACGGAGGCCGCCCACCGTCTGCTACCCCTGGTGCTGGACAGCGCCTGGTTCTTCGACACCGAGCTGCTGGTGCTGGCCGAACGCTGCGGCCTGCGGATCCACGAGGTCCCGGTGGACTGGGTGGACGACCCCGACAGCAGGGTCGACATCGTCGCGACCGCGCTCGCCGACCTGCGCGGCGTGGCGCGGGTGGGCCGGGCCCTGGCAACCGGCCGGCTACCCATCGGTCAGCTGCGCGCCCAGCTCGGCCGCGCGCCGCTGACGTCTGATCTGCCAGAGGTTCCGCCCCGGCTGGTCCGGCAGCTCGTCCGGTTCGTGGCCATCGGCGTCGCGAGCACGGTCGCCTACCTGATCGTGTTCGTCCTGCTGCGCGGGTGGCTCGGCCCGCAGGCCGCGAACCTTCTCGCGCTGCTCCTCACCGCGGTCGCCAACACCGCCGCCAACCGCCGGCTGACGTTCGGCGTCCGCGGTGTCGGCGCCCGGAGCCACATCGAGGGCCTGGTGATCTTCGCGGTCGGGCTGGCGCTGACCAGCGGCGCGCTCGCCGGCCTGCACGCCCTCGCCGACGAACCAGGCCGCGGGGTCGAGCTCGCGGTGCTCGTCATCGCGAACCTGGTGGTCACGGTGCTGCGCTTCGTCGCCTTCCGCGTCTGGGTCTTCCACCCGCGCCGCGGGACGCCCGGAAAGGTCGTGTCCTCGTCCGGGCCTGCCGTTGCGCCCGCTCCGTCGCCACCCACGTCGCCGCGAACGCCGCCGGCGGCCACCGTTGTCCAGCCCCAGCCCCAGTCCCGTCCCCCGGCCCAGTCCCAGGCCCGTCCCCGGAATCCGGAAAAGGATCGATGACAGTCAACAGGAATGTCGAGGCGCCGCGTTCCGGCGAGCCGAACGCGGGTGCGCTGCCCGGCGGGCCGCCTTCCGGTGGTCCTGCCTATGGCCAGCCATACGCGAGCCGGCCCCTTTCGGCCACGCAGTACGGGGGCGACTCTCCGGCGGCGGGCTCAGCGGCGGCCGGCCAGGCCGAGGTCATCCCGCCGCCGGTGCAGCGCGGTCCGGAGGACGAGGACATCCGGGCGGCGGAGCAACCGGCCCAACCGGAGCGGCCGGCCCAGCCCGACCCGCGAAACCCGGGTGCGGGGCACCGGGCGGGTGGCGCGACCCCAGGTGGGCGGTTCGCCCGGCTGGTCCGTGGCCGGCCGGACGATCCACGCTGGGTGCGCCCGGCGCTGTTGGCGCTGCTCGCCGCCACCGCCGTGCTCTATCTGTGGGATCTGGGCGCCTCGGGCAACGCCAACAGCTTCTACGCGGCGGCCGTCCAGGCCGGCACGCTGAGCTGGAAGGCGATGTTCTTCGGGTCGCTGGACTCGTCGAACTTCATCACCGTGGACAAACCTCCGGCCTCGCTGTGGATGATGGCGCTGTCCGGGCGCATCTTCGGTTTCTCCAGCTGGAGCATGCTCGTCCCGAACGCGCTGTGCGGGGTCGCGACGGTCGGGCTCCTGTACGCCACCGTCCGCCGGGTCGCCGGGCCGGTGGCCGGCCTTCTGGCCGGGGTGCTGTGCGCGCTCACCCCGGTCGCCGTGCTGATGTTCCGCTTCAACAACCCGGACGCCCTGCTCGTGCTGCTGCTGGTCGTCGGCGCCTACGCGGTCACCCGTGCGCTGGAGGCCGCGTCCTGGCGGTGGCTGGTCGCCGCCGGTGTGGCCGTCGGCTTCGCCTTCCTGACCAAGATGATGCAGGCGTTCCTGGTGGTTCCCGCCTTCGGGCTGGCGTACCTGATCGCCGCTCCGACCGGCTGGTGGCGCCGCGTCGGCGGGGTGCTCGCCGGCGTCGGCGGCATCCTGGTCGGGGCCGGCTGGTGGGTGCTCGCCACCGACCTGTGGCCGAAGAGCTCGCGGCCCTACATCGGTGGCTCCGAGGACAACAGCGTGCTCGGCCTGGCGTTCGGCTACAACGGCCTGGGCCGGATCTTCGGTGAGAGCAACGGTCCGGGCGGCGGTGGCGGCGGCCGAGGCAACCTCCCCGGTGGCCAGGCCGCGCTTACCGAGATCGAGCAGTACTTCAGTGCGAACGGCGGCCCGCCGGGAGGCGGCGAGTTCACGATGAACGGCCCCGGTGGGGGTGGCGGTGGCGGCGGCTTCGGCGGCGCCACCGGCATCGACCGGATGTTCGGCGACAACTTCGGCGACCAGATCTCCTGGCTGCTGCCCGCCGCGCTCGTCCTGCTGGTCGGCGGTCTGTGGGCGACCCGGCGGGCGCCGCGTACCGACCGCGCCCGCGCCGGGCTGGTGCTGTGGGGTTGCTGGCTGCTGGTGACCGGCCTGACCTTCAGCTACATGGAGGGCATCGTCCACGAGTACTACTCGGTGGCGCTCGCCCCCGCCATCGCCGGCACCATCGCGATCGGTCTGCATGAGCTCTGGCGCGCCCGCGGCGAGATCATCTCCCGGGTTTTCCTGGCGGCGGGCATCGCGGCCGCCTCGATCTGGCCGTACGTCCTGCTCGGCCGCAACGACGAATGGCAGGGCTGGCTGCGGCTGCCGGTGCTGGTCGCCGGCCTGGTGGGCGCGGTCGCGGTGCTCGCCGGCCCGCTTCTGCTCCGTGTCGGGGCGGTCGCCGCGCGCGCAGGCCAGCGTGTGGTCCGCAGGACGGCGGTCGCGCTCGCCGTGGTCGTCGCCTTCGGCGCGCTGGCCGCCCCGGCGGGCTACGCGCTGGAGACCGCCTCGCAGCCGCACACCGGTTCGATCCCGCTGGCAGGACCGTCCGGCGGCGGCATGGGCGGCCTCGGACGCATGGGCGGCGGGCCGGGCATCGCGGAGGCGAACGGCGGTCAGGGCTTCCCCGGCGGCGGTCAGGGCTTCCCCGGCGGAGGCGAAGGCTTCCCCGGCGGCGGTCAGGGCTTCCCGGGCGGCGGGACGACCGGGAACGACAGCGCGACCGGGAACAGCGGAACGACCGGGAACGGCGGCGCGACCGGGAACAGCGGAACGACCGGGAACGGCGGCGCGGGCGGGAACAGCGGCACGGGCGCGGGCGGCGGCATGCGCGGCGGGGGCATGGGCGAGGACGTCAGCGACGAGCTGGGCAAACTCCTCGCCGAGGGCGCCGAGGGCTACCGATGGGTCGCCGCGACGAGCACCTCGCAGTCGGCCGCGTCGATGGAGCTCGCCAGCGGGGGCAGCCCGGTGATGGCGATGGGCGGCTGGTCCGGCAGTGACCCGGCGATCACCCTGGAGCAGTTCAAGCAGTACGTCAACGACGGCGAGATCCACTACTTCATCGCCGGCGGCATGGGTGGCGGCACGTTCACCAACATCGCGACCAGCGGCACCGGAGAAACCGCGCAGTCCGGAGGCACCGGAGGCACGCAGTCCGGGGCCAACGGCGGCACGCAGTCCGGTACTGGTGACCAGAACACCGGCGGCGACGCGGCAACGGGCACCGGCGGCATGCCCGGCTTCGGCGGCGGGGGCGGCGGCTTCGGCGGCAACAGTGAGATCTCGACGTGGGTCACCGAGAACTTCACCGCGCTGACCGTGGGCGGCCAGACCGTCTACGACCTCACCCAACCGGTGAACAGCTAGAAACGAGCAGGTCCAAACCCGTAGGTCCTCTCTCCACGCCTGACCGTGGAGAGAGGACCTGCCACGGTCGGATCCGGGGAGTCCGGGCAAACCCGATCTCGCGATGGTCAGTGCCGCGACGTCAGCCGCTGGCTAGACTCGGTCACGATGCGCCTGATGCTGCTCCGACACGGCCAAACCCCTTCCAACGTCGCCGGTGCCCTCGATACAGGGCTGCCGGGAGCCGGGCTGACCGCGCTCGGTCACGCGCAGGCACGGGCACTGCCCGACGCGCTCAGCGGGGAGCCGATCTCGGCGATCTACACCTCGCTCCTGGTCCGCACCCAGCTCACAGCGGCCCCTCTTGCCAACGCATGCGGCCTGCTGGCCAAGGTCGAGCAGGGCATCGAGGAGATCGCCGCCGGCGACCTTGAGCTGCGCAGCGACAGGGAAGCCGTCACGACCTACCTCGACGTCATCAGCGACTGGATCCACGGCGATCTGGACCGCACGATGCCGGGTGGGTACGACGGTCGCCGGTTCGTCGCCGGATACGACACCGCGGTCACGAGCATCGCGGCCGCGCATGACGATCACGACACCGTCCTGCTCGTCAGCCATGGTGCCGCGATCCGGGCCTGGGTCGGCATTCGGGTCGGTGGCGTCGGTTCCGTCGAGGATCGGTGGCTCTCGAACACCGGAATGGTCACGATCGAAGGCGATCCCGCGGCCGGCTGGAACCTGGTTCAGTGGCACGGCGAGCCGCTGGGTGCGTCCGCTGCCCCTGAGGTCGCCGCGCAGGATGTCACCGGCGCCCCGGTGCGCGAGGCCGTCGCCGAGAACCGCACAGCCGGGTAGCCCTGCCCGCCCGGCATCGGTCTGGCGGCCCGTGTCCACTCGCCGCCTGGCCACCCCCCGGGATCCGGCACCGTCGCGCCGAACCGGCAATTCATCTCAAGAGAGACAAAAGGGGCGGAGAGTAGTTTGGCGTTCCGCAAGAGCTGCGGATTTTGGTTGTTCGAACGACCAAAATCCGCAACTCTTGCTTGGCAGCAACCGAAATCCGAAGCCCGGGATTCCGCTACATGCTCCAGAAGCCAGAGCAACCAAAATCCTTAGCACTTCCTACTCGCCCGCCGGGCGTCTTCTGGGCGACGGCTTGTTGACGACTCCACAGGCGGCTGCGATGCTTGATCCGGCTCAGCGAGCCTTCTCCATCTCACGGTCCACGGTCAGGGATTCCGCGGGTCCGTGTCGACGATGAAAAAGGCTCGGTCGTCGAGACGGCGGTAGAACGCTGGGATGTGAGCCACCGGGCCGGCGTCGCAGGATCCGCGCGTCGCCGCCTGCATGTGATGCGGTTGCACGTCATCGCTTCAGGGCCGGTGGTTGACACCACAACGTTGTACCGCCCGACCGGCGCGGAGCCATTTCAACCTGGCTCCCTGCGGAAGGTCGACAGAAAATGAACATCGCATTCGTGGGCGACGTCCACGGTTGTGTGCTGCATGCGCTGGGTGCGGCGGTGCTTCTCCAGGAACGGCGCGGAATCAGGCTCGACGCCGTGGTCCAGGTCGGGGATCTGGGCGCCTATCCGTCGGCGGACCGGCTCGACGAGCCCAGCCGCCGTTTCGGGCGGGATCATCCCGCCCAGGGCGACTTCCTCCGGCTGCTGGATCCATCGCCGTCGCTCGCCGAAGGCGTGCGGCTCGCGCTCGAACGCATCCCCTCGGTGCTGTTCGTCAGCGGCAACCACGAGGACCACGACTGGCTGGCCTCGCTGCACGAGGCGGCCGCGGGCGCGGCGGTCGTGCCGGTGGACCCGCTGGGCGCCTACCACCATGTGGCCTGCGGGAGCGTGGTGACGGTCGCCGGAGCAGGAGTGGCGTTCCTCGGGCTGATCGAGTCCGCCGGGAAGATGGATCTGGACGACGTCGCCTACGCCCGGCTCGTCGACACCGCGCCGGGCACCGTGGACGTCCTGGTCACCCACGACGGCCCGTACGGGATGTCACGCGACCGGCGCGGGAACGTGCAGGGCTCGCCGAAGCTCTCCCGGCTCATCGAGCACCTGCGGCCACGGCTGCATGTCGGCGGCCACTACCACCACTCCGGGGAGCCGCGGCACTACGGCCCGACGACCTCCTACGTGCTCCACCAGCTGGTGCGGCCCAAGGCCACCCGATGGGACCCGAACCCGGTCAACCCCGAGCAGCGGGTGACGGCCGACAGCATCGGTCTGTTCGACACCGAGACCGGCGAATTCGCCTACGTCCGCGACGAGTGGCTGACCGAGGTGAGCGGAGACGCACTCGACCTCGCCGAGCTCGTCGCCGCCACGGCCCGCTGATCGGCGGGCATGCCGTTCTCCAGCCGGGCGACGTTCTCCAGGCGGGCGACGTGGTGCAGGTAGCCGAACGCCTGCCGATAGGTGTCCAGCAGGGATGTGTGGGTGTAAGGAATCTCGTTGGCCCGGCAGAAGTCCCGCACCAGCGGCCGCACCCGGCGCAGCGACCTGCGGGGCATGCTCGGGAAGAGGTGGTGCTCGATCTGGTGGTTGAGGCCGCCGAACAGATAGTCGACCACGCGCCCACCGTCGACGTTGCGCGCCGTGGCCGCCTGCCGCCACACGAAGTCCGTCCGCGGGCTGCCGTGGACGATCGGCATGCCCTTGTGGTTCGGCGCGACCACCAGCGCGAAATAGGTGCCGAACACACCCTGCTGCACCAGGACGAAGACGACCGCGTGTACCGGGTCGAGCACAGCCACCACGAGTCCGGCGTACACCAGCGCGAACAGCGCCAGCGCGAGGAACTCGGGCCCGCGATGACGACCGCCGCCCCGCACCAGGAACTGCACGCTTTTCACATGCAGCACGAATGCCTGCAGGGGAAGGGCGACGCAGATGACCGCCACCTGATGGCGGACGACCAGTCGGGCAATCCGGCCGCGCTGCCGCGCCGGCTTCGGATAGAACGAGACCATCTTGTTGTCGATATCCGGGTCGAGCCCCACATGATTCGGGTTGAGGTGGTGGCGCCGATGCTTGTCGACCCACCAGCCGAAACTCAGCCCGATCGCGAGATTCGCGGCCAGAATGCCGAGGGCGTCGTTCCCGCGCCGTGAGCGGAACACCTGGCGGTGCCCCGCGTCATGCCCGAGGAAACCGATGTGCGTGAACGCGATCCCCAGCCAGGCGGCGACGAGCACCTGCCACCACGAACGGCCGACCAGCACGAAGGCGGCCCACCCTCCGACGAGCAGCGCCAGGTCGGCGGCGATGCGCCCGGCGTAGTACCTCGGGTCGCGCTGTAGATACCCGGCGTCCCGCACGAGGGTCAGCAGCTCGGAGCCGCGGGCCCGGTCCGGTGGCGCCGCGAGGGTGCCCACCGGTCTGATCTCGATGAACGTGGACATCGACACGCCCCTTTGCGACCCCGGCCGTCGAGGAGACGGGCTCCACGAAGCTCGGCGTGCCGTGAGTGTGACAGCCAGGTGGGATGACCGAAATGCGCGCGCGCCGGGTTCGTCTGGAATCCGAGAATCTCGTCGCCCAGGGTTCCACCGGCGGCCATCAGCACCACAGCTGGGCTTTCCAGCGCATCCGGCGTGCCGCGACGCGAGGCCTCGGCCGGACGGACCTTCTCAATATCGATTTCCCGATAACGGGCGACCTGCCCGGCGTAGGCGGCGTGCGGGACGGGTGCTGAGGCCTGTGGCCCGCACGCGTGCTGTCGCCTCGCCCGCTTCGGAGTTCGCTGGTTCCGGCTCTCGCCGGAGCTGATCCTGCCGGCTGCGCGGTGAGACATCCCGGCTACATGGCGAGCCGTGACGGTAACCACGAGTTTGCAAGCATACGCCCTAAGTGGTGGTTTCCACGGGGCGCGACCGGCTCAACACCCCCCGACTGAGTCCTCTAGTTTGCAGCTGCGAATCATAGGCAACTACTGTTCAGTTGCAGGTCGACCGAGGGGAGCAGGATCCGTGGGAAGCGTCCCTACCGACCCGATGGCCGCGTGCCTGCCGGTGGCGATCGAGATCATGACCGCGTACACCGACTCAGCCGACGACCCCGCCTTCTTCTGGGAGAGCGTCCAGCGGGTGATGGCCGACGGCGCGCAGCGCACCAACCCGGCAGCGGCCATGGCCGAGCTCGTGCTCGGGCTGGCGACGCTGTGCGGCATCGCCCTGAACGACCTCGCCGACCGCTCCGGATCGGACGTGGCCACCCGCGACGTCCTGCGCGCGATCCAGCGCACGTACGTCTCCGGCGCCGCCGGTCCCGCCCGGCCAGCCGGCCCGGCCGAGAGCAGCTGAGAACGGCTGAAAACGGCTGAGAGCGGCTGAGACGGCGAGGCGTCTACTCGCCCACGAACCGCACCACGGCGCGGTCCGCGCACAGCGGGCCGCCAACCACACACCCACCACCAACCAGTGAAGGACGACCAGGTGAGCGTCTACACCCTGCCCGATCTGCAGTACGACTACGCCGCGCTGGAGCCGGCGATCAGCGGCCAGATCATCGAACTGCACCACGACAAGCACCACGCGACCTACGTCGCCGGCGCGAACACGACCCTGGAGAAGCTGGCCGAGGCCCGCGACTCCGGCGACTTCGGCGCCATCGTCGGCCTGGAGAAGACCCTCGCGTTCAACGTCTCCGGCCACATCCTGCACTCGATCTACTGGCAGAACCTCTCCCCCGACGGCGGCGACAAGCCCGACGGCGCCCTCGGCGACGCCATCACCGAGTCCTTCGGCTCCTTCGACAGCTTCAAGGCCCAGCTCACCGCCGTCACCACCACCGTCCAGGGCTCCGGCTGGGGCATCCTCGCCTACGACCAGCTTTCCGGACGTCTCCTCGTCGAGCAGGTCTACGACCACCAGAGCAACGTCGGCATCGGCAACACCACGCTGCTCGCCTTCGACGCCTGGGAGCACGCCTGGTACCTGCAGTACAAAAACGTCAAGGCCGACTACGTGACCGCCCTGTGGGACATCGTCAACTGGGCCGACGTCGCCGCCCGCTACACCGCCGCCAGGCAGATCACCTCGGTCTGACGCGGCCCGGCCCGCGCGCAGGCTCCGCGCACACCACCCGGCCGGCCGGGACGGCACCCAGCCACCTGGCCGGCGGGGTGGCAACGCGCCATCCGCCACGGCAGACGCCACCGGCGGCGAGGCTCCGGGCACCCTTCCCGACGCCCGCGGAGCACCGGGATCGAACTGGTATCCGAGCTGGTATCCGGACTGGTATCCGGCCGTTGAGCAGGTCAGCCGCGCAGTGCGTCCACCAGCGCCCCGAGCTCGTCGTCACGCACGGTGCCGGACAGACCGATCTGTACCCGGTCGACCAGCCCGCCGTAGCGGCGGGCCACCTCACCCGGAAGATCCTCGGGCGCGCCGACGATGGCGAACGCGGCCAGGACCTCGTCGTCGATGGCGTCGCCCATCTTGTCCCACGCGCCGAGCTTGGAAAGCCGGGTGAGCTCCTCGCCGAGTTCGCCCCAGCCGTGATGGTCCAGCACGGGCCGGTAGGCAGGCGTCGAGGCGTAGAAGGCAATGGTGGCGCGGGCACCCCGGGCGCTGGCCGTGACCTCGGCGTCATCATGCCCGAGCGCGGTGAAGATCGGGACGCTGACCTCCATCCCGCCACGGGAGCGCCCGGCCCGGTCAAGCCCACGCTGCAGGTTGGCGAGCGTGACGTCACGCAGATAGGCCGGCGTGGTGAACCCGTGCGCGAGGTAGCCGTCGGCGACCTCGCCGGCGACCGCCGTCATCGCCGGTCCCACGCCGGCGAGATAGATCTCCGGGTCGCCGTGCTCGCTGGGGCCATGGTTGAACATCGGGGTCATCAGCGTGTGCTGGTAGAACTCGCCTTCGAACCGCAGTGGGCCGCCGGTCTGCCAGGAGGCCCAGATCGCCCGAAGAGCCTGTACGTACTCCCGCATCCGCGCCGCCGGGCTGGACCAGGGCATCGAGAACCGCCGGACGATGTGCGGCCGGATCTGGCTGCCGAGCCCGAGCACGAACCGGCCGTGGGACTGGCGGTGCAGGTCCGCCGCCGTGACCGCGACGGTCATCGGGCTCCGTGCGAACGCCACCGCGATACCGGTTCCCAGCGAGATCCTCGTGGTCGCCGCGGCCGCCAGCGTCATGGGCAGGAACGGGTCGTGCGCCACCTCGGCGGAGATCATCCGGTCGAATCCGCATTCCTCCGCGCGCAGCGCGATCCTGGCGGCATCAGCCAGATCGCACTGGGTGATCGCGTCAACCTTCATCGATGTTCCCTCCCGCCGGTGGTTCGCCGGACGCATGGCGATGCCCGTTCTCTACAGTGCTACTACGGTGCGACCTGTGGTGCGCCGGTTCTCCATCGCCTCCAGCCACTCGGGGACCTCGGGGAGCTCGATGGTCCGGCTGACGACCGGGCGGACAACCCCCTTTCGCACCAGCTGAAGTGTGCTGTTCCAGATCTCGATGCACTTCGCCGTCGACATGAAGTTCATTCCGAACGCCCGGGAGGGGCGCGGGTCCTCCACGGCCATGAAGCACACACCGCAGATGTCGAAGTTGCCGTAGATGCTGGGCTGAAGATTCACCCCGGCCTTCTCGGCGGCGGCGTCCGCGGAATAGCCGATGATCAGGTGGCGCCCGTTGAACGCCATGACACGGAACGTGTCCAGCGTTGTCTGCCCGCCGACGGTGTCGAACGCGACGTCGACGCCTCTTCCGTTGGTGACGTCGAGGACCTGGGCGACGAAGTCATCCTGCACGTAGTTGACGGCGTAGTCCGCGCCGAGCTCGCGGGCCAGTTCGAGCTTCTCCGCCGAACCGGCCGTGGCGATGACGGTGGCCCCGAACGCCTTGGCGAGCTGCACCGCACCGGAACCGATCCCACCGGCCGCGGCATGGATCAGCACGACGTCACCTGCGGCCGTGCGGGCGCGTTCCTTCAGCGCCAGCCAGCTGAGCAGGTACGGGAAGTACATCGCGGCCGCGTCGGCGGCGGTGAGCCAGGACGGGATGAGCTGGATGGTGCGGGTCGTCAGAAGAGCGGTCGACGCGTAGCCGCCCTGGCCATTCGCCGTACAGCCGACGACTCGTGCGCCGAGAAGATGATCCGCCCCCGGACCGACGCTCTCGACGGTGCCGGCGGCGAGCATGCCCGGGACGAAAGGCGGCTCGGCCCTGAACACCCAGCGCCCGTATATGGAGTCGATGTCGTTGAAGTCGAGGCAGAACGCCTCAGTCCTGATGCGGACCTCGCCCGGAGCTGGTTCCCGCACCTCCACCTCCCGCAGCTCAAGCGCGGTCGTCGGCGCGGCGTGCCGGGTCGCGACCCAGCTTTTCGCCAGGGCGGCCTCGTTCTTCGTCACGGTTCTGCTCTGCTCCTCGTCTGTGTCTGTCTGGCGTGCCCGTCGGTGATGCGGCCGCGCGTCACCGGTTCACCCAGCGAGGCGCGCGTTTCTCGACGAAGGCCATCCGGCCCTCGTAGGAGTCCTCGCTCGTGAACAGGTCGTCCATCGGCCGGGAGTAGGCGCTGACCGCCGCGACCGGATCCGGGAACGCGGCGGCCTCGGCCATTGCGTCCAGTGAGACCCGGATCGAGGTCGGTGACGACGCGATGATCTGCGCCGCCAGCTCCCTGGCCGCCGGGAGCGCCTGTCCGGCGGGGGCGACCCGGTTGACCAGCCCGCGGCTGTGAGCCTCCTGGGCACCGATCGGCCGGCCGGTGAGGACCAGCTCGTTGGCGAGCGCCGGGCCGACGGCCCGCGGCAGCCGGACCAGGCCACCCTCACCGGCTGCCAGACCGACCTTGGCCTCACTCAGCGCGAACCGCGCCAGCTCGTCCGCCACGACCAGGTGGCACGCCAGCACGATCTCGAAGCCCCCGGCGAAGGCGAAGCCGTTGACGGCGGCGATGACGGGCTTGTTCATCCCGGCCCGCCGGGTCAGGCCGCCGAAACCGCTGACCGGTACCCACATCGGGTTCCCGCTCGCGTGGTAGATCATGTCGCTCCCGGCGCTGAACGCGGTGTCACCGGCGCCGGTGATGATCGCCACCCAGAGGTCGCGGTCGGCGAAGTACGCGTCGAAGACGTCCTCGAGCTCGTCGTTCGCGGGCGGGTGCAGCGCGTTGCGCCGCTCAGGCCGGTTGATCACGACCTCGAGAACGTGATCGTCCCGCCGGACTTCGAGGAACTCGTAGCTCCCACGCAGCGTGGGAACACGCCTCGGCAGGAGCCGCTCCATCCGGGCGCTCGAGACCGCGACCCGGTTACCGACCCCCAGGGCACGCGCGTAGACCCGGGTACCGATCGCGGTGCCGGCGGCGAGCCGTCCGGTGAGATCGTCGTCGCCGTCGGCCACGAGCGCGAGGAACCGGCGGCCGTCGTCAAGCCGGCCCACGACGATGCCGGTGTCAGGCCGGCCGTCGCGATGGTAGGTGAGGGTGCCGGTCTCGACGGTGCCCCAGCCTTCGGCGTTGCGGGCGATGCCGGGCACGGGCACGGCGTCCAGCTGGTCCTGCCGGGTGGCGGCGCGGTCGGGCGCCCACGGCCGCGGCACGCGGGAGTAGACGCCGACCGAGTACTTGCTCAGCATCCCGCCGTTCGCGCCGACCAGCCCGGACGCGGTGGGCCCGGCCACGCGCAGCCGCTCGACCGTGGTGGCGATCGCGTGCATCGCGTAGTTGTTGCCCGCGCCGCCGAAGAACGGCAGGCCGCCGGTGACGGTCAGGCCGCGGGGGTCGTCCGGCGCGAGCCCCAGCTCGTCGCAGATCGCCGACACCGCGATCGGGAAGCAGCTGTACAGGTCGATGGTGGTCAGGTCGGCCAGCGTGATCCCGGCCATCTCGAGCGCGAGCTCGACCGCCGCCACCCCGGCCGGGAACCGGCTGAGGTCCTGGCGGTCGAGCAGGTCCCGCTCGCGCAGGTCCGCGTGGCCGTGCAGGAAGACCCAGCGGTGTTCCGGGACCCCGAGCCGACGGGCCGCCTCGATGGAAGTGATCAGCACGGCCGCGCCCTGGTTGACGTTCTCGCGAGCCATCAGTGCCCTGGTGTACGGCTCGACGACGAGGCGGTTGCGTTCGGACGGCGTCGCGAGCTCGTCGACACTCCGGGCCGTCGGCGCGGAGGCATGCGAATGGCACGCCGCGGCAGCCGAGAACGGAGCGAACAGCGCGCCCATGGTGCGCGCGTAGCTCGCGCGGTCGAGTCCGAGGCGGGCGCGGCGCGCCTCCTCGAACAGCGCGTACTGGTGAGCGGGCGTCGCGAGCGCGTGGCTGGTGAGGTAGCGGGAGAACAGCCCTCTGCGGCCGTGGCCGCGGTCCTCGAGATCACCGTCGACCTGCTCGGAGAAGTCCGGCGGGTCGTCGCCGGCGACGAGATGTCTGACCGTCGAGATGGCTTCGGCGCCGACGAGGAGCGCGACGTCGACCTCGCCGGTGGCCACCATGGCGCCGATGTCGTTCACCAGATGCTGCGGCGAGTGGCCTCCGGCCACGTCCAGGAGCGCGCGGCGAGGCGCCGCGCCGAGACGGCGCGCGACCGCGCGCGGGAAGTTGTTCGGGCGTCCCAGCGGTGCTGTCGTCGTGGGTGACGAGTTGTCGAACTGGCGCACCCCGGCCACGAGGTCGATCGCGCCGCGGAGCGGGGACGCGTCCGGGCCGCCCGCGTCGGCCAGCGCCCGGCACGCGGCCTGGGTCGCGAGCCCGACGGGCGAGATCCCGCGGTAGTCGGGCTCGCCGATCCGCTCCGAGGACTGCCCGACGCCCACGATCACGGGCGTCCTGGGGCCGACACTTACGTACGACATACGTATGAAAATAGGCCACGCGGGCCGTTCGTGTCCCAACCGGCCGAGAGCCCCCCGGACCGAAGCGTTCGGCCGTGCGCGGTCGGCCGTGCGCGGTCAGCTCTGCGCGGTCAGCTCTGCGCGGTGAGCGCGCCGAGCAGAAACCCGATCAGGTCTTCCACATAGGTGTCGATCTTGGCGGCGACCTCCGGCTTCAGTCGCTCGGGGGTCGATGTCGCGTGCATCGTGATCGCGCCGATGAACGTGTCGAGGAACAACGTCACGGATGTCCTGGCCGGTAGCTCACCGCGGTCGATCGCCCGGTGCACCATGGCCCGCGCGGCGTGCACCTGCGACTCGCGCAGGTGATCCCAGCGCTCCGCCACCCCGGGGATCTCCCGCGCCTCGAGCCCCATCCGCTCCACGGCGCGCCGCTCCGGGCCGAGCCGCAGCACCGAGAGCTGGCGCCCGAGCTCACGCAGATCACCGCGCAGCTCGCCGGTGTCGATGTCCCTGATGTCGGCGATGCCCGCGGCCAGAGCCGCGGAGAGCAGCTGCTCCTTGGTCTGCCACCGCAGGTAGAGGGACGGCTTGCCGACGCCCGCCTCACGCGCGACGGCTTCGAAGGTGAAGCCCGACCAGCCGACCCGCCCGAACAGCCGCGTCGCCGCGGCGAGGATCCGCCGGTCGATCTCCCGGTCGCGGGGGCGGCCGGGAGCCGGGCCGGTGGACGCTTCCGCAGCGGTCACATATTCCCCTTTTACGTACGGAACTCGTACAGTAATGTCTCTCGTCGTCGGGCGACCCGGCCCCGCCGGGACCTGCGCACGGAGGTTGACGACACGTGGCTCCCACGATCCCACGCGAGCAGATGGCGGCGCTGTTCCAGCCGCGCTCCGTCGCCTTCATCGGTGCCAGCGAGTCGTCCGGCTTCTTCCGGATCTCGTGGGACCTCGTCGAGCGGTTCGGCGCGCGGGCGCGCACTCATCTGATCAATCCGCGTACCGCGAACGTTTTCGGGCAGCCCGCCTACGAACGGTGCGTGGACGTGCCCGGCGGCGTCGACTGCGCGTACATCATGGTGCACCGAGGCATGGTGGCCCAGGCCGTCGAGGACGCCGCCGCCGCGGGAGCCCGCTCGGCCGTGGTCCTCTCCGCCGGTTACGCCGAGACCGGGCCCGAGGGGGCGCGGGCGCAGGACGCCCTCGTCGCCCAGTGCCGCGAGGCCGGGATCACTCTGCTCGGCCCGAACATGCTGGGATTCGCCAACGTCGCGGCCGGTGTCGCCGCCGGCGCGCTGCCCGGCATCCAGCCACGCCGCGGCCAGGTGGCGCTGGTGTCCCAGAGCGGCGCGGGAGCCGGGTCGCTCACCCGGTTCGCCGCCACCCACGGGATCGCGCTGAGCTTCGCCGTCACGACCGGCAACGAGGCCATGGTCACGGCCGAGGACGTCCTCGACTACCTGATCGACGACGACGACACCCGCGCCATCGCGGTGTTCGCGGAGACGCTCCGCCAGCCCGCGCTCTTCCGGGAGGTGGCGCGCAGAGCCGCGGCGGCCCGCAGGGCTCTCGTCATCCTCAAGGTCGGCTCCAGTGACCTCTCCGCACGCACGGCGCTGGCACACACCGGCGCCCTCGTCGGCGACGACGCTGTCATCGACGCCGTGTTCCGCCAGGACGCGGTGCTGCGCGTCGACCACCTGGAGGAGTTGCTGCATACCGCGAACCTGGCCGCGGCGACCGGGCCCTGGCGCTCCCCGGGAGTCGGTGTCGTCTCCCTGTCCGGTGGCGCCTGCGACGTCGTCGCGGACCGTGCCGAGGAGGTGGGTCTCCCGCTCCCGGCACTGTCCGCACGCACTGAGCAGGACCTCGCGGCCGTCGTGTCGGATCTCGGCCACGTCCAGAACCCGCTCGACGTCACCGGCGCAGGCATGAGCGACCTGTCGCTGCTGCCACGGGCAGCGGAGATCGTCGCGTCCGACCCACGGGTCGGTTTCGTCGCGGTGATCGGCGGTCGCCCGACACCGGCACCGATGCCCGCGATCGCGAAAGCGCTCCAGTCCGCCGGTGCGCCCGGCGCCTACGTGGCCACGGTCGACAGCGCGCTGGACGAGGAGACAGCCCAGGTGCTGGCGGAGTGCGAGCTGCTCTACCTGCCGAGCATTCGCGACGCGATGACCGCGATGGCCAGGGTCTCGTGGTGGGGGCGGCGGCTGACCGAGCTCGACCACCAGTCAGCGGACGCCTCAGGTGACCTGACGGCCAGCTCGAGTGACCCGACGGCCAGCTCAGGTGACCTGACGGCCACCACGCGCACGGTGGTCGCCGGCTCGCCGCTGTCCGAGGCCGAGGTTCGCGACCTGCTCCGCTCGGCCGGTGTTCCCGTGGTGCCCGCCGACTTCGTCAGCACGCGGGCGCAGGCGGTCGAGGCCGCGGTGCGGTTTGGTGTCCCCGTCGCGCTGAAGGCCGTGTCGCGCGACCTCGCGCACAAGAGCGACGTCGGTGGTGTCCGCCTCGACCTGCGCGACGCCACGCAGGTCGGCGAGGCCTACGACGCGATCTTCGACGGGATCGCGGTGGCGGCTCCCGCCGCGCACGTCGACGGGATCCTGGTGTCGCCGATGCGCACCGGCGGCATCGAGCTGATCGTCGGGGTCACCCACCATCCGGGCTGGGGCCACGTTCTCGCGGTCGGCCTGGGCGGCGTCCTCGTCGAGGTCATCCGCGACACCGTCCTGCTGCCGCTGCCGGCCGGCGACGACGAGATCCGGCGTGCCCTGCACAGCCTGCGCGCGGCCCCGCTCCTGCGGGGGACCCGAGGCCGTCCTCCGGTGGACCTCCCGTCGCTGGTCACGGCGATACGTGCGATCGCGGACCTGGCGACCGCGCTCGGGGACTCGATCGACACGCTCGAGATCAATCCGCTCCTGGTCGGCCGCGACGTCGTCGAGGCACTCGACGGACTGCTGACCTGGCGCGGCGGATCAGGAAGCCCCCGTTCATGAACCCGATCGTCCGCGCAGGAACCGATCGCTCCCGCACTCGGTGAACTCCGGCGCACCTGAACTCCTGAAGGGATGAAGCCATGGCGACCAGCACCGCGCGGGCCGAGAGGCCACCTGCCGTCGACGCGTCCGCCGACCTGCAGACCGACATCCTGCGCCGGCAACGGGCGGCGTTCCTGCGCGAGGGGCCGCCGAGTGTCGAGGTGCGCCTCGAGCGAATCGACCGTTTCGTCGCGGCCGTGCTCGACCATGCGGATGACCTGGTCGCCGCGCTGCACGCGGACTTCGGCAGCCGGCCCGAGTCGATCAGTCTCAGCTCGGACATCATGTCGATCGTCCTCGCGCTGCGGGTGGTCCGGGAGAACCTGCGGGACTGGATGCTGGACGAGGAGGTCCCCGGCTCCGCGGCGCGCGGAACACCGACCTTCATCCAGGCCAGGCCCAAGGGCGTGGTCGGGGTGATCGGCCCGTGGAACTTCCCGGTCACGCTCGTGGCCGTTCCCGCCATCGAGGCCCTCGCCGCCGGCAACCGCGTCATGATCAAGGTTTCGGAGATCCCGTCCCGCACCGCCGACGTGCTTGCCGGCGCGCTCGCCGCCCGCATGCACCCGGACGAGGTCGCCGTCATCCGCGGCGACGCACGGACCGCGGCGGCGTTCGCCTCCCTGCCGTTCGACCACCTGATCTTCACCGGATCACCGGAGGTCGGAGCACTGGTGGCGGAGGCAGCCGGGCGCAACCTGGTCCCCGTGACGCTGGAGCTCGGCGGGAAGAACCCGGTCGTGCTCGGCGGTGACGCGGACGTCGCGCTGGCGGCGCAGCGGATCGCGGCCGGCCGGCTGCTCAACGGCGGGCAGGTCTGCCTGTGCCCCGACTACGTGTTCGTACCGCGGGCCCGCCTCGACGAGTTCGTCGCCGCCTACGGGTCCGCCGTGCGCCAGCACTTCCCCAGCTACCTTCACGATCCGCAGGCGGTCTCGCTGGTCAACGACCGCAACTTCGAGCGCGTTCGGGCGCTGATCGACGACGCGGCGGCCCGAGGGGCACGCGTCGTCCACATCGCCGCGGAGGGCGAGCAGGGAACCCTCCCGCCCGGCTCCCTGTCCGACCCCGGGCGGCGGCTGATACCGCCGACGGTCCTGCTGGACGTCACGCCTGACATGCGGGTGGCGCAGGAGGAGATCTTCGGCCCGGTCATCGCCGTCCACGGGTACGACCAGCTCGCGGACGCCCTGGACCACATCGCGGCCCACCCGTCTCCGCTCGCGGCGTACTGGTTCGGACCGGACGACCAGGAGTTCGAGGAGTTCCTTTCCCATACGACGTCGGGTGGCGTGACCCGCGACGACGTGCTGGCGCACTGGGGCGTCGACGGCGCCCCGTCGGGCGGCATCGGGCGCAGCGGAATGGGCGCCTACACCGGGAAGACCGGCTTCGACACCTTCAGCCACCGGCGCACGGTCACGACCGCGACGGCTTCCGTGGGCGTCGCCCAGGGGCTGCTGCCACCCACGGCCGAATCCCGGCTCCCCGGCATGCGAGCGCTGATCTCGCAGACGCACGCGGCGATTCTGTCGCGCCTGGACGACTGACGGGCGACGGACGGACGTCGTGGCGGTTCGTCGGGTTTCAGCTCCCACCAGAGTTGATCACACCGGCAGCGCAGTGGGATCAGATTGGTATCGTGTTCCCATGGAAGCTGTTGTGGATCAGGCGGGCCGCATCGTGCTGCCCAAGTCCATCCGCGACGCACTGGGCCTGCTCCCCGGCACGAAGGTGGACATCTCGCCTTACGGGGCCGGCGTGCAGGTCGTGCCAGCCGGCAGAACCGCCCGCCTCGTCGAGGAGAACGGGGTGCTCGTGTCCGCCGGCGACACACCTGTCGACGACGACGTCCTGTTCGGCCTCATCGACGCCACCCGCAGGTGACCATCGCCGTCGACACCAGTGTCGCCGTCCCGCTGCTTGTCCGCTCCCATCAACACCACACGGATGTGGCGCGATGGTGGGGCGGACAGCAGCTCACGCTCAGTGGGCACGCCCTGGCCGAGACCTACTCGGTGCTCACCAGACTCCCGGGCGACGCCCGCCTGTCCGGGCCGGACGCCGCACGCCTGCTCGACGCGAGATTCACGGCACCGCTGGTGCTGAGCGGGCCGCCCGCCCAGCAGATCCACACGACCTTGAGCCGCCTCGGCATCGTCGGGGGCGCCGTGTACGACGGTCTGGTGGCGCTCACCGCCAAAGAGCACGGCCTGGCCCTTGCGACCAGGGACGCACGTGCCCGCGGCACCTATGACGCGGTCGGCGTCAAGGTGATCCTGGTCGGGTGAATCCGTGCCGGTGAAGCCCGCACTCCGCCAACGCGGTTGAACCCACGATCCCGACAGGACCCCGACCCGGGGCTCAGCGCGGGCGTACGGCCCACCAGCCAGCCACGATGATCAGCAGTGCGCCGATCAGGGCCAGGACGCCGGCGACGGCGGCCTCGAAGGCGACGGCGCGCAGTCCACGGGAGTCCTGCGTCGCCGCCGCGGCGGCCGCGACGCACGGCACCACCGCCACCAGCACGCCCGTGGGCAGGATGACGACCTGGGACGGATGCCGCCGCGGCCGGCGCGACCCCCGCGGCAGGGCCCGCAGGTGGGCGACGACCGCCACCGTGACGACGGCCAGCCCTGCCAGGCTGCTGCCGTACTGCAGCCAGCCATACCCGGGCAGGCCCGCGTGCTCGGCACGCAACCAGGCGAACTGATGGAAACCCCACCGGTCGCGGTGGGTGAACAGGTCCCAGCCCACATGCGTCAGCCCGCCCACCATCGCGGCCGCGGGAGCGAGCATCCACTGGCGCCGACTCAGCCGCGCTCGGGGAGCGAGCCGCAGCCGGACCGCATCCGGCGCCAGGTCGACCAGGGCGTCACGCACCAGGTGACTCCACACCAGCAGCACCACGATGCTCAGGGCGGGTACGACGGTGACGACCCCGAGCAGGCTGTGCGTGAGCCGGTACAGATCCGCCCACCGGCCGAAGACCGGCACGTCGGGAACCATCGAGCCCACGACCATCGCACTCATCGGCAGACCGAGCCCGCGCAGCGGCAGGACCGCCGCGGGATGGCTCGCAGTGAACGGCACCCAGCCCCCTCAGCACCTGTCGCCCCGAATGTACCGGGCGACCACTAGGGGAACCCGCCGACTCATGCCTCCAGGACCCATCGGTCCGGTTTACAGCGCCGATGGGGGTCATCTAAAGTGGATGAGCGTCTACTACAGTTGTCCGCGGATGCGCCGGAGGACCCCATGGAGAACGGTGACGTCATCGAGTCCGCCGTGGCCAGCCAGCAGACAGCGGTGACAGCAGTGACAGCAGTGACAGCCGTGGACAAGGCGTTGCTTCTCGTCCGTTCTCTCGCAGGCGAGGGCCGCGAGATCGGTGTGAGCGAACTGGCCCGACGCACCCAGATGACCAAGTCGACGGCCTTTCGCCTGCTGGCGATCCTGCAGCGCAACGAGTTCGTCGAGCGTGTCGGCAGCGACTACCGGCTGAGCCCGCACGTGTCCGACCTGGGATCCTGCGTCTACGGCCCGACCACCTCACTGGTCCACGACAAGCTGCTCCCCTATCTCGTCGATCTCTACGAGCACACCCACGAGACGGTGCATCTCGCCGTGTTGCACGGCGACGAGGTGGCGTACATCAACAAGATCCACGGCCATCGGGCGGCGCGATCACCCTCCAGGATCGGCACTCGGCTGCCCGCCCACTGCACCGGCGTCGGCAAGGCGATGCTCGCCTTCGCTCCCGCCACCGCCGAGATCATCGCCAGGGCGGCCGCCCTGCCGGCACGTACCGAGTACTCCATCTCCGACACCGGGCTGCTCCGCGCCGAACTGGGGCGCATCCGTGAGGACGGGATCGCCTACGACCGCCAGGAAGCGGCGCTTGGGCTCTCCTGCGTCGCCGTGCCGGTCATGGGCCTGGCGCGGCAGCCACTCGCGGCGCTGTCGGTCGCCGGCCCGCATCAGCGGTTCGATCCCGCCAGATATGCCCCGATCTTACGCCGGGTGGGATACGAGGCATCTCGCGCCGTCGCGGCGGCGACGTTACGCAGGGGCGCCGATATCGGAGTCGGCCCCAGGATCTAGGCCCTGACAAATACGTTCGCCCTCGCTCACCGGAGCAGCGGACGGGGACAACGCCTTTTCAGACAACGCCTTTTCAGGAGTCCTCGGCCTGTTCGTGTTCTTCAGCCGGGGCCCAGGACTCCCCCATCCGGCGACGGAGGCCGCCCCCGTGCTGGGTTCCCATGACACCCGTGCCGGGCTGGACACGGGGAACACTGACCACGATGTGTACCAGGCTCTCACCTGACAGCGACTCGTACCTGTGTGGCCGGTCACCGGCATATCGCGCGAAATCTCCCTCGCGCAGTTCGATGGGGCTGTCCACCGGACCGACACGGACACTTCCGACGATGACGTAGAGATGCTCGAGCGTGCCCGCCGGGTGGAGCTCAGGCACTCCACCGCCGCCCTCCGGTACCGGGTGGATGCGCATCAGGTAGTTCTCGATGACCCCGGACCCGTAGACGTGGTCCAGCAGGCGGACCTCGTGGCTGTCGTGCCGCTGCCAGACGACGTCGTTCGCCCGCTGAACGGCGACGATCTGCTCGCGCTCGGCAACCAACCGGGTGACCGGGACGCCGAGTGCGGTCGCGATCGAGAACAGGGTGTCGACGGTCGGGTTGCCGTTGCTCTGCTCCAGCTTCGACAGCGTCTGCTTGGCCAGCCCGGACTGACGGGCAAGCTCGGCCAGCGAGAGCCCCCGCTGCTGTCTGAGGAGACGGATGTTGCGCGCGACAACGGCATGACCCGACTCCACGCCTTCACTGTATTGCGGCGTCACCGTCCGCACCTTCGGCCTGGCGGTGATGGAAGCCACGCGGCGGGGCGCGTCGCGGCCGCCGGTCCAGGTGGGGTGCGCGCAGGAGCATCAGGCCGTGCCGGCGGCATCCGCCTTTGCCAGCAGATCAGCGTGACACCGACAATCGCGAAGCCGCAGATGAGATCTGTGCTGGCGGAGGACCCGGCCGCATTGCCGCCGAGACGGCAGTCCGTGAACACGCAGGAGAGCCGGTTCTGTGGTCCGCACAACGTTGCGCGCGGACCACAGAACCGGCCGGGGCGCTCGTCAGGCAGCGCAGTGGTAGCTGCTCGCCAGCTTTCGGTCGCCCTGGCCGTTGTAGCGGGCGACCTCGGGGTAGAGGCAGATGTTCCGAGTGATCGTGCCCTCGGTGAGGCTGGTGGTCGAGGAGGTCAGCGTGGCCGGAGCCTGGCCGTTCTCGACCCAGTTCACCAGAGAGGCGAGCACGTTCGTCGGAACGGGCCCGTTCCCCCCGATGCCACAGTGCCCGACCCCCGGAGCGAGGAAGAGACGATAGAAGTCATTGGTGCTCGCCGCCCCGCCCATGGTGTTCTGCACCCGCTTGTAGTAGTCGACCGTTCCCTGCGGGAAGATCAGCTGATCCGCGAGGCCGTGCCAGCCGAGAATCTTTCCGCCGCGGTTCTTGAATGCGGTCAGGTCCGGATCTCCGGTCCCGATGACCTCCTTGTACTCGGCCTGGGACTGCCCGATGAGCGACACCAGCTGGGTGGGTGTGACAGCCGCGATGTCTGCCGACGGCTGCTTCAGAAGGAAGTACCTGACCCAGTCCGCGATCAGCGAGTTCGGTGAACCGCTCCGCCGCCCGAGCAGGTCCGAGGTTGTTCCGGCGACCATGTCGATCGCGGCACCCTTCGGAAGTCCATACCAGACCTGTTGGCCGTCCGCCGACGTCGGCCCTTCCCAGATCCTCCGCACGACCTCGGCGTCCTTGGCGGTAATCGTCTGGAACGTGAGATCACAGAAGATTACTTTGCCGATCAGGCTCTTCGGGTCGAACCCGCAGGTCTCCGGCTGGCTGATGAGGCCGCCGGCCACCGTGTCGCCCCCGTTGCAGGCGGCGATCGCCGCATCGGTGAACACCTTGAACTTGCAGGCGCTCGGGTATGTCTTCAGGTCGTTCATCACGACCTGCGGCCACAGCTCGGCCGGGACGAACGTGTCCCAGTTGATCGCCGGAGCCGACGCCATGATGCCGTCGTAGTCGCCCGGATACCGCTGGGCTTCCATCATTCCCTGGCGGCCGCCGGTCGAGCAGCCGTTCCAGTACGAATAGGAGGCCTGGCGGCCGTAGAAGCTCGCGACGATCTGCTTCGCGGCGACCGTCATGTCGTGGATCGACCGGTGGGCGAAGTTGGTGAGCAGCCCGGTGTTGACGGTGCCGTCGGCCTTGAGCGCCCACGCCGTGGGGCTCAGCGGGTTGAAGCCGATACCGGCATCCGTCGCCGCGGCCGCATACCCCTCCTGCACAGCCGAGGGAAGGGTGGAGACATTCGGGCCCAGGCTGAGGTCACCGAGCTGCAGGCTCGCCGCGTAACCACCGCCGCCGGTTCCCTGGAACCGCCCGTTCCACCCGTTCGTCGGCAGCCAGACCGCGACCTGGACCTTGTCGCCGTCGCCGGGGTGGGTCAGGTAGAGCGTGACCTCACAGTGCGCCGGCACATTCAGCAGAAGGTCGGCTCCCTTGTCCGCTGTCGACATCGACTGAATGGTCGCGCCGGCAACGGTGGGCTGCGCGACGGAACCGCATCCCGTCCCGGTGGCGGCCGATGCCGGGCTGGCCAGCACCGCTCCCTGCACGGCCATCGCCGCCGCGGTGCCGACCGCAGCGAGGATGGATAACAGGCGTTGTCCCGATTTCCTCATTTTTCTCCCTGTGTTTCGCACGGCGTGGCACCCGCCACCCGGCCATGCCCCCCCGGGCTTCCGATTGATCGAGCCATCCAGCAGAACCAGCCGGTGCTCTCAGAGTTGGTCGCCACCCGCACCGGAGG
The DNA here is from genome assembly GCF_001536285.1 of Parafrankia irregularis. NCBI lineage: Bacteria > Bacillati > Actinomycetota > Actinomycetes > Frankiales > Frankiaceae > Parafrankia > Parafrankia irregularis. Next base: position 158,847 of record NZ_FAOZ01000004.1, on the reverse strand, counting down.
TGAATCCGCGGACGCCGATGCCGCCGTCCGCCTGGATCGCCTGACCGGTGATGGTGCTGCTCTGCGCGCGAGCCGCCAGCAGCACATACGGACCGGTCAGGTCCGCCGGCTCGACGCTGGCGCTGTGGAGCGGAATGGGTGGTGCGGGCGCGTCGGCGGGCCTGCGGTCGAAGGAGGCCGCGAGCGAGCGGTCCGCGAGCGCGAGCGCTTCGGGGCCGCGCAGGTCGGTGCGCATGGCCCCGCACGCCACCCCGTTCACCCGCACCTTCGGCGCGAGTTCATAGGCCAGCTCGCGCATCAGGCCAAGGCAGGCATGTTTGCTCGCCGTGTAGAGCGGGCCTCCGCCGTTGACGTAGAACGAGGCGTTGGACAGCGTCATGACGATGCAGCCGTGCGCTTTGACAAGCTCCCGCCAGGCGGCTTCGGCGGCGAGCAGGTAGCCCTTGACGTTGATCGCGAAGATCTCGTCGAAAGCGGCGTCGAGCTCGCCGGCCGACAGGCGGGTGAGCTGGCGCTGGTAGTCCCAGACTCCCGCGTTGGCGACGAGGATGTCGAGCCGGCCGAACCGGTCGACGGTCTCGGTGACCGCGCGGTGCAGGTCGGCGCTGGACCGGACGTCGCCGGTCACGGTGTGGACGCGATCCGGGTCGGCCGACTTCCCGCGGACGAGGTCGAGCCGGGAGGCATCGCGATCGAAGATCACGACAGCGGCATCCTCGGCGACGAAACGCTCGGCGACGGCCGCACCGATCCCGGAGGCACCGCCGGTGATCAGGGCGACGTCCCCCGAAAGCCATCCACTCATGTGGCGGCCCGCAGGAAATCGGTGACCAGGCGCTCGAACTCCCGCGCCCGCTCCAGCTGCACCCAGTGACCGCAGCGGCCGAACACATGCAGCTGGACGTCCCGAATCTGCTTCAGCATGATCTGGGCCCCCTCCAGGGTGATAGTCCGGTCGTCGCGCCCCCACAACAGCAGCGTCGACGCGGTGATCCGGTGCAGGTCACGCCACAGCGGATCCATGCCGCCGCGCTTGGCGAACGCCGCGTTGTAAAGGTGGTAGAAGGCGATATGGCTTTCGTCCAGCGAAGCCTCGTAACGTGCCCGGACGACATCCTCGCCGAACTGACGGTGGTCGAAGACCATTGTCCGGATGAACGCGGCCATCTTCTTTTCGCTGGGGCCGCCGCCCTGGTAGTAGCGGAACATCTCCTTCTGGCCCTCGGTGGGCGTGGGCCCGAACGGGAGCCAGCCGCCGCCCGGTGCCATCAGCACCAGCTTCTCGACCCGGTCGGGGTGCTGCTGCGCGAGCGCGAGGGCAGCGGCTCCGCCAAGGCTGTTGCCGAGCAGGTGGAACCGGTCGACGCCCAGTGCGTCGAGTGCCTGGAGCAGCGCGTCCGCCGTGATGGCGGTGATGGACCGGGCGGCCAGATCACTCTCGGTGGGCCGATAGCTGCCGCCGAACCCAGGCTGGTCGGGCAGCACCACCCGGAAATGGGCCGTCAGTGCGGGGAGGTTCTGGTGGTAGTTGCTTACGCCGGAGGCACCGGGCCCGCCGCCGTGCAGCATGACCAGCACTGGGCCGTCGCCTGCCTCGGCAACGGCGATCTCGCCGAGTGCGGTGGGCACCCTATGCGTCCTCAGCGCGACTTCACTGGCGGTTGTCACGATGGTTCCTTCAACAGGTCGGCGGTGGGATCAGAGATCGACGAAGCGGAGATCCGCGTGCGCGCGGAAATCAGAAGAATGTGCTGATGTTCTTCGCGAGCAGCACGTTCTGATCGAGCAGAACCGTGCGGCGCGCGATGAGCAGCCCGCCCCCGGCACGTCGCAGCAGATCGGTGCGCTCACCGGCGAACACGTTCTCCTCACGCTGGAGCCGGTTGCGGTAGACGAGAAAGTTCGAGCGGGCGACCAACACCGCCTCCGCGGGTCCCAGGCCCGGCTCGGCCAGATCCGGCCCGGCCAGGTCGTCACCCACGACGGCGTGACGTACCCGAACGTTCGTGATCAGATGCCGGGTCCGTGACGGCGGGTCCTCGGACCAGGCCGAGCCGGATTCGAACCGGCGGATCCGCCACTGCAGGCTGGCCTTCGTCTCGTCGTAGTAGGCGGCCTCGCCACGGGCGGCGACGGAGCGGTCCTGCTGCCTGCGCAGCCGGTCCGTCCGGGTCGGCATCCAGTACACGAGGTCGTCCGCGAGCAGATCCAGCCATTCCACGAACCGGTGTTCGTCGAGCAGGTCGGCTTCGCGGTAGTAGAGCTGTTCGACCTCGAAATGGGTACCGAGGTCGGCTCGGCGGTCAGCGACGGCCGCATCCGGTGTCGCGACACGGTCGGACGTGGTGCTCACGCCTCATTCGATCCTTTCAGGAGCGGGGCCGGCCAGGTGTCGTGCCGCCCAGCGGCACGGCTGCCCGCGAGTCAGCCGCCGCGCAGCAGCCGGCGAAGATTCGTCGACGGGTCGGCCAGCTGGGCGGCGTCGACGGGGATGGCGCCGGCCACCAGCCGGCGCGCGGTACGCGCGGCGAGGCCGTCGTCGACGGACGCGGCACCGACCACCAGGTTCCCGCGCAGGCCAAACACCGCGAACGGCTCGTCGCCGAAGCACCCGCGCGCGACGGTGTGGTCCGCGTCCGCCATCCGGCCGACCACCTCGACATGCCGGCCGTGGCGGTCGCTCCAGAACCAGGGGGTCGGCCGGGCCGGCGCGGGCCGGCCAAGCAGTGTCGCCGCCGCGCATTCTCCGTCAGACCGGGCCGCATCCCAGTGCTCGACCCGGGTACCGTCCGCGCGAGCGCGGGTCGCGTCACCGACGGCCAACACCGCGGGGTTGGAGGTGCGCTGACCGGCATCCACCAGCACCCCTCGGTCGACGTCGAGGCCGGCGGCCTCGGCAAGCCCGGTGTCCGAGACCATGCCGACCCCGAGCACGACGAGGTCGACCACCCGCGCCCGCCCCTCGCCGACCAGCGCGGCCTCGACACCGCTGGACGTATGCGTGAGCGTGGCGAGGCCGGCGGCGACGGTGTGGATGCCGCGGGCCCGGTGCTGGTCGTGCAGCCAGGCCGCGAGGTCTGGTCCGACGGCAGCGGAAAGCGGCCTCGCCACCGGGTCGGCCAGCACGACGTCGCATCCCAGCCCGGCCAGCGTGGAGGCGACCTCCGCGCCGATCAGACCGGCGCCGACCACCAGGACCCGCCGCGCCGAGGGCAGGGCTTCCCGGAGGCGATCCGCGTCGTCGACGGTGCGCAGCACATGGACGGCGCTGCCGCGCGCACCAGGGATCGGCGGGCGCGCAGCCGAGCCGCCGGTGGCCAGGACGACCCGGTCGGCGGGTAGTTCGGTGCCGTCGGCGAGCTCGACCTGCCCCGACGCGGGCCGCAGCGCCGTCACCCGGGCTCGGGTGACCAGGCGGACCGACTGCGTGTCGTACCACTCGGGCGGCTGCAGGGCGATCTGTTCGAGGCCTCGCCTGCCGGCCAGGTAGTCCTTGCTCAGCGGCGGCCGGTCGTGGGGAAGCCCGCCCGCGTCGACGAGGGTCAGCGAACCGTCGTAGCCGCCGGCACGTAGGGCGGCCACCGTGCTGACGCCGGCGATGCCGCCACCGACGACGACGACCTTGTGCGCCACGCCGCTCACGACGCCGCCGCCCCGTTCGGGGGCGCGTCGGGGGGCTCGTTCGGGAAGAGGTACACCTCTCCGCCCCGGACCTCCGTTCGGTGGGCGACGGCATCGCGGGTCGCGGGCAGCCCCTCCACCTTCCCGTCACGCAGGCAGAACCGGCTGGCGTGCAGCGGGCACTCGACGTACCCCTTCTCCACCCAGCCCTCGGCGAGGGATGCCGTCTCATGGGTGCAGGTGTCGTTGAGCGCCCACACAGTGCCGTCGTCGTCACGCAGCAACGCGATGTCGTCGTCGGTGCCGGTGACGGCACGGTCGATCGCGATGCCCTCGCCCTCGGGAATGTCGTCGAGGGCCGCGACCCGGATGCCCGTCGTGCTCATACGTCCCCCTCGTACCAGGCCGGGGTGTTCATCAGTCGCTGCCAGCGCCGGTAGAACGCGCGGCCGGCGGAATCGCTGTAGAGCTCACTGGTCAGGCCGGGATATCGCCCGTCCTCACGTTCCGAGCCCAGGCCCATCTGGTAGTTGAGCGGGACGCTGTTGGTGACGAACCCGCGCGAGATGGCCTGCACCTCGCTCCAGTTCTCGCCGTCGTCCTGCTCGAAGACGCCGCTGGGCCCGAAGGTGCGCAGGTTGTAGAGGCGCTGGGCTTCCTTGACGTCGTCGGGCATCGAACGGTCCACCAGCGTCCAGGCCCACACCTCCATCCGGTCGGGGCCTTTCGGATGCCAGACCCGGACACTGCCGTTGACCGGCAGGTACGAGAAGTTGGGGAAGACGGTGGCATGGCCGTTGGTCAGCGGGCCCTCGACCCGCGCGTCCCCGAGGCGGGCCCGGGCCGCGTCGTAGTCGAACCACTGGTGCACCGGCTGGGCGTCGAAACGGTTCCTCGGATGGACCGGGAATCCCGCGCCGTGACCGTTCGGGTCGGCGTACTGGCGGCCGCTGCGATGCACGATCTCGTCCCGGGGGCCTTTTCCCTCCGGCGACAGAAGCATCAACGCCGACGCGTGGCTCATGTTCACGTGGTACCAGTCGGTCGCGAACTGCTCGGCCGCCAGTTTCCAGTTGCCGTCCAGGACCCATTTGTGGACTCCACCGACGACCTCGGTGCCCGAGCCGTCGTGGTCGAGCATCGCGTCCATGTACCAGGCCATCGTGCCCAGCGCCTCGCTCAGCGACGGCGCCTGCGGATTCCAGGTGCCGAAGATCAGGCCGCGGTGGCTGTCGATGAGCGGGACCTCGACCAGGCCCCAGTCGGCGGTGTCGAAACCATCCGGGTACCCGGCCTTGTTCGGGACGCTGACCAGCCCACCGTCGAGGCCGTACGACCAGCCGTGGTAGGTGCAGGTGAAGTTCCGGGTGGTGCCGGCGTCGGCGCGGCACACCCGAGCGCCCCGATGCCGGCAGGAGTTGAGGTAGGCCCGGATCTTCCGGTTCCTGTCCATCGTGACGATGACCGGGTCCTCGCCCATGTAGGTGCCGAAGAAATCACCGGGCCTGCGGAACTGGTCCGTGTGCGCGAGAAACAGCCAGCTGGGCGCGAAGACCCGACGCAGCTCCTGCTGGTAGATCTGGTGATCCGTGAAGATGGCCCGGTCGACAAGGCCGCCGTCGGCGTCCACCAGACCGGACGTGTCGATGGTCGAGGCCAGCTCGGGCGGGCGGCTCAGGGGGCCGAACGGAGTAGGGGTGGGCCGACCCAAGCGGCCGGCCAGCTCAGGGCTCGACGTCATAGGAGCTCCTCTCCCGTGTCCGGTGGGGCCGCCACCGTGTTCGCCAGGCCTCCTCCTCGTCCAGCCCCGCCGCCCGGGGGCGGGGCATCGGCGTGATCCACGAGGCTGGACGAGGCCGGACCGCGCCCCCCGGAGGCCCTGCGGGTGCGGTCACAGCAACCAGGAAACGAGCCGACGCCCGCTTCGGCCAGCACCCGTGCCGCAGGACGGCACGGGTGGTATCCGGCCTGACATCGGCCGATGCATCGTGACGGCATGCTCGCAGCACGCGCCGTCGCGCAAAGCGCCACCGACCCGCTGTCGGGGCTGAAGGTCGGTGATGTTCCCAGGCCCGCGGCCCGACCCGGCTGGTCGGTCGTCCGGGTGGTCGCCTCGTCCATCAACATGCACGACGTCTGGACCCTGCGCGGGGTGGGCCATCCCGCCGAACGGCTACCGATCATCCTGGGCTGCGACGCGGCCGGCCTCGACGAGGACGGCAACGAGGTCATCGTCTACCCGGTGATCGCCGATCCGGATGCCGGCGGCGGTGACGAGACCCTCGATCCGGACCGGGCGCTGCTCTCCGAGCGCCACGACGGCGCGTTCGCGCAGTACCTGACGGTGCCGACCCGCAACCTGATCCCGAAACCCGAGTGGCTGACCTTCGAGCAGGCCGCGTGCCTGCCGGTCGCCTGGACCACCGCGTACCGGATGCTGTTCACCCAGGCCAGGATCACCGCCGGCGACCGGGTGCTGGTCCAGGGCGCCGGCGGCGGGGTGGCGTCCGCCGCGATCAGCCTCGCCGCCGCGGCCGGAGCGGTCGTCTACGCGACCAGCCGCAGCGAGGACAAACGAGAGAAGGCGCTGTCCTGGGGAGCCCGCGAGACGTTCCCCAGCGGCGCGAAGCTGCCGGAGAAGGTCGACGTCGTCATCGAGACGGTCGGCGAGGCCACCTGGTCGCACTCACTCCGGTCGCTGCGCCCCGGCGGGACGCTCGTCGTCGCCGGTGCCACCAGCGGCACGAACCCGCCGGCGGACCTGGCCCGGGTCTTCTACCTGCAACAGCGCATTCTGGGCTCCACCGGCTGCACCCGTCCGGAGCTCATCGCCATGCTGCGGATGATGGACGCCACCGGCGTGCGGCCGGTCATCGACCGGGTCCTGCCCCTTGACGAGATCGACAAGGGCTTCCAGCTCATGCTCGACGGCGAGCTCACCGGAAAGATCATCGTGTGCCCACCCGCGCCGCGCCCGTAGCCAGCGCAGCGACAAGCATGTGTGAAGGGAACCTGATGCCCGCCGCGCTCGTGGGGATATCCCACTCCCCGCTGATCGGGAAGAACGACCCGGCACCCGACGTCCTCGCCGCCGTCGACGAGGCCGTGACGGACGCCCGCGCCTTCATCGCGGCCTTCGCCCCCGACCTGGTGGTCCTCTACGCGCCGGACCACTACAACGGCTTCTTCTACCGCGAGATGCCGCCGTTCTGCCTGGCCACCGAGGCCAACGCGGTCGGGGACTTCGGCTCCGCGGCGGGGCCGCTCTCCGTCGACGGCGAGGCCGCGCGAACACTCGCGGACGGAGCGCTCGCCCGGGGCGTCGACCTGACGGTCTCCGCGCGGATGACCGTGGACCACGGGTTCGTCCAGCCGCTGCAGGTGCTCTTCGGCGGCATCGACCAGGTGCCCGTCGTCCCGATCTTCGTCAACGGTGTCGCGGCACCGTTCGGGCCGGTCAGCCGGATCCGCGCCCTGGGAACCGCCATCGGCCTGGCGGCGGCCGACCTTGACCGCCGGGTCCTGTTCATCGGCTCCGGTGGCCTCTCCCACGACCCGCCGGTGCCCATCCTGGCCGGCGCGCCACCGCGGGTCGCCGACGGCCTGATCGAGGGCCATCCGCCCACCCCCGAGCAGCGCGCCCGCGGCGAGGAGCGGGTCGTGCAGGCCGGCCGCGCCTACGCCGGCGGATCGACCAGCATGATTGCGATCAACCCGGCCTGGGACGAGCTGGTCCTCGACACCTTCGCCGGCGGCCGGCTTGAGGACGTCGACGCCTGGACCGTCGAATGGATGGGTGCCGAGGGCGGCGGGTCCGGGCATGAGACCCGCGCCTGGATCGCCGCCTTCGCGTCTCTGGCCGCCACCGGCGCCTACTCCATGACATCCCGCTTCTACCGGCCGATCCCGGAGTGGATCGCCGGCTTCGCCGTCGCCACCGCGCTCCCTTCGGGCCAGCGGGACGAGGGGCTCACTGCTCGGCCCGGCGGTCTCCCGTCGAAGCCCTGAGAAGCCTGGCCGGGAGGGCTCGCGGAAGGGGCGGCGGAAATGTTCCGTATCGCGGCACAGCCGCTGGAAGCACACCCCGCAGCCAGCGTCTTATGTCCGCACGCCGCACCGCGGCGGGGGCATGGCAGGCGTCAGCTGCGGGGACGACTGGACGTCGGAGACAGGGGGAGGCGGCGGGCCCGGACATCGTGTCGAGAACACCGAGCCCTCCCCGTCGCACCTTGCACGGACGAGACGGCTCACTCACCATTCACCCTTCCGTTCTCTCGCATTGCCCGACCGCCGTTCAAGGAGCCCGTCATGAACTCCGTCGACATCAGCCCGGCGGCTGCGCTCTACCGTCGAGCGCGGTACGCCCCGGGGGCCGCCGCCCTCCACTACGAAGGCCGCACGACGAGCGCGGGTGATCTCGCCCGGACGGTTCGTCAGCTCGCCGCCGGGCTCGCCCGCCACGGTGTGCCGCAGGGCGGCCGGGTGGCCTATCTCGGTTTCAACAGCCCGGTCCTGCTGGAGACCATGCTCGCCGCCGCGCATCTCGGCGCCGTCTTCGCGCCGCTGAACTTCCGGCTGGCCGCGGCCGAGATCCGCCAGGTCCTGACCAACTGCGACGCCGAGGTCCTGATCGTCGAGGAAGGCCACCGTGAGGTGGTGGAGTCCGTGCGCGCCGAGCTGTCGATCAGGCACTACGTTCTCGTCGACACCGACCCGGCCTGCCCCGCGCCCGACCGGCCGGTCACGGGGTGGATCCCGCTGTCGGTGCTGCTCGCCGGCCCCGACGACGTCGCGGAACCGGTGGCCCGCCACGACGACGACATCGCGGCTCTGCTGTACACCTCGGGAACCACCGGCCTGCCCAAGGGCGTCATCCTCACCCACGGCAACATCTGGTGGAACGCCGTCAACGTCGACAACGTCGTCGACACCCGCCACGACGACGTGACGCTGGCCGTCGCGCCGCTGTTCCACATCGGCGGGCTGAACGCGCTCACGCTGCGGACCCTGCTGCGTGGCGGCCTCGTCATCATCCGCCGCTCCTTCGATCCACAGCGGTTCCTGGACGACCTCGTCGGTTTCAAGGTGACGGTCCTGTTCGCGGTACCCGCCATGTTCGGCGCGGTCGCCAGGCTGCCCGGGTTCGCCGCCGCGGACCTCACCGCCCTGAGATCCGCGATCGTCGCCGGTGCCCCGGTACCGCCCGGCCTGATCCGCGAGTACGCCGACCGGGGCGTTCTGTTACAGCAGGCCTGGGGCCTGACCGAGACCGCTCCGTTCGCCACCTACCTGCCGGCCGGCCTGACCCGGGACAAGCTCGGCTCGGCCGGGGTTCCGATGCCCTTCACCAGGGTCTGCCTGGTCAGGCCGGGTACCGGCATTCCCGTCGAGGAGGCGGACGTCCGCGGCGAGCTCTGTGTCCAGGGCCCGAACGTGACCCCCGGCTACTGGCGGAACCCGACGGCCACCGCCGCTGCGTTCGACCACGGCGGCTGGTTCCACACCGGGGACATCGCCTACCGCGATCAGGACGGCTTCTACTACGTCGTCGACCGCCTGAAGGACATGATCATCAGTGGTGGTGAGAACGTGTACCCGGCCGAGGTGGAACGGGTCCTCATCGAGCACCCCGACGTCCTCGACGTCGCCGTCGTCGGCGTGCCCGACGCCCACTGGGGAGAGACCGTGGTCGCGATCCTGAGCTGCCGTCCGGGCGCCGAGCCGACGATCGAGGAGATTCGGGACTTCGCCGCTCGCCACCTCGCCCGCTACAAGCTCCCGACCCAGCTGCGCCGGCTCGACCAGATTCCCCGGAACCCCAGCGGAAAACTGTTGAAGGGCCCACTGCGGGAATGGGCCGAGCAGAACCAGATCCCGTCCGGAGCCTCCACCTGACGCAGTTCACCTCCCATAACCGCGTAGTTCTTACGGATCGAGGACGCCCGGCGAGCCTTTTCCGCCTCACGACGCACGGCCAGGGATTCCGCCGGCCCGAGTCGACGACGAAAAGGCTCAGCCATCACCTCCGCGGGACATCGGGATGACGACCGTTCCACCTCCCGGCCGGAACGACGAATCCGGAAGACCATATCCCGCACCCTGAGTTCGCCGCCGTACGAGGCATGCCGAAAACCTCGCCATCCTCCGGTTCCTCTATTTTCAAGAAACCACCTTTCAATACTCCGAAGAGGTTTCACGTGTTGGAAGTCGCCGGCCTTTCAGTAACCTATGGCGGCGCCGTCCAGGCACTGCGGGATGTCTCGCTGCGGGTCCCCGAACGCGGCGTTCTCACAGTGTTGGGAAGCAACGGCGCGGGGAAGAGCACACTGTTACGCGCGGTCTCGGGAACTCTCGATCGCCACGGCGGCCAGCGGGATGCCGGCACCATCACCGTGGACGGTACGGCCATCCACCGACGGGACGCGGCGTCCATCGTGCGGGCCGGGGTGGTTCAGGTGCCCGAAGGCCGCCGGGTGTTCGGCCACCTGACCGTCGACGACAACCTGCGCGCCGGTGCCGCCGGGGCCCGCAGCCGTGCTGCCGCGGCCCGTGCCCGCAGCCGCGTCGAGGAGCTCTTCCCGATCCTGGTCACCCGTTCGCGGCAGCGGGCCGCGCTGCTGTCCGGCGGCGAGCAGCAGATGCTCGCGATCGGTCGGGCGCTGATGTCGGATCCGCGCCTGCTGCTGCTCGACGAGCCGTCGCTGGGGCTCGCACCGCTGATGATCCAGCGGGTGGGCGAGATCGTGGCGGAGATCCACCGCCACGGCGTCTGCGTCGTCCTGGTCGAGCAGAACGCCACCATGGCCCTCGCGCTCGCGGACACCGCGGTGGTCCTCGACGTCGGCCAGGTCAGTCTCGCCGGCAGCGCCGCCGAGCTTGCCGCCTCCGAACAGGTACGGCAGCTCTACCTCGGCCACGGGGGACCGGCGACCCCCGTGGCCGAGTCCACACCCACCGGCGCCGGCCACGGGGCTCGGCCATCCGAGGCCAGGACTCTCACCAGGTGGCGGTCATGACCGGCGCCAACGCCACGTCAGCAGGGACGCCCACGACCACGACCGACGACGCGCCGCCATGGCTGCGCGTCCAGGGCGTGTCCGTCACCTTCGGTGCCCTCAAAGCGCTCTCGGACGTGTCACTGTCCGTCGAGCCCGGCCATATCCATGCGATCATCGGACCGAACGGGGCTGGTAAGTCGACACTGTTCAACGTCATTTCAGGCCTGTACCGGACCACTGCGGGAGAGGTCTGGCTCGGCGATGACGAGCTCACCTCCCTGCGCCCCCACCAGATCACCCGCCTCGGCCTCGGCCGGGCATTTCAGAACATCGTTCTCCCGCCGCATGCGACCGTTGAGCGAAGCATTATGCTGGGCCGCCACCACCTGACGAGCGCCGGATTCGTCCGGACCGGCCTACGGCTCCCCTCCGCTGTCCGAGAACAGCGGCTCCACGCCGCCCGCGTCAGGGAGATCGCAGATTTCCTGGAGCTCGGCGACCTTTTCGACGCCGAGGTCAGTGGCCTTTCCTACGGCGATCGCAAACGGGTCGAGGTCGGCCGCGCCCTGGCCACCGAGCCGCGCGTTCTCCTGCTGGACGAGCCGGTGGCGGGAATGAATGCCACGGAGTCCGCCCTGATGGCCGAACAGCTGCGCTCGATCAGGGCGGGACTGGGGATCACGATCCTGCTCGTCGAGCACGACATGGCCATGGTCATGGCGATCGCCGACCGGGTGACGGTGCTCGACTTCGGCACGGTCATCGCGAGCGGGACCCCCACCGAGATCCAGCGCGACCCCGAGGTCATCCGCGCCTACCTGGGCTCGTCGGACGGGATCTCCGAAGCCGCGCCCACGGCCACCGACCTTCCCCGGAGGGAACAGCCTTGACGACCTTTCTCTCGCTGCTGTCCAACGGTCTCGCGGTGGGCGCGGTCTACGCCCTTCTCGCCCTCGGGTTCGTCATCATCTTCCGGTGCAGTGAGGTGCTGAACTTCGCGCATGGCGCGGTTGTTCTCCTCGGCGCGTATGTCATCGCCCGGACGCACGAGGCCTTGGGCTTCGCCGCCGCCGTGGCCCTCGGTATCGCCGCCGCGGCCGGAATGTCCGCTCTGATCGAGCGGATCCTGGTCCGCCGGCTGCGCAACGCGCCGACGATCAGCCTCACGATCATGCTCCTCGGCGTCGACATCCTGATCGCGACGGACCTCACCCGCCGGATCGGCTCCGACATTCTCGGCCTCGGCCATCCCTGGGGCGCGGACGTCGTCGAGGTCGCCGGGGTGAGCATCTCGGCGAACCGGCTGATCGCCTTCGCCGTGGCCGCCGTGGTGATCGCCGGCCTGTTCACCGCGTTCCGGCTCACCTCCTGGGGAGTCGCCATGCGGGCCGCCGCCGAGGATCCGGAGGCAGCCCAGCTCATGGGCATCAGGCTGGGGCGGGTGGCGCTGGCCTCCTGGCTGCTCGGAGGAGCGCTGGCCGCCGTCGCCGGAGTCTTCCTCACCGGCAGCCCGACCCCGGGGCTCGAACCGGGCATTCGGTGGGTGGCGTTCGCCGCCTTCCCCGTCGCCGTCCTGGGCGGCCTGGACTCGCCCGGCGGCGCGCTCGTCGCCGGGCTGCTGATCGGCGTATCCGAGTCACTGGCGGCGGGATACCAGGATGACCTGCTGTTCCTGGGACGCGGGATCGGAGAGGTCGTCCCCTACTTCGTCATGATCGTCGTCCTGTTGGTACGGCCGACCGGGCTCGCGGGAACAAAGGAGCTGAACCGTGTCTAGGGCGATCATCACGCGCCCCGTCACCAGCGCCGGGAATGTCAGGCGGTCGCTGCTCGCGGCCCTGGCCGTCGTCGCGGCCGTGATCCCCTTCTACGCCGACGAGTTCTGGCTGCGCACCGGATTCGCGGTCTTCGCGGCGGTCATCGGCGCCGTCGGGCTGAACCTGCTCTGCGGAACAACCGGACAGCTCTCCCTGGGACACGCGTTCTTCCTCGCGGTCGGCGCCATCTCCTACTCACTGCTCGCGGGGGAATCCACCGGAAAGGGCTCGGATCGCGTCATCGGGCTGGGCCTTCACCCGATGCTCGCGATGATCGCGGCGGTGGTCGTCTCGGGGCTGGCGGGGCTGCTGTTCAGCCCGGTGGCGGCCCGCGTCCGCGGGCTGTATCTCGCCGTCGCCTCGCTTGGTCTCGTCGTCGCCGGCCAGCACATCCTCAACACCGCCACACCGCTCACCGGCGGTTTCAACGGCCGGCCCGTCGAGGACTTCGCACTGCCCGGCTTCTCCTTCAGCGACTCCGATCCGGATCTCGTCCTGCTCGGCGTCCCCTTCGGCCAGGCCGAGCGACTCTGGTATCTCGGTCTGCTGCTCGCCATCCTGGCCATGGTCTTCGCGGGCAACATCATCCGTGGCCGCAGCGGAGTCGCGCTCGAGGCGGTACGGGACAATCAGCTCGCAGCCGCGGTCAACGGGGTGGACGTCGCCGCCTACCGGTCACGCGCATTTCTGCTGTCCTCGATGTACGCAGGTCTCTCGGGCGTTCTCTACGCGCTTTCCGTCGGCAGTGTGGCGCCCGAGTCCTTCACCATCGAGATCTCCGTCCAGTACCTGATGATGATAGTCCTGGGCGGGCTCGGATCCGTCGGTGGAGCCGCCGCCGGCGCCGTTCTCGTGACCGCGCTCCCGCCCGTTCTCCAGCAGTACAGCGACTCCCTTCCCTTCCTTTCCGCGCCGGGTAGCGGCGGGGTGAGCTACGCCGACGCGGCACGTTATCTCTACGGCGCCGCGGTGGTGCTCATAGTGCTGCTGGAACCGAGCGGGGCTGCCGGCCTGGCCCGGCGCGCGCAGTCACGCCCGAAGGGCCAGGCCACCCCCACCCGACGGCTGTGGCGCGGCGGCTCACCAGCTGGTCAGCCTGAACCGACTCAGCCTGATCAGGCGAGAACAAATGCCTCCGCGAAGGCCTCGACGGTACTCGCGGCAGCGCATGAGAGCGCGCCCGAATCCTGAGGTTTCAGCCCAGGCCCATCCCGACCCGAACTCCTTGCGATAGCTGGACCCGTCATCCACACCGAGAGGCAGAGAACTTCCATGACCGAAACCGGGCACGCACCCATCGATTTACAGGTCGCGCGACAGTCAGGGGGACGACTGACGCCGGGCCCGCGGCGACGTCACCTGCGGGGCGCGGGGATATGCGCTACCGCCGCGGCGCTCGTGCTGGCGGCCTGCAGCAGCAAGAGCCAGAACTCCACGCCGGATTCCAGCAGTGGTTCCGTACGGGTCGGGGCCGGCATCGAGGGTGACACGATCACCCTCGGGGTACTGACCGACGCCACCGGCGTCTTCGCCGCTCTCGGAAAGGAGCTGACCTCGGGTCAGCAGATCTTCTGGGACGCGCGGAACGCCGAAGGCGGAGTGTGCGGCACCTACCAGGTGAAGCTTGAGATCAAGGATCACGGGTACAACGTCCAGAACGCCACCTCGTTGTATTCGGGCCTGCGCGGCGACGTCCTGGGCATCCAGCAGCTGCTCGGCTCGGCGATGACCGCGGCGCTGTCCGACCGGATCGAGCAGGACTCCATCGTCACCGTTCCGCTCACCTGGGCGGCAAGCCTCACCGACAACCCGGACATGGCCGTTCTGGGCCCGACCTACGACGTCGAGGTCGTCAACGGCCTCGACTATCTCCTCGAGGAAAAGAAAATCGCTCCCGGGGACGCGATCGGTGTGATCTACCTGGAGGGCGACTGGGGAGCAACCACGCTCGCGGGTGCCTCCTTCTTCGCCAAGCAGCACGACATGAGCGTCGTCGAGCAGAAGGTGACCCCAGGCGATCAGGACATGACCGCCCAGATCACCGCGCTGAAGGCGGCGGGGGTAAAGACCATTCTCCTGGCAAGCTCCCCGGGCCAGACCGCCTCGGCGGCCACGGTCGCCGCGACGCAGGGACTGAACGTCCCACTTGTCGGCAACAACCCGACCTTCTCTCCGGGGCTGCTCAAGACACCAGCCCGGGATGCCCTCATCGCCAACTACTACAACATCAGCCCCTACCCGGCCTATGACGAGGACGTCACCCAGGAACCCCTCGCCGACTACCAGAAGAAGTTCCCCGGTTCCGCGCCCAGCGTCACGATGCTCTCCGGATTCGCCTCCGCGCACGTGATGTCGGAGATCCTGGAAAAGGCCTGCCAGGCCGGCGATCTCACCCGCGAGGGAGTCGTCCACGCCAAGCAGAGCCTCACTGACATCGACACCGGCGGACTCCTCGGCAAGATCGACTACAGCAGGCCCGGCGTCAGCCCGAGCCGGCAGAACTTCATCCTCCGGGCCGCGGACACCGGCGGCGGCCTGACGACGGTCAAATCGCTGTACGAGGGACCAACCGTGCGCCAGTACAGCCGCGGCTGATCGCGCCGGTTCAGGCCAGCCGACGAGCGAGTCGTGGTCCGCAGCCGACGTCGGTTCCGGACCACGACGGCCCCTCCTCCGATTCGCGCGCAGGAGGACATCGAGGCCCCACCAGTTCCAGCCCGACGACGAGCCATCCGCTCCACAACCCGGGTGGTCAGGCCCTGCAGGTGCAAGGCTGGGAAGGTGCAAGGCTCGGAAGGTGCAAGGCTGGGACGGTGCAAGGCTGGGACGGTGCAAGGCTGGGAAGGTGACAGTGGCCACCGGTGAGGACATGGACCACCCTCACGGCAGCGGTCCGGGGAGTCCGATCGGAGCGGTACCGGCGGAGATCCACCGTCCTGGGCTGGGCGCGCTGCTGCGGCCACCCCATCGGGCGGACGCCCGGCGCAACTACGAGGCCCTTCTCGCCGCCGCGGCGACGGTCTTCGCGGCCGACGGCCCGCAGGCCTCACTGGACAAGATCGCCCGGACCGCCGGGGTGGGCAACGCAACGCTCTACCGCCACTTCCCGACCCGCCGCGACCTGCTCGTCGGCGTGTGCGTCGAAGAGGTCGAGGCGCTGTGCGCGCAGGGCGAGCAGCTTGCCGTCGACCAGGACCCGGGCCCGGCGCTGCTCGGCTGGCTGCACGCCTTCATCGAGCACGTGACGTCCAGGAAAGGCCTCGCGGAGGCGCTGATGACCGGGCGCAGCGAGGACTCCGCGGTGATCGCTGCCTGCCAGGGGGCGATCGGCGAAACCGCGGCGGCCCTGCTCGCCGCCGCCCTGCGGGCCGGCGCTGTCCGCGACGACCTCGAGGTGGCCGATCTGCTGGCGCTGGTCAACGCGATCGCCCTCACCACCGAGTCCACCGGCGCCCAGCACGCCGACCGCCTGCTGCGTCTGCTCTACCAGGGCATCGGGCCGCGGGGAGCTCAGGCGCTCAGTTAGTCGAACCCGCCGCGGCCGGCAGGGGCAGCGGCAGCGGCAGGCCCCAGTGCTCGACGATCTGGCCGCCCCGGACCCGGAGCATGTCGAGGGCGAACCCGATCGGCTCGCCCGTCGCAGCGTCGCGCAGGGCGTACCGGGTGGCCACCGTGTCGCCGGTCGTCACCCGCTGCTCGACGGTCGTCCGGATCTGCGCGGCCTGGGCGCCCAGGGCCGCCCACTTCTGCCGCCAGCCCTCGTGGCCGGTGGGCGCCCCGGGCAGTGCGGAATGGTCGACGGCATCGGGCGCGATCAGCGCCAACGCACCGTCGAAGTCTCCTCGGAGCACGGCGTCCGCCATCCGCTCAACGATCCCGACGGCAGGCGTCATCACTGACGAAGCCATGAACGACCTCCAGAGCAAGGCGATACGGGGATATCCCCGCTTCCACCTCGGCACGATAACCGGGGAAGTCCCCGGTTCGCAAGGTCGAAAACACCTGGAATGGCAGCTACTAGGCTCCGTGAATGCTGCCCGACGCCACGGTCGCCGGGGGGAACCTCCCCATCCGGGCCGCCCTGCCGGCGCTCATCGGCGCGCTGACCGCCCGCGACCAGCCCCGGCCGGGCCACGCCGGTGGGGCCGCGGTGCTGGTGGCGCCGCCAGGCACCGGCAAGACGACGCTCGTCCCGCTCGCGCTCGCCGACCACGTCCCCGGCCGCGTGCTGGTCGTCGAGCCGCGGCGGATCGCCGTCCGCGCCGCGGCCCGGCGGATGGCCAGCCTCACCGGCGGCGGCGAGATTCGGGGTAACGACGTAGGCGGTGGCGAGGTAGGTACCGGCGAGGTGGGGGGCGCGGTCGGTTACACGATCCGCGGCGAGCGCCGGGCCGGGCCGTCGACCAGGGTCGAGGTGGTCACGACCGGCGTCCTGGTGCGGCGGCTGCAACGCGACCCCGAACTGCCCGGGACCGACGCGGTCGTCCTCGACGAGTGCCACGAGCGCCACCTCGACGCCGACCTGGCGCTCGCGCTCCTGCTCGACGTCCGAGCCGTGCTGCGTCCCGACCTGCGTCTGGTCGCCGCTTCCGCGACCGCCGACACCCGGCGGCTGGCCGCGATGCTCGGCACGCCCGACCAGCCCGCGCCGGTCATCGGGACCGACGCCTCGATGTACGACGTCGAGGTCGTCTGGGCGCCCCCACCAGGTGTGATCACTCCGGCGCACGGGCTGCGGGTCGACCCGAGGCTTCTCGACCACGTCGCCGCGACAGTCGGGCGCGCGCTGCGGGAGACATCCGGGGATGTGCTCGTCTTCCTGCCAGGGGCCGGTGAGATCACCGCCGTCGCCGGGCGGCTCGCCGGCCGACGGGAGGCCGGACACCGGGACGCCGTCGACGTCCTCACCCTGCACGGCCGGCAGACCGGCGGCGCGCAGGACGCGGTGCTGCGCCCCGGCCCGCGTCGCCGGGTCGTCCTGGCCACCGCGGTCGCGGAGAGCAGTCTCACGGTGCCCGGTGTGCGGGTCGTCGTCGACGCCGGCCTGGCCCGCTCCCCGCGGATGGACCATGCCCGCGGGCTGGGCTCGCTGGTCACCGTGCGGGTGTCCCGGTCGTCCGCCGGGCAGCGCGCGGGCCGGGCCGGGCGGGAGGCCCCGGGCCGGGTGTACCGCTGCTGGTCCGCCGCGGAGCATGACCGGCTGCCCGCCCAGCCGGAACCGGAGATCGCCGTCGCCGACCTCACCGCCTTCGCGCTGGAACTGGCGGTCTGGGGCAATCCCGGTGGGGTGGGCCTGCCCCTGCTCAGCGAGCCGCCGGCCGGCGCGATGGAAGCTGCCGGGGCGACGCTGCGGGCCCTCGGAGCTGTCGACGAGACCGGCCGGGTCACCCCGCGAGGACGTTCGATCGCCCAGGTCGGGACCCATCCGCGGCTCGCGCGAGCGCTGCTCGACGGCACCCGGTCCGTCGGCGCCCGCCGCGCGGCGGAGGTCGTCGCGATGCTCTCCGGGGACGGCCCGGTGGGCGGCTCGGTCGGTGGATCGGTCGGTGGATCGGTCGGCGGCCCGTCCGACGACCTCGTCGCCGGGTGGCGCCGCCTGCGGGGCGACACGGACCGGGCCGCGTCCGCCCGCTGGCGGGAGGAGACCCGCCGGCTGCGCTCAGCCGCGCAATCCCCACCCATCGGGACCGGGGAGCCCGGTGGACCCGGAGAACCCGGCGGACCCGGGGAGCTTGCCGGGCCCGCGGCGCGGGATGCGGGTGGGATCACCGACGATCTCGCGGCGGGGCTGGTGGTCGGTCTCGCCTTCCCCGAACGGCTCGCGCGGGCCCGCGACGCCGGCAGCACGAACTACCTGATGGCCGGTGGGACCGGTGCCGAGCTCGCCGCGGGCTCGGCGTTGACCGGGGCGGGCTGGCTCGCCATCGCGGTCGCCGACCGCGGGCCAGGCCGGACGTCCGCCCGAGTGCGCCTGGCCGTCGCCCTCGACGCGGCGACCGCGCGGGAGGCGGGCGCGGCGCTGCTGCGCACCGAGGACGAGGTCGCCTGGTCCGGCGGCGACATCGTCGCCCGCCAGCTCGAGCGCCTCGGCGCGATCATCCTCGCCGAACGCCCGGTGGGCAGGCCCGATCCGTCCCTGCTGCGGGCCGCGGTGCTCGACGGGCTGCGGGCCGCGGGCCTGCCGGTGCTGCGATGGAGCGCCGACGCGCTCGCCCTGCGCGACCGGCTCGCGTTCTGCCACCGGCTGCTCGGCGCCCCCTGGCCCGACGTCACCGACGCCGCCCTGCTGGACTGCGCCCCCGACTGGCTCGGGCCGGACCTCGACGGTGTGCGACGCCGCGCCGACCTCGGGCGTATCGACGCCGGCCACGCGCTGCGCCGGCTGCTGCCCTGGCCACAGGCCGGCCGGCTGGACGAACTGGCACCCGAACGGGTGACGGTGCCGAGCGGCTCCCGGGTGCGTCTCGACTACAGCGGCAGCAGCGGCGCGGCCGGCCCCGTGCTCGCCGTGAAGATCGCCGAGGTGTTCGGGTGGGAGCGGGTGCCCGCCGTCGCCGACGGCCGCGCGCCGCTGGTGCTTCACCTGCTGTCACCGGCGGGGCGCCCGGTGGCGGTGACGAGCGACCTGGCGTCGTTCTGGCGCACCGGCTACCCGCAGGTCCGCGCGGAGCTGCGCGGCCGCTACCCCCGACACCCCTGGCCGGACGACCCGACCACTGCCCCACCGACCCGCCGCGTCGCCCCCCGCACCCGCAGCCGCTGACAGGGTCGGTGGCGGCGCCCGCCTCAGCGCCGCCACCCAGCCGCCACCGGTCTTCGGAGTGGACGTCGATCAGGGCAGCCGCACCGCGACCCGGAGCAGGCGGGTCACCTGGGTGGCACCGAAGTTGTCGTCGCTGAGCACGCTGACGGTCACCAGCCCGCGTCCGAGGCGCCCACGGGGATCGATCGCGAGAGCCTCGTAGTTGTCCATCAGCGGGTTGATCTGGGTTCCGGGGTTGGTCGCACCCAGCGTCGGGCAGGCGGTGAGGTCCGCGACAAGCTGCTTGCCGGCGAGGGCACGTGCTGGGAGCGCCGAGAGGTTGGGTACCGCGGTGACATCCGCGCTGCGCCCGGTGTCCGGTACCGCCCACAGGGCGTTGCGGTTACCCACCCCGGCGGTGAACGAGGCCTCCAGAACGAGCAGCCCGTCTTCGCCGTAGGCGGCGATCTCGGAGATCCGCTGCCCGGGTTCGACCCGGTAGCCCAGCTGTCGGCTCAGCTCGTACGAGCCGGTGGCGGTACGCCGGTAGACGAGGATCCGCCGGGTCTGGGCCTCACCGGCCGCGGAGACGTCGCCGGCCAGGGTGCCTTCCATCGCCGCGTAGATGAAACGCCCCGACGGGGAGATGGAGAGGCCTTCGAGCGTGGCGTTGTCGGTCGCCTCACCCGCGGGCGCCACCCGGAAGCGACCCGGTACCGGCAGGGCGCTCTGCTCGGTCCCGGCCCGGTCGAAGATCCTGATCGAGGGCTCCGTCTCCGAGCTGACGACATACCGCCCGTCGGGCAGGACCGCGAGGCCTTCGCCGTCGAAGTTGCCGCCGTCGTACCCGACGCCGGTGGACGTCCGCAGCACGATGCTGCCCACCACCGTCGGCCGGGCGGTGTCGGAGAGGAACCAGATCCGCGCGGGTCGGGTGCCGGAGCGATCCACGACCGCCGCGTACGCGTGCCTGCGTGCGTCGTAGGCGAGCCCGGAGAGGCCGCCGACCGTCTCACCGTCGACGACGACCTTGTTCAGGGCGTCGCTGAAACCGATCGCGGTGCCGCGCGGAGGGCAGTCGGCTTCCGGCCCGCCGAAACCGGGCACGGGACGTCCGTCGGCCGCCGGCGAAGACGCCGCGCTCGCGGCGGTGCCCACGGTCGCGACGGTGAGGCCCGCCAGCACTGCGGCGGCCAGCCCGGCGCGGGCCCGCCGCGGTCGGGGGTGGGGCTGGGGCTGGGGCCGGGGCCGGGTTCCCGCTGGTCCCGCGGTTCGGATCACCCAGCGGGTCGGGAGACGGGTCATGAATGCTCCTCCGGTTCTGATTCTCCTCCGTTTCAGTTCCACACTGTCGAGCCCGGCGAACGGCAGCGAAGCTTCTCGGTGTCCGCCACCGGTCAGGTGCGTAAACGAATTTTGCCCCGGCCTGTCGAGCTGCACCGATGAAAAACGGCCGGATCCATCTCCAGCACCGCGCACATACGTCACTTGACCCCATTACGGTGGGCCTCTAGCTTGTGTGGCGCTTCATTCGTATTCGACCCCAGACATCCCCTCGCCGCCCAGCTTTCTTCACTGTTCACGTACTCGCCATCCTTCGGCCACGTGACAGGACCCGTTATCTTGCGGTGAAGAAAATCAGCACAGGAGGTTCTTGTGGCAATGTCGAGATCCATTTTCCGGAAAGTGATCGTAGCCCTGGCGATCGCGACCGCGGCCGTCGGCTTCGCGCCGGCCGCGGCGCAGGCGTCACCCGGCGTCCCGCGGGGCGCGTTCATCCTCACCGTCTCCGAAGGAACCACCCCCTATCTGGGCGAACCCGTTCTGCTGACCTGTCCGCCGATTCCCCTGGCAACCCATCCGGACCCGGCGGGGGCGTGCGCGGCCATCGCCGCCGCGGGCGGCGACTTCAACCAGCTCCCCGTGGACCCCGCGGTGCTCTGCCCGGCCATCTACGCCCCGGTGACGGCGACGGCCGACGGCCGGTGGGGAGGCAGGAAGGTCCACTGGACGAAGACCTTCGAGAACAGCTGCCTGCTGTACGTGGAGACCCACCCGGTCTTCTGACGACGGTTCTCGTGGCCGTGGTGACCCCGGGAAAAGTGGCCAGGGTCGCCACCGCCCACGATGCGCGGCCAGCAGCCGCATTCCCAGCGGCTGTCACCCGCGACCGGACGTCTCCCCGGACCTCACCCGAGGTCAGCACAGCATCGGAGGAACTCGCGGGCTCGACGATGTACCGTCCGACGACGGCATCCGGCCGAGGCTCCCGTGCCGTTGCGCGGCGCCTTGCTGAGTAAGGAGACGTCGTATGACCGGCACTCTGCCGACCGGAATCGGCCTGTGGGCAGGCTTCCTCGACCAGCTGCCGGCCGCCGAGGCAATCGCCGCCGTGCGCGACCTGGAAAAGGCCGGCATCACGACGATCTGGCTGCAGGAATACAGCAGCCTGGACCCGTTCGTCCGAGCCGCGCTCTACCTGCAGGCCACCGAACGGCTCACCGTCGCGCTCGGAGTGGCGACGATCCACGCCCGGGACCCGCGCGCGATGGTCGGTGCGGCGGCGACGCTGCACGAGGCGTTCCCGGGGCGGTTCGCGCTCGGTCTCGGCACCAGCCATCGTCATCTCGCCGAAGCTCGCGGCTCCACCTACGCCAAGCCCCTGACCGCCCTGCGCGACTACCTCGCAGCGATGGACACGGCCGCTGGGCACCGGAATCCTCTGCCGCCACGGTTCCTCGGCGCACTCGGCCCGAAGATGATCGAGCTCGCCGGGACCGCCACCGATGGTCTGCACACCTACTTCTGCCCCGTCGCCCACACCGCCGCCGCGCGCGCCGCCGTCGGCGCCGGCCCGTGGATCGCGCCCTCGCAGATGGTCGCGCTCGGCGCCACCGAGACGACCGACGAGCTACGCCGTTACCTCGGGCTGTGCCTCGGGATGCCCAACTATCGCGCGAACCTCGCGCGATACGGCTTCACGGACGCCGATTTCGCGACGGCCAGCGACGCCCTTGTCGACGCCCTCGCCGTCCCCGACGAGCCGGCCGCGCTGCGCGCACGCCTCGACGACCAGCGCGCCGCCGGCGCCGATCACGTCGTCCTCCAGCTCGTGCCGCCGCCTCCGGCCGCCCGGGTCCTCGACCGGGTCGCCGAGGGCCTTGGAACGGCAGCCCCCTCGAACACCTGAGCTCACCGATGCTGTGCCGTCAGTGACGACGCGTGTAACTTACAGGGCAGGTAAGTTACGGGTGGTGTGAGTAGACCTGAGAGGCGGGGTGGCGGTGGCCTTTGTGAACCGCACCGACGAACTCGCCGCTCTTGAGGCGTGGTGGCGCTCGACCGACCCTCGGCCGGCGGTGGTGTGGGGGCGGCGACGGGTCGGCAAGACCGCCCTGTTGCAGCGTTTCGCCCAGGGCCGTCGGTCGGTGTCCCATACCGGAGCCGGGCGGGCGGCAGCCGGGGAGCTGGCGCAACTGTCCCGCCAGGCGGCCATCGCACTACCGGGCCGAATCCGTGATCTCGCCGCGCGCCCCTACCTGGACTGGGACGACGCGCTCGACGACCTCGCCGCGGCGGCTGAGCAGGAGCCGCTCCTCGTCGTCCTGGACGAGTTCCCCGAGATAGTCGCCACCTCACCCGAACTGCCCGGCGTCCTGCGGGCCTTCCTCGACCGGACAGCCGGGCGGACCAGGCTACGGCTGCTGCTGTGTGGGTCGGCCGTGCGGCACATGACCGCGCTACAGGAGCAGCGGGCGCCCCTGTACGGCAGGTTCGACCTGTCACTGTCACTGCATCCGTTCCGTCCGCACGAGGCCGCACTCATGCTGCCCGGGCTGACACCCTCCGACCGTGCGCTCGTGTACGGGCTGGTCGGCGGGGTTCCGCTGTATCTGTCGTGGTGGGACCAGGACGCCGACCTCGCTGACAACCTGCTACGGCTCGCCTGCCGGCCCGGAGCGCCACTGCTCACCGAGGGGCAGCTGGTCCTCGCCACCGAGGTGGAGCACGGTGAATACCCGGCGGCCGTGCTCCACGCGATAGCTGAGGGCCGCACCCAGTACAACGAGATCAAAGACCACATTCGCGCTGAACCGGCCCGCACTCTGGATCGGCTCGTCGAGCTGCGGCTGGTCGAACGACAGATGCCGGTCACCGAAACAGCGCGCAGCCGGCGTCGGGCCTACCGAATCGCCGACAACTTCCTGGCCTTCTACCTCGGGCTGCTTTCTCGATACCGCGCGGAGATCGAGCGTGGACTGGGAAAAGCGATCCTGCCCGTACTGATCGAGAGTCTGGACGATCATCTCGGCAAACCGTGGGAGGAAGCGTTTCGCGAACACCTGCGCCGACTCGCGGTCACCGGCGCACTGGGCAGTGACATCGTCGCGGTAGGGCCCTACTGGAACGCTGGCGGGCAGAACGAGATCGATGCGGTCGTGCTCGCGGGCAGAGACCGACACCCGATCCTGTTCGGCGAGGCGAAGTGGGCTCGCTCTGTCGACGGCCGGCGGATCGCCGGCCGACTTTCGGAGAAGGCTCGTGCCGTCGCAGCAGCCGCTCCATCCGTGACAGCCGTTCCAGCGGCCTCGGGTCGCCCGCCAGACGACTGGACTGCCGACCCGGCCGACCCGGCCGCCGGCCCTGGCAGCAGCGGGATCGACGGCTCCGCCACGGTGCGCCTCGCTCTGTGCGCTCGCGTGGAGATCCGCAACGCACCACCGGAATGTCTCACCGTCACTGCCGCCGACATCTTCGACTAGCGGTATGTGCTCATCGGCTTGCTCATCGCCTCAGGTCCTCTGCTCGTTCGGGGCCGGGCTGCTCCGCGTTCCAGGAGGTGAGAATGCGCAGGGCGTCGTGGGACGGGCTGCCGGCTTCGGCGGTGAGGACCATCAGGCGTTGTCCGGAGCCGTCGGGGCTGGCCCAGGTGTCGCAGTCGAGGGTGAGGTCGCCCACGAGGCGGTGCCGGTAACGCTTCGTCCCGTAGCTGGCGTTACTGACGCGGTGCTCGGCCCACCAGGTGCGGAAATCGAGGTCCTGGACGGACAGTTCCCCGACGAGGCGGGCGAGCTCCGGGTCGTCGGGATCCGCGGCGGCCTCCGTGCGCAGCGCGGCGACCGCTTCGCGGGCGTCGTGTTTCCAGTCCTGGTGCATTTCGCGGATCACCGGGTTGGTGAACAGCAGGTTCACATAGTTGCGGCGAGCCGGTGAGAGCGCTGAGAAGTCGAGGTAGAGAGCGGCTGCCGCCGGATTCCAGTCGAGGACGTCCAGGCGTCTGCCGAGGACCAGCGCGGGCGTCTGGGTGAGCTGGTCCAGCAGGCGGCGCATGGCAGGCCGTACCCGCTGGGCCGGCCGGCGCCGATGCGGCAGGGCGTCGCTCCTGCCCGCGAGCTCGTACAGATAGCTCTCCTGGTCGCCGTCGAGGCGCAGGGCGCGGACGAGGGTGGCGAGCACGGAGGCGGAGGCCCGGACGCGCCCCTGTTCGAGCCGGGTGTAGTAGTCAACGCTGATCGCGGCGAGCTGAGCCACCTCCTCGCGGCGCAGCCCCGCGACCCGGCGGGTGGAGTCCGTCCCGGGCAGGCCGCATTCCCGCGGATCCAGCTGGGCCCGGCGGGCTTTCAGGAAGGCGCCGAGGTGGGAGGCCGATGCCGAGCTCATGGTCTCCAGTCTGCGGTTTCCGCCGCGGGAACGGCACCGGTGTGAGGGGCCAGGTTCCTTCCCAGGCAGAGACCTTCCTCTTTGCCACCTGCGGGCCGTCGTCGATGGTGAGGACACCGCCCGACAGGGTGCGCTCAGCCGGGACAGACCGTCACCGGACGCGCCAGACGGCGGGCACCCAGCGACTGATCGACAAGGGAGAGCCGTCCTCATGGCCAGGACCAGCGTCACGTTCGACAGTGCCGGCATCGAGATCGCCGCGCACCTCTACGTTCCAGACCACCCGACTGACGGCGCCACGCTTCCGGCGCTGGTGGTCGGTCACCCCGGTACCGGGGTGAAGGAGCAGACGTCCGGTACCTACGCGCGGCTGATGGCCGATCGGGGGTTTGTGGCCCTGGCCTTCGACGCCGCCTACCAGGGTGAGTCCGGTGGTCTGCCGCGTGGTCTGGAGGACCCCGCCCAGCGAGTCGAGGACTTCAAGGCCGCCGTCTCCTACCTCACGACCCGGCCCGAGGTCGACGCCGACCGGATCGGCCTGCTGGGCGTGTGCGCCTCCGGCGGATACTCGCTCGCCGCCACCGGTGACGACCACCGGGTCAGGGCCGTGGCGACCGTGTGCACCGCCGAACCCGCGCGCCAGTTCCGCTACGGCGCCGACGGCACCCAGGACCCGGCCGTCTTCCAGTCCCTGCTGGACGCCGCCGCCCAGGCCCGCACGGCCGCCGCCCGCGGCGAGGACCCCGGTGTGATGACCATGTTCCCCGAGACCGCCGAACAGGCCGGTGCTCTCGGCGGCCAGCACGGCGTCGAAGGCTGGGAGTACTACTGCGGCCCCCGTGGCTACCACGAACGCTCGGCGAAGTTCCTCGCCTGGGAGAGCATCGACAGGATGGCGTCCAGCGACGTCTTCCACGCCGTCCCGCTGATCGGCCCCCGCCCGATCCTGCAGATCCTCGGCGAGCACGCCGTCACCGCCTGGATGGGACTGGAAGCCCACCGGCGTGCCACCGGCCCCGCGGAGATCCACTGGATCAGGGGTGCCAGCCACGTCGACCTCTACGACAAGCGCGAGTACATCGACCTCGCCGTCGACAGGCTCGCCGACTACTTCACCACCAATCTGAACAAATGACCGACCTCGCCGCATAACCGACGAACCTGCAGCGAAGACCAATGGCCCCTACGGCCGAGGAAGCCGACGATGCGGCCGGCCACCGCGCTCAGGCGTTGGGGGGCTGGTCCCGGCCGGGCTCGCGGCCGTGGTCCGCTGAAGCAGCTGAGCGCGTTCCCGCAGCTGTTCGAACTGATCCCGGCGATCAGTGCTGCTCAGGCGCGAAAAGTCGACCTCCAGCAGTACCGATACATCCTCTCGGATCTCACGCCAGCCGATGGCCTGCTCTCGCGCCCGAACAGCGCCCACGTCGGGCTGCAGGAATGTCTGGATGGTTGCGAGGACTCCGGAGATGAGAGCACCGAAGCCGGCGAGCACCGGAAACAGCTCGGCGAGGGTGGCGGCCCCGGCCAGGGACGCCAGAATCGCGGCGGGGACGCCAACGCCGTAGTGGAGCCTGCGGCGGCGGTCCGCGAGTCTGCTCCAGACCTGGACCCGCTCGGCCGCGTCCCGGCGGAGGTTCTCGAGCTGGGTCCGCAGTGGCCCGTCATCAGCCTCAGCCGCCTCAGCCCGACCGGACTGGTCATTCAAGGGACTGCGTTCCAGGTTCATGACCTGCAGGTCTCCCGGTAGGGCAGGTTGGGGATATACAGCGCCCAGTCGTCCCTGCCGGGTCCGCCGCCGACCCGGCTGCAGGCCGTGGCCGCGACGTCGTCCGGCACCGCCGTCCGCAGCGACTCGGTGCCCCAGAGGCGAATGGTCCCGTCTGCGCCCGCGGTCGCCATCAGAGCCTTGTCGCGGGCCACGTTCGTGTCGACGACAGCGCCGAAATGGCCAGCGACGTCCGGCCCGAGCTGACGCGGCCGGCGCCGGTCCCGGACATCCCAGAAGCTGACCGCCTGACCCTCACCCGCGACGATGAGGATGTCCTCGCCGAGAAATGTCAGGTCGTAGACCGGGCTGCGGGTTTCCCTGTCGAGGCGGCCCATGAGTGTGGCAGTTTTACCGCCACTCTCGATATTCCAGATCCAGACATTTCCGTCGTCGCCGCCGGCGAACAGTGTCTTCCCGTCCATGCTGAAGGTGACGTCGTTTACCGGTCCCAGCGGGGGGCTGCGCAGTTCGGACAGTTCCTGTGGCTTCGCCGGGTCGTTGACGTCCCAGAGCCTGACCGCGTTGTCGTCACCGGCGGTGGCGAGAAGACCTTGGCCAGCGCGACCGAACTCCACGTCGCGCACTGCCCCCTTGTGAGCGGTGGGGATGCCGCCGACCTGGACCGGCTGACGCGGGTTGGTCACGTTCCAGAGAGCCACCTGGCCGTCCTGGGCGCCGGTGACGAGGAGCTTCCCGTCGTCGCTGAACTGCATGTCATGTATGGCTTTACCCGGGTGAGCAGACTGATCCACGAAGAGCTCGGAGTTCCCACGGTCGGTGATATCGAAGATCGCGAAGCGTCCGGTGTCGCTGGATACGGCCAGCCGGCAGGTGAAGGTGGCACCCGCGCCACAACCGGCGACTGTCGTCTCCAGCGCCGTCCCGAATCCGTTCAGCGGAATGGTTTCGCCGATGTTCTGCGGGCTGGTCGGATCCGCGACGTTCAGAACCCTGATGGTGTTCTGCACGGCGGCGAACAGAGTGGTGCCGTCGGGAGCGAAAGTCATGTCGGCCGCATACAGGCCGGGAATGAGCCCGCCGAGGATGTGCGGCTGGCCGTCCGGAGCCAGGCTCCACAGCAGGACACCGCCGTGCTCGCCGGCAACAGCCAGTGTCTTCCCATCCGGGGCGACGGCGGCGGCAAGCGCCGAGGCACCGTGGTCGTATGTGAACGAGGAAAGGATCCAGTTCGGGTTGGCGGCGTCCCGCACGTCAACCCAGTCTCCCTCATTGACGGTGATCAGCCGACCGTCAGGCGCAAAGGCGAGGCCGGTGATCGGGCCCGAGTACTCGGTGTTGCGCGGCGCCAGCACGACGGGTGCGCCGGGCTGACCGCTGCCAGCGGTTTTCCAGACCCTGGTGGTGCCACCGCGGTCCGCCGTCGCGAGGCTGTCGCCGCCTGCCGAGAACGCGACGGCGCTTACCGGTTTTTCATGGCCGGGAAGGATTGTCGGCTGGCTGTCAGGGATGGAGAGGTCCCAGAGGAGCACCCCGTCCTCGCCGCCGGTGGCGAGAGTCCTGCCCTTTCCGAAGGCGACCGCGTTGACCGACCCTCGATGGCCGAGAAGCTCGGTCGGCCGGCTGTCGGGGCGCAGGATGTCCCGAAGGAGCACCCGCCCGGCGGCATCGGCGGTCGCGAGGGTCCGCTTGTCTTCCGCGAAAGCGATCGCCCTGACCGGATTCCTGTCATGGCCGAGAAGCTCGGTTGGCTTGCCGCCGGCGCTTTCGACGTTCCAGAGAAGAACTCGTCCGTCCTCGCCGGCGGTCACCAGGGTCCTGCTGTCCGCGAAGGCGATCGCGTTGACCCGGGCTCCGTGTGAGAGTGTTATCGGATCTCCGCCGGGCCGGCCCCACGGCAGGCCCTCGACGATGACCTCTCCGTTGTCGCCGCCGAAGGCGATCCGCTCGCTTTGCGGAGAGAACGCCACGGCGCGCAGCACGCCCTTGTGCTCGATGGAGCCCCGATACCCGGTACTGGTCAACGTTCTCTGCAGGGCGGCCCGCGTTTCGTCATTGTCCACGACACTGTTCGCGGCCAGTGCGAGCCGGATGGCCAGCTCCGGGTCGGAGTCCACCAGGCGGTCGGCATGGGCCAACAGTCCGCCCACCACCGCCGCCTGCCTGCCTGCGCGTTCCTTCCGCGCGTCCGACAGCGCTGTCACCAGCCAGGAGCTGAGCCCGACCACGACGACCAACACCGCCACGAGCAGCGCAGCCACCGCCGCGAGCGGCCTCGCCCGCCACCCGGAGGTCGGATGCCTCGGCACCGCACTCCGCCGAACCTCGGGATCAAGATGCAGTCGTACACCGGAACTGGAGATCCAGTCCGGGCCATAGGTATGCGCAGCGGCGGCAGCAAGATCTCGCGCGAACTCAACCGCGGAGGGACGCGCGGCCGGGTCCTGAGCAAGGGCACGCCTGACTACGTCCGGCACGGATCTGGCGGCCCCGGCAGGTTGCGTCAGCGCCGCGGCGGGGTCGGGGTCGGGTTGCTGCTGGCCAGGTGGCGGCATGGTCGCAGAGGGCGGCGATCCCGTGAGCATCTCGCGCATGACGACACCGAGCGCGTAGACGTCGGTGTAGGGCCCGAGTCTGCCGCCGAACATCTGCTCCGGCGCCATGTAGATCGGAGTACCCGTGAGTCCCCGCACGGTGCCCCCCGACGCGGGGATGATCTTCGCGATGCCGAAATCAGCGACCTTTACCTGGTTACGCTCGTCGAAGAGGATGTTGTGCGGCTTGATATCGCGGTGGATCACATCCTGCGCATGCGCGTACGCCAGCGCCTCGGCGACGGCGACGCCCACAGCGCAGGCGAATTCCCCCCGGCTGCGCTGACCCCTCAGGCGGGAATGAAGGGTTTCCTTCTCCAGCAGCTCCATGACAATCAGGCGCAGCTGCCCGCCTTCGTCCACGCCCTCGATGTAGTCATGGATCTTCACGATGTGCGGGTGGTTCATGCTGGCGAGCACCCGTGCCTCCGAGGGGCGGGCCGGTAGCTCACCCTGCAAAGGCAGCAGATGCTTGATCGCGACATCGCGGCCCAACAGGCGATGCCTCGCGGCAAAAACCAGCCCGTACGCGCCCTGACCTAAGGCCTCGCCCACTTCATAGGCCGGCAGCGCCGCCTGTATCCGCTCACGCTCAGCACTCACCATTTCTTGCGAGGCAGCAAGCATTCGGCTGCTACCGCCCAGGTCCGATTCGACCGCGGGTCCGGCCAGCGGAGCACAGTTCCCGCCACAACCACCGGTCGCCATGCGCCTCGCCGCAGATCCGATTCCCACCCAGTGCGCTGCCCGTGCCTGTCAACCCCCGCCCCCTTCGGGTCCCGTGCCCCCGCAACCCCGAGTTTTCGGGTAACTCGTCGTAAGTAAACGGAATGGACCGTACATCGAGGAGTCAGCGCCTCCGCGCAGAGCGACTCTACCCGGGATGCTCAGCATGACGGGTAGAGCCTTCCCCTTCACCTCCACGCATCACCCTGTGTGATAACCCCTGGTGGTTCGGGGTAGGCCGGCGTTTCGCCGTGACGTGAAGTGACCTGCCGCCAAAGCAGCGCGGCCCACCGAAGCGGAAAACGAGCCGGCGGACAACCCGGTAGCCCCCAATAGTCGACGCCGTCGTCAGCCAACCAGCCGGTGGGTGACCATTCCGCGCCGATGGTCCCGCTTTGCGTCATACATAGCATGGTCGGCCTGTTCGAGGAGGGAGTCGACCCGCTCGGTGCTGCGGGTTCCCTGGAAGGCGGGTGGCGCGGAACCGGTACTCAGGGCTGGGCTGTCTGCGAGGACAAGACCGAAGCTTGCCTCAGGGCTGTAGAAACTGCCGCCTAGCGCGAGCGGTGCATGGATGGCGTCCGCGACCCGGTCAGCCAGCCTGGCCAGGTCCTCGCCGCCTCCATCGAGCAGGACCGCGAACTCGTCACCGCCGAGTCGGGCTACGGTGTCGCAGGCCCGGGTGGCGACGCACAGCCGTTCAGCGACATGCCGTAGAAGGGCGTCGCCGGCAGCGTGCCCGTATCGGTCGTTGATGCTCTTGAAACCGTCAAGGTCGCAGTAGAGCAGGCCCACCGGGGAGTCGCCACGGGCCTGGCGTTCGAGCGCCCACGAGGCCCTGTCGAGGAACAGCGCGCGGTTCGCGAGGCCGGTCAGTGGGTCGTGAAACGCCAGGTACTGGAGGTCGCGCTGGCTTTCGCGGAGCCGGGAGAGCAACGTGGTGTTGTCAACCACGGTGATCATCTGGCGGACCAGGGTGATCGCGAGCAGGCTGATGATGGCGACGACCTCCACCTGGCCGAGCCTGGTGCCTGCCAGCGCCTCGCCGGCGAGGAACGCTCCCACCGCCACCAGCGGGAGATAAGGGAAGACAGCGTGGCCCCACATCAGAACGGAGTTCGCCCGCCCGGGAACAGACGCCTGGACGTGCGCCGCCTGGACTACCAGGGCGAGGAGGACCAGCGTCCATCCGAAAGGGAAGCCGAGCAGCTGAGCGGGCGCCGTTGACCCGTGGTCGCCGAGCTGGGAGGCCAGGCCGACGCAGGTCGAGATCGCGAGGGCGAAGAGTCCGCCGCCCAGGAGAACGGGGCGTGGGCCATCGATCGGGCGGCGAAAGGTCGCCAGCAGTATCACCGCCACCGCGACGAGCAGGTTCACGGCGAGTATGAGCGACAGGGACGCGACGTGCGGCGTGCCGGCCCGCAGGGCCGGCTCCAGCACGGTCGACCAGGCGCCGACGGCAAAGGCCCCGACCACGATCACGCTGTCCAGCACCGCCGTGAGCCAACGGCGGCCGCCACCGCAGGTGTCTCGATGCGTGCCGCTGTCGGCCGCCACCGGTCGCGTCGGAACGGACAACAGGCTGGCGAGCGCGAGTCCGTACGTGGTCAGATAGCCGGCCAGCGGCGGCGGCGCCAGTGCCATCCGCGGACTGGACCCGGCGACCACGGCGATCTGCACGATGCCGGGAACCGCAGTCAAAGCAGCCAGACCGAGCAGGAGACGCCATGCACGGGCATGACCGTCATCCCTCGCCTGCCACCATGTCCACCCCCCGGCCACAGCAGCCAGACCGGCGGCCAGCGCGGCGCCGCTGTGGACGGCACGAGCCGCCCGCGCCTCGGGGGCCACGACGGCGATCACTGCCAGAGCGGCCAGAAACACGACACACACGGCCACCAGCCACTCGACCCGCCACGGCCGTGATCGCCGAGTTCGGGCCGCCCGCCGCTGTGCCATGGCTCCCGTGCCCAGCCTCCCCCCGTACCTCTCCTCGGCCTCGCCACGGTGTGGCAGGACGCGGTGTGGCAGGAAAAGGTACAGCCGGTCCAGAACGCTCTGCCGTTGACTACCTACCCCGCATCCGCTACCCCGCATCCGCCCCGGCAGCAACGCTGCCCGACCAGCCGTCGGTCCACCGGGATCCGGATCAGCGCTCAGGGGCTGCGATCTTTCCCACGGCCGCGTTCTCGACTCGACCCCCTGGACCGGACCGGCGACCTCCTGGACCGGACCGGCGAGCTCCTGAAGCGGACCGGCGAGCGGATGTTCGGGAGCGGGGCGGAAACGGCTGTGGGGCCGGGCTTGTCGCGCGCCCGGCCCCACAGTCACCTCTCTGGTCTACCTAGCCGACGAGCTTCCAGGCGCCCTTGGAGTTCGTGGGCACCTGGGCCGCGTTGTACCACTGGGCCTGGTAGGTGTGGCCCTCGTAGGTCACCTTGTCTCCGGCCACGTAGACGGAGTTGGCGATCCAGGGGGCGGGGTTGGCGTTGTCGACAACCACCTTCCACGAGATGTTCGGGCTGGACCCGGGCACCTGGCCGCGGCTGTAGTACTGCGCGACCCATCGGATGCCGTCGTGAAGAACGACGTCGCCGGCCTTGAAGACCCCGGTCGCCGTCCACAGCACGTTGCCGGCCGCGTCGGTGGCGTACTCCGCCCAGGCGCCGGCGGCCCTCGAACCGGGCGTCTCGCCGCTGGTGTAGTAGAGCGCCAGGTACGTCCGGCCGTTGTAGCTGACCTTGTCCCCGGCGTTGTACGCCTTCGTCTTCACCCAGGTGGCCGGCAGCACCACGAGGGCCGCCTGGGCGGTGATCCCCGACGTCTGCCCGGTGAGGACGATCTCGTCCGCACCGAGGACGGCACCCGCCGGCACCGTCACCGTCGTGCTCAGGCCACCGGTCGAGTTCGCGACGGCCGTGTCGAGGGAACCCGGCGTGGCCGTCAGGGCGACGTCCACCGTCTCGCCAGGCGCGAAGCCCTTACCGGTCACCGTGATCTGGCTGCCGACCGGCGCGCTCGAAGGCGACACACCGGCGGTCGGGACGCCCTGCGCACCGAGGCCGAGGTCGACGTTGAGCGTGCCGGCGTAGAGAGCATGGCCGTTGGTGGCGCTGCCGACGCCGGCACCGTAGATGCCGTCGTCGCCCCAGACGACCTCACGGGTCTGGCCGCCGGCGGAGCCGACCGGCGCCACCGCGAAGCCCTCGATGTTGTTGTCAGGCAGGCCCGCGGGACGCGAGAAGACCTTCTCCGGGACGATCGACCCGGTCGAGTCGATCTTCAGCAGCGTCGAGGTCACCGCGCAGTCGTTGTCACAGAGCGCCCAGATCCGGCCCAGGTCGGGGTCGTACTGGACGTCCTGCACCTTCGGCAGACCGGTGGAAACGATTGCGATCCGGGTGAACGATCCGTTGCCGCCGAGGGCGTAGGCGTAGAGGTTGCCGTTGCTCTCCAGCGCGGCGAAGAAGAGGCCGGCGCCGTGGCCCGGGTAGTTCGCCGGGTCGTAGGCCGCACCGGTGTGCTGGTCGACGAACCCGTTCGCCGTCAGGTAGCTGTCCGGGACGTAGGTGACGCCCTCGAAGCCGAGGTTCGCCTCGGTGGAGTTACCGGTCGAAAGCCACGGGTACTCGCTGGTGAGATCCCACTGCGCGGTGGCCGTGAGGGTGCTGCCCGCGGCCGACGGGTCGATCCGCAGGATCGAGTTGAGCGCGATCTTGTTCGAGGCGTTGTCCCGCTCGGTCGTCACATAGATCGCGCCGTCGGGGCCTTCGGTGATCCCCTCGGAGTCCGGCTGGCCGGTGCCGCCCGGGAAGAAGATCTGCTTGCCGCCCGTCCAGCCGGGCGCCGCGACGTAGACGCCGCCCTGCCTGACGAGCTTGAACAGCCAGCTCTTGTTCTTGACCGCCCACAGGACGCCCGGCTCGGTCCTGGAGAAGACGAGGCCGGAGACGTCACGCCCCTCGGGGCCGGTGCTGGTCTCGAAGTAGCACTGGTTGTCCGCGGTGGTGACTTGCGCGCTGCCCGGCCAGGGCAGCGCGCTCGCCGGCAGGTACCGGTCGCTGAGGCTCGGCCCTTCGGGTGCGCAGGGTGCAGGCAGGTCGTTCGGGGTCGGCCCGTTCGGGTTCACGACCTGCTGCTGGCAGGCCGTCGCGTTGGACGCGCCGAAACTGCGCGAGGCGACCGAGGCGAAGACACCGGTGCCGTCCGGGCAGCGCGCGACCGAGGCGGCGCCGAAGCTCGCCGGGTCTTCCGTGCCCGCGGCGCCGGCACTGTACGTGACGCCGTCGACCTCGGTCCCGGCGGCACCCGCCGCGGCGTCCGGCAGGTAGACGTGCACCGCGTCGCCGCTGCTCGACAGGCCCGGCAGCGACTGGAACCACACGAAACCGTGCGCGGGGACGGACGTCGTCAGCGTGCCGTCAGCAAGGTGGACGCGGTCGGAGAAGCCCGTCGCGGAAGACGGGCCGCCGCTGTCGCCCTGCAGCCAGCCGGTGATGTCCACGGCCGTGCCGCCGGTGTTGACGAGCTCGACCGTGTCGCGGATCGGCGCGGGAGCGTTGTCCGAGGAGACCTCGTTGACCTTGATCTTCGCCCAGTTGGGGTCGGGCGTGAAGGTGCCGCCACCCGTCCCGCCGCCGGTGCCCCCACCGGTGCCGCCGCCGGAGGTGGCACGCGGGTCGATGCCGCTGCCGAACTGGCTGGTGCCGGGAGAGCCGAGGTCACCGCCGTTCGGCGCCGCCCACGACTTCGGGTCGTTGGTGAGAGTGGAGAGCTGCCACTGAGTGATGTCGTTGGCGCCGAGAGCCGCCACCGAGATCGGCACACCCGTCGTGCCCTGCGTACGCGGGCTGGTTCCGTAGACGAGGTTGTCGACCGCCGTGCCGGACGCGTCGTAGACGTGGAGCTCGTCGCCGTTGCCGAGGCCGACGTTCTCGCCGCCGAGCACGACGATCGACTCCGCGAGGCCCCACTTGGTGCGGAACGCCGCCGCGGTGGCCTCGGTGACGACCACGGACTGGCCGGGAGCGACGGTACCCAGGCCGGTGAGGCTGAGGTTGAAAGCTCCGCTCGTGGCCTTGTGGCTGTCCGAGAATGACCAACCGGTCAGGTCGGCGGCGGCATCACCGACGTTGGTGAGCTCGAAGAACTCGTACTTCGCTCCCGAGACGCCGCCTGCCTCCTGGGCATCCTGATATTCGAACTCCGTGAACACGATCTTCGCCGACGCTGCGGCCGAAGCGGCGGTCGCGGGCAGCACTGCGGCCGCGGCGCCTACAACGGTCGAGCAGGCGACTAGGGCGGCAATGCCGCGGGGGCGCCAGGTCATGGGCGGAGTCTTCCGGGCCACTTGTTCCGCCGGCATCCGCGCAGGCGACACCCACACGAACACTCCGACAATTAATAATCAATTAACACTGTCAACGTTCAGCCAATATGCCTCGGCGTGAGGGCTCGAGACTCTTGCGTGGCCACAGCTTGACGGAAAGGGATGATTCGTCCGTTTCGAGTGCACCACGGCGGGCGAGCACCGTCGCCGGACGGACTGGAACCCGAGTGTCGCCACCCGGGGCCCGGCCGGCGCACGGGCGGGGCGGCAAGCCACCCACCAGAGCGTAATACGCCGTGTTACGATGACGGCATGCCGAACGTCCGGTTCACGATCTCGACAGCCTCAGACGTCCAGGCCGCGATCAGGACGCATGCGGAAGCGGCAGGAATGGACGTCTCCGCCTACATGATCGCGGCGGCCGTCGCCCAGATGGCACGTGACGACGCCGCCACAGCGGCCTTCGCGGCATTGGACGCACGCAACCAGGCCGCCCTGGAGCAGACCGCCGACCTCCCCGAGGCGGACCCGCCCCCGTTCGACGCCCTGACCACGGACGCGCAGGCCCTCGTCCACCGGGTCCTGGCCAGCGCGCTCGGAACGGATACCGCGAGCGTCGCGTGACCACCCGCACCGTCATCTACGACACCGGGATGCTCGTAGCGCTGCTGCGCGACAACCCCACAGCGCGACTAATCCACCACGGCCTACGCGCAGCGCCACACCGGCCGGTTCTCATCGGCCCGGTCCTCGCCCAATCGTGGCGACCGGACCCGAAAACGGTCCACGCCTTCAGCCAGTACCTGAAGGACTGCACCGTCCCACAAACCCGGGAAAGCACGCCACCCATCCGCGGCGCGGCGAACATCCCCGCCGGCTGCGTCGCCTGCGCGAAAACCTTCACCCTCGACTCGTACAAACGGGCCGGGGCCATGCTCACCGATGCCAGACTTCCCACGAAGAAACGGCTGGACGTCATCGACGCCCTGGTCGTCATCACCGCCGCGCTGCACGCCCCCGCCCAGATCCTCACCAGCGACCCAGACGACCTCACCGCCTACACCGCCTACACCGCCACACTCGACCGCGCCGACATCCTCATCGAACAGATCTGACTACCGCCGACGCGGCTCGCAGCCATTGGGCGCATATCCCGCCGCGAGGAGGCGGCAGCAGGTGGGGTGGCGTGAGGAGATCGTCGCGGCGGCCTGACCGAGTCCGCGGGTCGCGTGGCCCGTTCCGGGACGTCGAC
The DNA here is from genome assembly GCF_001536285.1 of Parafrankia irregularis. Classification (NCBI taxonomy): domain Bacteria; kingdom Bacillati; phylum Actinomycetota; class Actinomycetes; order Frankiales; family Frankiaceae; genus Parafrankia; species Parafrankia irregularis. Next base: position 122,381 of record NZ_FAOZ01000004.1, on the reverse strand, counting down.
CCCGTTCTGACCGTGCCGCCGCGAAGTCCATCCGGTCAGGACGCGGCGGGTCAGTCCTGGATCAGGCTGTCGAGAGCGGCCGGGTTGAACGAATAATGGCAGCGCCATTCGACGATCTTGCCGTCCCGGTCCAGTCGGATCGAGTCGGCGCCCGTCTTGATCTGGCCGTCCGTGAAGCTGCAGGTGTAGACGAACACGACCGTCTGAGTACTGACGAAGGACGACTGGATCGCGTAACGGATGTCCGGGACGCGACGCATCGAGTCGTCGATGTATGCCCGGAAGGCGTCGTAGCCCTGGATCGTCACCTTCTCGGGGTCGCCTGTCAGGCGGGGCACGAACGGCGAACTGAACACAATGTCCGCGGCGACCGGCGCCATGACGAGGTCGAGGTCGTATTGGTTGAACCCGTCCTCCCAGTGCCGCTGGAGTTCCACCACAACCTTGTCTTCGACCATGCGGGCACGCTAGTGCTCGCGAGGCAGGCACACAAGAGCTGAGTGAATGTTCGCTTCAGTAGGGCGATGCCCGCCCCGACGAGGACGCCGACCGCGCTTGCCGGCCTGCCCACACGGCCCGAGGGTCCGCGGACCGCGGAGTGTCAGACCTCGACTCGCCCCACTGACCCTTGACAAATAAGTGAGCATATACTCACGATGTCGCTATCGGAAGGGGTTCCGCAGTCGAAAGGTCAGCCCGCGTGAGGAGCAACGCATGAGCATCGACGCCGCGCAGACCCGCCCGGACCCGGGCTACCAGCTCATCGACGCCGACAACCACTACTACGAGCCGTACGACTGCTTCACCCGCTTCATCGAGCCGTCGTTCGCCGACCGTGCGATCAACGTGCGGGTCGATGCCAGAGGTCGCGGCAAGCTGTACTTCGGAGAGCGCCAGTTCCGCTTCATGCGGGTGATCCAGACCGACTACATCGGCGCGCCCGGGTCGCTGCGCTCGATGCTGGACGACCCGGACAGCAAGGAGGGCTTCGTCCACCACGAGGTCATCCGCGGCTGGGACTATCCGGACATGATGCTGCGCGACGCGCGGATCGCGAAGATGGACGAGCAGGGCGTTCAGGCCGGGCTGATGCTCGGGACGGCGATGCTGCAGGCCGAGAACGAGCTACACGACGACATTCCGGCGTTGTACGCGAACATCCGCGCCTACAACCGTTGGCTGGACGAGGAGTGGGGCTTCGACCGGGACAACCGGATCATCACCGCGCCGATGATCTCCCTGATGGACCCCGAGCGGGCCATCACAGAGCTCGACAAGGTGATCGCCGCGGGGGCCCGGGCCGTCGTCATGAAGCCCGGTCCGCTGTGGGGGCGCTCGCCGGTCGACCCCAGCTACGACGGGTTCTGGGCCCGTCTGCAGGACGCGGGGGTCAAGCTCGTCTTCCACAGCACCGACCCGCGGTATCTGGCCACCCTCGGCGTCCAGTTCGGGGAGTCGCCGACGCCGCCGCTGCAGGGGCAGACGCCGTTCCAGTGGTACCTCGTCTCCGGAAAGCCGGTTGCCGACACACTGGCGTCCTACGTCCTGAACAACCTGTTCGGGCGGTTCCCCGGGCTGACCATCGTCGCGCTGGAGTGCGGGATCAACTGGGTTGTCCCGCTGCTGCACGACGTCGACCACGCCGCCCACATGGGGCGCAAGGGGTTCTGGCCGGGCGGCGAGGTGACCGGGCGACCCAGCGAGGTCCTGATGGAGCACCTCTACGTCTCACCGTTCTACGAGGAGGACGTCGTCGGCCTTGTCGAGGCGATCGGGCCGGACCGGGTCCTGTTCGGTTCCGACTACCCGCATCCCGAGGGTGTGCTGTGGCCCACGGAGTGGCTGAACAAGCTGGACGGACTCAGCCCCGAGGCCATCCGCATGATCCTGCGCGGGAACGCCGCGCGCCTGCTCGGTCTGCAGGACTGACCGCGCGGTGGTCGAAGAGGTCAACCGGCCGGTAGGGATGCCCGACCCCGTGGTGGCCCCGGTCAATGAGCAGCTGTGGCGCGCGGCCGCGGCCGGCCGGCTGGAGGTGCAGTGCTGCACCGACTGCGGCGCGCACCGCTACCCGCCCACCGACGGCTGTTACCGCTGTACCTCGCGGGAGTGGGGATGGTCCACACTGCCCGGCACCGGCACCGTCTACTCCTACATCTGGGTGCCCGACCGGGCCCGGTCGGCTGGCCGGGACGAGCCGGTGCTCTACAACGTCGCGGTCGTGACGCTGGATGGAACGCAGGGAGATCCCGTGCGCATCCTGAGCAATGTGATCGATGCCTGGCAGCAGCATGACCTGCAGGTCGGCCAGCGGGTGACCTTCGCGTCGATGCCCTTCACCGCGGCCGAGGCAGCGGAGATGGCACTGCCCTGCTTCCGGATCCTGCGGTGAGCGGCTTCCTCCGGGATGCCGCCTGCATCGTGGGGATCGGACACTCGCGTTACGGCAAGGCCGGCGAGCTGGCGCCGCTCGGACTCACCCGCATCGCGCTCGACGCCGTGCACGATGCCTGCGCGGACGCCGGGCTCGATGTCCGCGACATCGACGGGTTCGCCGGCTACTGCGACGACCCGACCATGCCGTCCGATCTGGCGGTCGCACTCGGCACACGGGAACTGCGCCACGCCGGGATGACCTGGGGCGGGCGCGGGTCGGGGCTGCCGGGAGCGGTCGCCGGGGCCTACGCGGCAATCGCCACCGGTCTCGCGGACTACGTCGTCGTCCTGCGATCGATCATTCAGACGGCCCGGCTGGGTCGATCGGTTGCCGCCGGTGTGCAGCCGGGGCAGGCGATCCCGCTGTCGGCGTCCTACAGCGCGCCGTTCGGCATGGCGCTTCCAGCGGCGATCTACGCGATGAAGGCCCGCCGGCACATGTCCCTGTACGGCACCACCACCGAGCATTTCGCGCAGGTCAGTATCAACGCGCGGCGCAACGCGGCGAACAACCCCGAGGCCCGCTTCCGCAAGGAGATCACCGTTGCCGAGCACCAGGCGTCCCGGCTGATCTGCGACCCGCTGCGGCTGCTGGACTGCTGCATGGAGTCCGACGGTGCCGCGGCGGTCATTCTCACCACCCCGGAACGGGCCCGGGACCTGCGCCAGCCGGCGGTCGTGGTCAGCGCGGTCGCGGCTACCGGCGAGTACAAATGGGCCACCGCGTCGTTCAACACCATCGACGAGGACTTCGTCAGCACAGGTCACCGCCGCGCTGCCCGCGACCTGTACGCCCGCGCGGGGGTGGGGCCAGCGGACGTTGACGTCGCGCTCATCTACGACGGGTTCACACCCTCAGTGATCATGAGTCTGGAGGACTGGGGGTTCTGCCCCGTCGGGGAGGGCGGTCCGTTCGTCGAGGACGGCGGGATCTTCCGGGAGGGAAGGCTACCGGTCAACCCCCATGGCGGGAACCTCGCCGAGGTGTACCTGCAGGGCATCACCCACGTTCTGGAAGGCGTCCGCCAGCTGCGCGGGACAGCCGTCAACCAGCTCCCCAACGCCGAGGTCGCCCTGTACGCGTCCGGTGTCGGTGCCTCGCCGGGCGGCGGGATCCTGCTACGCACCGGATAAGGCGGATGGCCGGATGGCGGGATGGCCCTCGCGGTCCCGCGACGTCCAGCAAAGTAAGCGAACGTTTTCCAGCTTCGCGACGTCCGTCGCGGGGGCTTGAGGTGAGTGATCGGAGTGGCGATGGAGTTGCGACCGATCGACGACGCGGCCGCGTTGTCCGGGCTACGTGTGGTGGACGTCTCACTTGGGACCAGCGCGGTCGGATCGGGCCTGGCCAGCAACCTGCCCGGAGTGCTCCTGCGTGACCTTGGCGCGGAGGTGACGCGGGTGCGGTCGGCGCACCGTTCGACTCTGGACGCGGGCGTCGACTTCGAACGGGTCTGGCAGCGCGGCACCACGGTGATCGAGGTCGATCACGAGTCTCCGGAGGCCGCACCGAGAATCCTCGCGCTGGCGGCCGAGGCAGACGTGGTGTTCCTCTCCGGCCCGGAGGAACTGCTGGAGGGGCGCGGGATCGGCTACGCCGAACTGGCCGCCCGCAACCCGCGGACCGTCGTCGGTCGCGTCCGGCCGACGCACACCGCGCGCGGGTCACTGCCCGACCTGGAACTGCTGGTCGCGGCCCGCGCCGGGCTGCCGACCCAGATCCGCGGGCACCGGGGCGGGGCGGTGTTCCCCGACCTCGCCGTGGCCAGTGCCGGCGCCGGCCTCGCGGTCACCGTGGGGGCGCTGGCGACACTGTACGAACGGGAGACGACCGGTGTCGGCGGGTGGGTCGAGACGTCCCTGGCCGACGGGCTGCGCGCCATCCTTCCGATGATCATCGGACGGGTCGAGGTGTCCTCGCCCGCGACCGACCTGCTGTGGCGCGACCAGGGTCCGGCGGACGGCTTCGCCTACCGGTGCGCCGACGGCGACTACATCCAGCTGTGGTTCGGAGCCAAAGGCGCCTACGAGGCGTTCCTTCAGGAGGTCGGCGACGAGCCCAGCGAGAAGGGCTACACCGCGGACCTGGTCAGCGGCGCGCTCACCGAACGCGGCCGGCGCTGGGCGGCGACGTTCGCCACCGCGGAACGAGCCGACTGGCTGGACCGGCTGTCGCGGGCCGGGATCCGCTGTGAACCGGTCCTGCGGCCGGGCGAGGCCCTGACCGACCCGCATGTACGGGAGACCGGCCTGAGCGTCACATCGGAGGACCCCGACCTGGGCCCGGTCACCGTACTCGGGCCGGTGGCCCGCGTCACTGCGACGTCCACCCTCACGGCGGCTCCCGCCGATGCTGCCTACCCCGGCGGCATCGCCTACACAGGCGGGATCGCCGACACCGGCGCCAGGCCCGGCGCGAGCACGCGCCTGCTGTCCGGAGTGCGGGTACTGGACCTTGCCGCCTACCTCGCCGGCCCGGTGACCGCGCAGGTACTCGGCGACCTCGGCGCCGACGTGGTGAAGGTCGAGCCGATGTCGGGCGACGTCCATCGCAGCATGGAACCGATGTTCGCCGCCGGTCAGCGCGGCAAGCGGGCCGTGGCCGTCGATCTCAAGGCCCCCGGGGCAGCGCAGGTCCTGGAAGGGCTGTTCCGGTGGAGCCACGTCCTCCACCACAACGCGCGGGTCGGGCTCGCCGACCGTCTCGGCTACGACGAAGCTACCGTGCGGATGTCCAATCCCGATGTCGTCTACAGCCATTCCAGCGGGTTCGGGCCGACGGGACCGCGGGCGCCGCTGCCTGCGAACGACCATCTGATGCAGGCGTTGTCCGGCATCGAGGCGGGCCAGGGCGGCGCGGACAGCCCGCCGACCTTCATGGCCTGGGGCGCGATCGACGTCACGGGCGGCTGGCTGTCCGCGTGCGCGGTGATCGCCGCTCTGTATGCCCGCAAGCGCTCCGGGGCGGGGCAGTCGGTGTCCACCTCGCTGCTGGGTTCCGCGCTCACTCTGAAGTCCGGTGCCTATGTGCGCGGCGGCACCGCCGTCGGCGGTCCGGTGCTGGATGGGGAACAGACCGGTTACGGCGCCGCCTATCGGCTCTACCAGGCCGGTGACGGGGAGTGGTTCGCGCTGGCCGTGCCGGATGCCGGTGCCTGGGAGCGGCTACGGCAGGTGGTCGCGATCTCCGGACTGCCGGACGCGCCACCGCCGCTGCGGCGGGCCGGCGAGGGGCGCCAGGACGCCGAACGCCTTTTGGAGGAGGTGTTCCGGGCGGAACCCGCGGAGGCCTGGGTGCGCAGACTCACCGCGGCTGACGTGCCCGTCGAGGCGGTCGCGCAGGTGGACCGGCGTGGTTTCGTCGCCCGGGTACTGGACGATCCGCTCACCCGGCAGTCCGGCCGGGTCGCCAGCTTCGACTGGGGCGCGCGCGGTCGCACCGAGACGCCGGGCTGCCAGTTCGGTGTCGGGCCGGCGCCACGCCCGACGGGACGTCCCGGCATTCCCGGGCTCGGCGAGCACACCGCCGAGGTGCTCGCCGAGCTGGGCTTCGACGCCGACGCGCGGGCGGCACTGGCGGCCTCACGCACAGTGCGGTCCGATGGCTGAGACGGGATCCGCTGAGGGCGTCGGCCCGCCCCGGCTGTCGGGCGTTCAGTGACTGATGTAGACGGCCCTTGGTGGTGAGGTAGGCCTCGATGCCCTTCCAGCCCCGCTCGCCGCCCCAGCCTGACTCCTTATGGCCGGAGATCGGCATCGCCGGGTCCGCCGCGATCGAACAGTTCACCCAGACCTGACCGGCGCGCAGCTCGTCCGCGAACCAGTGGGCGCGGCCGAGTTTCTCGGTCCAGAGGGAGGCCGCGAGCCCGTAGCGGGTGTCGTTCGCGGCGGCGATGACCTCGAGAGTGGACAGAACCGGGCACAACCCGAATCGCCAGCCCGCCATCCCCGGCCCCGCGATCACCATCCCCAGCCGCGTAAACAGGTCGCCTACCAGCGGAAAGGCACGACCGCGTCGTCGTACGTCCACCACCGACGCATCGACTGCGACTGTCAGATGACCCGTAGGGACGGGGGGCCAGGGCGCGGCAACAACCCGTCGGCGACCGCATCCTCGACGTGCTCACGGATCCGCGGGCTTCGGATCGCCAGGAACCCCCGGACGAACTCCCCATAGTCCCGCACCGGCCGGTCACGCACCGTAGATGCGTCCGCTGGCGCACCCCCACAGCACCCCGTACTCGAACCTGGACGGGTCGGCGGCACCCACCGGCCACGCCCTCGAGCCCGACCACGAGCCGGTGCATATTGATCACACAGCCGTCCATCGCGAACTGACCATGCCGCCGCCCGACTCACCCGATGCAGCACGCCGGCTGCACGTCGGGGGCGTCGAGGCTGCGATGCGCCTAGGCCAGGGCGGGCAAGCGCACGACGTCGGACCAACACGTGGCGGTCAAGAGGACGGTCGACCCGCTCGTTTGACATCTGGCCTCGGCGTTCCCGTATAGTAAAAGGCGCCGACGCGGGGTGGAGCAGCTCGGTAGCTCGCTGGGCTCATAACCCAGAGGTCACAGGTTCAAATCCTGTCCCCGCTACTTTAGTATAATTTTCTAGGGCTATTTCTACTGTGCCCGCCTCAAATATCTGTCGAGGCCTTGCGCGCCTCGGATCAGCTGCGATCAGCCGATCGTGCTCATTGTCCGGCCATAACCAACGGCGGGTTGAAGAGCCACCGGCTCAGCTGCGGCTCCCGCTATCGGTCCTGTGATGGCAGGGCCCGGTGTCAGACGCCGAACTCGTCGTCGCGCACGCCCGAGACGAACCCGGCCTACTCGTTGGCTGTGAACACGACGGTCGAGCCGTTACGGTCCCTGGAGTCGCGGGCAGCCCGGCCGCCATCGGGCAGCTCAGCGAGAGCGTCCCGTCGGCACGATGGCGGCCAACCGGGGAGCTGGTGCACCGGCGGGGGTCACAAGCCCAAACGAGACCAGGATTGAGACCACAAAGCCCGCCAAGATCCTTGGCGGGTTTTACTCTGCCTGGTGCTGATGGTGGACAGAACCGAGCGCAAGCCGAACCGCCACCCCCGGCCCCACGATCTCCATCCCCGATCGCACAAACAGGCCGTCTACCAGCGGAAATGCGCGGCGACGCCGTCGTCTAGCGCCGCCCACGATCCCGGCCGCCGCGCGCGGCTGACCCGAGGGCCGGGGCTGCGGTCGACCGCAGCCCCGTCGCCCGACTCCGGGGATCCATTCCTGCGACGACCGCACGGGCACAACAGATGATGCTTGATGGTGCGCTCTGCCGATGAGGTCGCTGGCCGCGCGAGTTGGTCGCAGCCTTGGCCTCGCTCCCGGATTCGTCGCCCATATGAGCACCGTTCTCACCGGATCGATGGACCCGCGGACGCTGGCGTCCTCGTCGCGCACTCGTCATCACCCAGGCGGCCGATCACCGGGGGCGCAGGGAGGCGGGTGACAGCCGCGCCGCCAGCCGCCGGCGCCAGGGCAGGCCCGTCTGCAGCTCGCGCCTGAGCGCGGCGACCAGCGCCCAGGCTCGATCTGACGACGGCACGGCGCCCGGTGTGGGTGCGAACACGGCGTACTCGTGTACGGCGACCAGTTCGGCAACCGGCGCGGCCACCCGCGGGGAGCGGTGCCGTTCCACCACAGCGGCGAGTTCGCCGCCGGTGTGAGTCGGTCGCACCGGCAGACCGGCGTCCCGCAGCTGGTCGACCATTTCCCAGTAGGCACCGACGATCTGGGCGGTAGTACCAGGACGGCTGCGCCGGCGTCGTCCACGCACCCCCTTGACGACCGGGACGACGCCGATCGCGAGCGCTCCGACGGCGGCGAGGGCGGCAGCGGAAACGACAACCGGGGAGACGCCACCGCCGCGGGCCGCGGCCGGGCCGGGCGAGCCGTCTTCGGAGATCTCCGGCCGGCTGGCGCCGGTGGCACCGGCTCCGCCGGAACCGTTGGCGACGACAGCGGCCTGCTGATCGCCGGCCGGGTCCGCGGCGGGCGGCACCTGACCCGCGGGCCGTTCCACGGCGTCGATCTCGTCGGTGGACTGCTGGTCGCGCGGCGACGGATCGAACGCGACCCATCCGGCCTCGTCGAACAGCACCTCGGCCCAGGCATGAACGTCCCGGCCGGTGACGCGGTAGTCGCCGGTCCGTCGGTCACCGGCCGGTACCCGGTAGCCCAGCACGATCCGCGCCTGGTAGCCCAGCTCGCGCACCATCACGGCGAAGGCACTGGCGAACTGCTCGGCTGTGCCGCGGTGGCGGGCGATCAGCTGGCCGATCTGGTAGACGCCATGGCCACCCGGTGGCTGGGCACTGGTGTCGTAGCGGAACCCACCGCCGCGCAGGAACAGGTCGCGGATCGCCTCGACCCGGCCCAATGGAGTGCGCGCCGTCGCGGCGGCCTGGGTGGCCGCCGCCCGAACCGCGGCCGGGAGGGTGTAGGTGGGGCGCCGCGGCGCGGGAGTCGGTGCGTCGACGATCAGCCGGGTCTGGTCCACAGCCTGGACAGCACCGAGGGCGGTGTAGCTTTCCGGCGCGGGCCGGTCGGACGGCACCACGACGTCACCGGTGGACTCGTCGACCCCGAGGCCACCGACGGAAAGCGCGAGCGGACGGCCCACGGTGGGCAGCCACGCGAGCGCGTCGGCGTTCTCGACGTGCACCGAGATCTCCTGCTCCCGGTATGACACGCGGTCCGGGGGCGGGGGCAGTCGCTGGTCGGCGCGCCGGTAGGCGGCCGAGGTCGTCCAGTGGACGCCGTCGAAGTCCGGCAGGGTGACGGCACGCAGCAGCTCGACGGGCTGCTCTGACCGGACGATGAGGGTGGGCCCGGCCTCCCTGCCGGCGGCCAGTGCCGGGAACTCGACGAGTGGGCTGACAGTGGCCCGCGGCGACACGGTCTGTGTGAAGAACGACTGGGCATCGAACCGCGGCCGAACGGCCGGCCCGCCCGTGCCGACCACCGGGCTGTTCGGGCCGGCGGCCTCGGGCAGGAACGGCACGACCGGGGTGAACAGCAGGCCGAGGGCGGCGGCCGCCGCGGCGGCGGCCACGGTGACGAAGGCCCGGCGGATCCGCGCGGGCCGCGGCTGTTCGCCGTGGTCCGTCCCGGCGAGCCGCGGCCCGGCCGAGGCCCGGCGCCCGGGCCGGTTCGCGCCGGCCCGCCGTGCCCCTGCCCGTTTCGTCCCACTGCCGGGGGCCGCCGGCTGTCGCGGTGCGCCGGCTACGCCTGTTCCCGGAACATGCCGGGACAACGCGAGTTCGGCCAGCGCGGCGAGCGCGAACGCCGGGCCCAGCCACCAGGCCGGCGGCCCTGCCGAGGCGCCGAGCGCCAGGGCTGTGGCGGCGCAGGCGAGCGGGGGCAGCGCGGGCAGCAGTGCCGTCCGTCCGCCCAGGACCAGCTCGGTCCCGGCCAGCGCCGCCGCGCCCACGATCAACAGCACGGCGGCGAGTTCCGGCCCGGAGGCCCGGACCGGCAGCGTGGTCGTCAGCAGCCGGCGGGGCCCGTCGAGAACGGCCCGGCCAGGAGCGGCGGCGAGCAGGGCGTAGGCGATCAGCCCCGCGGCCGCCACCGCGGTCCGCTGGCCGTTTCCGAGCCGGTTCCGCACGGCGACGGCACCGCTGAGCACAACCGGAATCACGGCCGCGCCGATCACGAGGAGTTCGAACCGGCCGACCGGCCCGGCCCGGTGGTAGCCGCCGAAGACCGGGGTGAAGGCCAGTCCGGCCAGCGCGGACTGCGTCCCCACCGGCAGCAGGGCGAGCACGGTGCCCCGCTGGGCACGGCCCGCGGCGGCCGTTGCCCGCGGGCCGGCCGCGGCCGGAGCGGTCTCGGCGGTGGCGTGGGCGGTGGTCACGGTGTACCCAGCCGGCGCCAGGCCGCGATGACGGCGACGGCGGTCGCGGCGCGGAGCACCACCGTGCCCGGCCGTGGAACCGCCACCGGCGGAGCGGTCGCGGACCGGTCCTGGTCGGCCCGCAGCTCGGCGACCACGACCAGCCGGTGCCGCCCTGACCGGGACAGTAGCGCCGCCGCCGTACCGTCGTCGTGGCCGGTCACGACCACGACGCAGCCACCGGGGTCGATCCGCTCGAATGTGTGCAGCACCGGGGTGAACGAGTCATCCGTGGTCGGCAGGGCCGCGGCGAGCCGGTCCAACGGATCGCTGCCCGCTGTCTGCGCCGGGTCCTCGCCGAGGATCCGCAGCGTCGCGCGCTCCGGGCGGTCCCGCGCCGATCCGGCCAGCCGGCCGAGCGCGAACGAGGCGGCGACCTCGACCGCCTCCTCGAACCGCTCGGGGTCATAGACCCCGGCACGGGTGTCCAGCACCACAGTGACGGTCGGCTCGTCGCTGTCCACGTGTTCCCGCACCATCAGCCGGCCCGTCCGGGCGCTCTGCTTCCAGTGGATGCGCCGGGGGTCGTCCCCCTGCGCGTACTCCCGCAGCGAGACGAAAGCCGCACTGCCCGCGTTCGCTGATGGACGGACCTGGCCCTCCATGTCGAGGACGACCCCGGCAGGGGCGTGGCGCAGCGGGTGGACCCGCGGGCGTACCCAGACCGTCAGCTCGCCTGCGACCACCCGTGAGCGGCGAAATATTCCGAGCAGGTCGCGCCGCTCGACCGTGACCGGACCGAGACGGAGGACACCGCGCCGGACCCCGGTGACGGGGTAGCGGACGGTCCGCCGCCCGCCGCGGGCCAGACCGGCGATGGCCACCTCGACCGGTTCGCCCTGGATTCGGTCGACCGCTACCAGCCGCGGGCTGGGCCACCGGGAACTGTTACTGGCGGTGATACTGCCCAGGGTGACGTCGCCGACGGTGAGATGACCTGATCGCACCGTGCGGTCCACCGTGAGTCGGGGCCGGACCAGCACGGATGCCCCAGCCAGAAGTACCGCGGCCGCCCAGGTCCCCGCCAGGGTGACCAGGAGTGGGAAGCCGGCGGCCATCCCGAGAGCGCCGGTACCGGCCGTCGTGGCCATGACTCCCCAGCCGACCCGGGTGACCACCGGCTCGCGTGCCGCTGTCGCGAGCGCCATCGAATCAGACCGCGTCGGTGGTGGTCGGCACCGGGACACTGGCGAGCACATCGTCCACGACGTCGGCCACCCGCGTGCCGCGCACGTCGGCGTCGGTGGTGAGCACCAGCCGGTGCGTGAGAACCGGCCGGGCAACCGCCTTGACGTCGTCAGGGACGACATAGGGCCGCCCCTGCCCATAAGCCAGGGCCTGCGCCGCCCGCAGCCAGCCGAGACTGCCGCGTGGGCTGAGACCGAGGCGTAGCTCGGGCCGGGTCCGGGTTCGCGCCGCCAGGCTGGCGACATAGCGGACGATCGACGGCGCAGTGTGCGCGGCCCGGACCATACCGATCATCTGGTTGACCACCCCAGGGGAGGTCACCGCGCCGAGGTGCGGCGCCTCGGCTGCCGGGCCGCCAGAGAGAATCGCCATCTCGGTGTCAAGGTCCGGGTAGCCCACCGAAATGCGCATGAGGAAGCGATCCAGCTGGGCCTCCGGCAGGCGGTAGGTTCCCTCCAGGTCGATCGGGTTCTGAGTGGCCAGCACCATGAACGGTCGAGGCACCGGATGCGTTTCGCCGTCCACGGTGACCTGCTGTTCCTCCATCACCTCCAGCAACGCGGACTGAGTTTTCGGTGAGGCCCTGTTGATCTCGTCCCCGACTACGACGTTCGCGAAGACCGCGCCTCGCCGGAATTCAAACCGACCTGTCTCGGCCCGCCACATCGAGATTCCGGTGATGTCGGACGGGAGCAGGTCCGGCGTGAACTGGAGACGCTGCCAGGTGCCGCCGACGGAGGTGGCGAGCGCCTTCGCCAGCGAGGTCTTACCGACTCCCGGGACGTCTTCCACCAGCAGATGGCCGCCGGCGAAGAGGCACGCGACCGCCAGCCGAACCACATCCGTCTTGCCGTGGACGACTCTCTCGACGTTCGCCACCACGGCGTCGTGAACCTGGCGGAAGGCGGTTCCGTCGTCGGAGTAGTTCGGGTCACCGGAGTAGCCCAGGTCACCGGAGTAGCTCGGGTCACCATGACGGTCGGGGCCGCCGTGTGAGCCGAACGGCTGGCGGGCGTCTTCCGACCGGGGAAGGTAGGTCATTCTTTCCTCGCGAGATCGGGCGTGTTCGGGTTGGTCATCGGGCGGTTATGTCCAGGCACTCCGGTGCCGGAACGGTCGGGCTGGGAGAAACCTGCGCGGTCCGGACCACGGCCGCCGCGCGAAAACAGTGCTGGCCTTCGGCCAGCCCTGGGAACAGGCGGGAGCGCTGGCCGGCGGGCAGCGCGATGTCGGATTCCTGGTTCAGGTACACGCGGTACTCGACCGCGCCGGGAAGATCCGTTCCGGCCGAAAGCGAGACCCTGGCGACATCCGGGCCGGCCGCCTCGACCATGATGGCGACGGGCACCAGGGACCATTCGGCGGCCGCGGTGGGTGGTGGGGCGGCCGGTGGGCGTTCGCGCATCGCGAGGCCCACCCCGGCACCGGCGCCGGCGAGCAGCGTGACCAGCACGGCCACCGCGAGCCTCCACCACCTCCGCCGCGACGACGGGACATCCTCGGCCGGTGGGCGCGGTGGGACGGCGACCGTGGCATCCGCCGTCAGCAGCGGTTCGACGGTCCGCCTCTCCGCGGCCGGCGCCGACCGCTCCGGACCAGCGTTGTCGCCTCGGCTGTCGATGCTGGTGAGCAGATGTGCCAGCTCGGCGGCGCTCGGTCGTTCCTCCGGATCCTTGCGCAGGCATCGCTCGACAGTGCGCCAGAGCGGGCCGGGCAGGTTCGCGGGTCGTTCTGGCCGCTGCTGGAGATGCGCGAGCATCAGCGCGGCCTCGTTGTCGGCGTCGAACGGCCGCCGGCCGGCGAACAGCTCGTAGGCCAGGACCCCGAACGAGTAGACGTCCACCGCTGGTGTCGGCGGCCGCGCCGCCGCGAGTTCCGGAGCCAGGTAGGCCATCGTTCCCATCAGGCGGGACGAACGGGTGAGCGACGAGTCGCCGGCCACCCGCGCCAGCCCGAAATCGGTCAGCCGGGCGACCGCGGCCACGCCGCTCCGGTCGATCAGTACGTTCTCGGGCTTGACGTCCCGGTGCACGATGCCGGCCTCGTGCACGGCGGCCAGGCCTTCCGCCACCTGGGCGAGCAGGCGGCGGGCCTCGTCCCGCGGGAGCCGGCCGGCCGTGATCATCCCGCGGAGGTCGGGGCCGTCCACCAGCTCCATGACGATCGCGAGCGTCTCGCCCTCGATGACCAGGTCGAGGACGCGCACGACGTTGGGGTGGCGCACTTTGGGCATCGTGTGCCGTTCACGGACGAACCGTGTCACCGTCTCCGGCTGCTCCGCGAGATCCGAGCGCAGCACCTTCACGGCGACCGCGGAGCCGGTGTCACGCCGCCGCGCGCGCCACACCTGGCCGGTGGCACCTCGACCAATAGGCGTGTCGAGCAGGTACCTGCTCCCGAGCTCTTTCCCTCCCCCGTCCCCGTTGTTCCCGCCGTCCCTGGTGGGGCGCGCGGACGCTCCGGGTGCCGGCGCCACCGGGAGTGGAGCGGTCGGCGGCCGGGTTTCGAGCTGTTCGAACGAGCGGGCCAGCAGACTGCCGAACTCACCGGCCGACGCCGGGCGCTGCCTGGCCTGCGGTGACATCGCCTGGCGGACGACGTCCACCACTGCCGTCGGGACTCCGCAGCCGGCCAGGTCCGGAACGGGGCCGGTCAGGGCCCGGAGGGCCACGTCGTCATCCCCTGCCTCCAGCCCACCAGTCGCCGCGTAGGGCATCCGGCCACACAGCAGGGTGAACACGGTCGCCGCCAGCGCGTACACGTCGGAGGCAACGGTCCAGTCGTCTCCCCCGATCACATCCGGTGGCCGGTAGCCGGGGTTCGGGCCCGGACCGTCCGGGGCAAGCGCGGGCAGCAGTGGGTGGGCGAGGACGATCTCCCCGGCCGGCACTGCAAGCAGGTTCGCCGGCGTGATGTTCCCGTGCAGGATGTCGGCCTGGTGCAGGGCGTCCAGCGCCGGGCAGATCGCCGCGACGACACGCAGGATGTCGTGAGCGGCCAGCGGGCCGTCCGCGCGCAGCCGATCGGCGAGCGACCCGTCGGCCCGGCCGCCGACCAGGAAACAGGAGCCGTCGTCGGCAAGGCCCGCGGCCAGCAGCGGCCAGAGCCGGGCGTGGTGCGGGGCGGAACGGAGATCCTCGGCCTGGTCGAGAACCCGGCCGGCGGTGGCCGGATCGAGCTGGCCGACGAGATGCACGGCGACGGCGAGCTCGTCGGCGAGGCGGGTACCGGCGACGACCGGCCCCAGCCGGCCGGAGGCGAGCTCCGGTCCGAGGCGGTAGCCGGGGAGCCCGTCCGCCGGGTAAGCCCGGGAGTGTCCCGTGTTGCCGGTCCGCCCGACCTGCCCGGTGCGCCCGCCCCCGGCCCGCCCCGTGTGACCTGGGTGCGGCGGAACGTGTCCGGGCTTGGGTACTTTCACGATCCGGCGGTCCTCCCGGTCACGCGACGAGACCGGCAGATGGCCGGAATCGGAGGAGCCGGGACGACTGGATCCGGACCACTCGGAACGAAAAGGTAGCGCGGCGGCGGAAGGCGGTCGGATCGCGCCGTTGAGTGAGAGCGTCACGATCTGACTCCCGCTCCCGCTCCGGTGGTGGCGGCGGCGGTTCGCGGGTCGCCATGGTCCAGCACCTGGACGAACTGGTGGCGCCCGCGTTCCACCAGCAGCGCCCGGCCCGCCGGCCACTGCCCGAGCACCGACCGGGGCAGCCGCAGGTCGAAGACTTCGCCATCGGACGGCTGGGCCGGACAGAGCAGCAGGCCGGACCTGGAGCGCCGAGTACCTGCGATCCAGCCGCGGTAACGGGCTGCGACCAGATCCTCCGTGGTGCCGGCGAGTACCAGCAGCGAGCCGGTGTCACGGGCGCCGCGCAGGAACGCTTCGAGCAGGTCCGACACACCGAGTTCGTCGACAAGCTCGGCGTCGTC
Organism: Parafrankia irregularis; assembly: GCF_001536285.1. Lineage (NCBI taxonomy): Bacteria > Bacillati > Actinomycetota > Actinomycetes > Frankiales > Frankiaceae > Parafrankia > Parafrankia irregularis. The sequence continues at coordinate 106,898 of NZ_FAOZ01000004.1, read as the reverse complement.
CACGACGACCGCGACCGCCGTGCGCGCGTCGCGCGCCTCCTCCAACCGCCGGGCCAGCTCCGCGGAGTTCTCGACGACCGCCCGGACACCGGGCAGTCCGGCGAGCCCGCGCAACGGCGACGGTCGCGGGGCGAGCGCTATGACGGGCAACTCACCGCCGGCCCGACCCCGCAGGGTCGTGACGATCGAGACGAGGGCCCCGCTGCGGCCTGAGCCCGGCGGGCCCGCCACCACGAAACAACCACCGAGGGCGGCCAGGTCGATGTCGACCGCGGCGAGTTCGTCGCCGCCGACGGCCGGCGCACAGACCCCGGGGCTTCTCGCGGGGCCGGCCGGCCCGGCCAGTTCTGTCTGGATGACCCGCTCGGGGAGCGGGTCAAGGCGCCGCGGCCCGCGACCCGCCGGGATGGGCGGGCGCCCGGCGAGCCCCGCGGCCAGCGCGCCGATGTCCGCCGGGTCATGGCGGGCGATCTGCACCTGCTCGCCGGTGGCGGCCCAGAGCGCCCGCCCCGTCGGCATCCGCGTCGGGACCCCGCGCCGGTCCACCCCGCAGATGCTGTAGTCCTCCCGATCCGCCTGGCGCAGCACCAGCCGGGACTCGACCAGCCCGCTGAGGCGGTAGCCGAAACCAGACCGGTCCGTGCTGAACAGCACTGTGATTCCGACGGATGGCCCATGGCGCAGCAGGCGCTCCACGGCCTCGACGAGCCTGCCGCCGTCGATCTCGTTGTACCGGGCCTGGAACGCCTCGATCTGGTCGAGCAGCACGACCAGATAGGGCAGCCGGTCCGCTGGGGCGGCCGCGGACCGCTGCTCGGCCAGCGAACTGTGACCGGCCGCCGCCAGGCGTTCGCGACGGCGGGTGATCTCCTGATCCAGGAAGGCGACCAGCCGGTCGAGGCGGGCGGAGTCCGCGCCGTCGATGACGGCGCCGGTGTGCGGCAGTGCCGCCAGGCTGCGCAGGCCTCCGTTTCCGCAGTCGATCACGTACAGGTGCGCGTCCTCCGGGCCGGCCGCCTGGATCAGGCTCGCGGCAACGGTGCGCAGCGCCGTCGACCGGCCGCTGCGCACCGTGCCGATCACCGCGACGCAGCCGGTGCGTTCCAGGTCGAGAACGAAGCGGCGCTGAAGCTGTTCGGATGGCAGATCGGCCAGACCGATCGCCAGCCGGACAGTCGTGCCGGCCCCCGTCCCAGTTCCAGCCTGGGCGTCGGTTCCAGCCCCGGCACAGGCCGCGGACGGATCACCGCCGGTGGGGAATGCCGCGAGCTCGGCGCCGGTCAGCACCTCGGGCAGCGGATCCAGCCAGGGCCGCCGCGGTCCGGTGAACCCGTCCCGCTCGGCTGCCACCCGGAGATCAGAAATGATCACATCGAGATCCGTCCGGTTCGACGTCGCTTCCGGCGCGACCGCCCGGCAGACCGCGCCGGCCTCGGCCAGACCCCGGGCGACCACCCGCGGGATTCCAGCGCCGGCCGGACCCGCGGTTCCGGCGGCTTCACCTGGCCGCGCCGGGTCTGCCAGGGCCGGGCCCCCGACCCTCGCCGCCTGGAACAGGGCGAGCTCACGGTGACCGGTGCGCAGGTAGGCGCGCCCAGGCTGGGCGCTGGACAGCTGGGCGGCATCCGGCACGCCGATGACGTCCGTGCTGTCCTCGCCGCTGGTGACCCGAAGGCAGATCCGGAGATTGACATTCGCCCGCAGGTCAGGGGTGACGACGCCGGCCGGCCGCTGGGTGGCGAGAATGAGGTGGATCCCCAGGCTGCGCCCGCGCATGCCGATGCCGACCAGCCCTGGTACGAAGTCCGGCACCTCCTCCACCAGGGTGGCGAACTCGTCGACGATCACGACGAGCCGCGGCAGGCCTGGCCCCGCCCGCCCCGGCCCGGCGACCGGTTCACGCTCCGCCAGCGCCCACAGCTCGTCGATGTCCCGGGCACCGGCCACGGCCAACAGCCGTTCCCGCCGGCGGAGCTCAGCTCCCAGCGAGTCCAGAACCCGGTTCGCGTGGTGGCCGTCCAGGTCGGTGACAAGGCCGACGCAGTGTGGGAGGGCTGCGGCCGCCGTGAACGCGCTGCCGCCCTTGTAGTCAACAAGCAGGAAGGTCAGGGCGTCCGGTGAGTTCGTCTGCGCCAGCGAGGCGATCATGGTCTGCAACAGTTCGGACTTCCCCGCGCCGCTGGTGCCGGCGACAAGCGCGTGCGGGCCGTCCCGGCGCAGGTCGGCGCTGACCGGCCCGTCCACGCCGACACCGAGCAGCATCCGGGTCGATGGTCCGGCCGGACGGGCCAGCGCCGTCACGCTGGCCGCCTTCGCAAGCTCGGTGTATCGCACCGTCGCCGGCAGCTCGGCACCCTGGGCGGAGCCGAGCAGGCGCAGCGGCCGCAACGCGCGGGCGATCCGCCCGGCCAGTTCGGCGGAGACGCCGTCGGCGAGCACGCTGTCGACGGGCTCGGCGCCCGGCTGGCTGACCCGCAGCCGGCTGCCGCCCGCGCCCCGAGCGGCCAGCGTGGCGCGGCACTCGTCGGGCAGGCCCTCGGGCTCGTCGTCCAGGCACAGCACGTACACGCGAGCCGTGGGCCCGTCGCGGAGCAGATCGGTGAATCCCCGCAGCGACCGGGCCTGCCGGGCACCGTCGACCACGACCACGTAGGTGCGGCCGTCCGTGGCCGGTCCATCGACCTCGGGCCCGTCCACCGTCGCGCTGCCGGCAAGCGCGCCACCGGCCGCGGCGCGGCGCCCGGCGATGATCGTGCGCAGCTGGGCGATTCTCGCCTCCGCCTGGTCCGTGTCCGCCCCGACCAGGCGCCACGGCCCCCCTGCGGCGGTGGCGCCCGGCCGAAGGTGTTCGAGCCACAGCAGCCACTCCCAGGCGGGGGCGGCGTCCGGGCGGCTGGTCAGCAGAACCAGGCCGACTGTGTCCGGGTCGTGCAGGACCGCGAGCTGGACGAGCAGCGCCCGGCTCAGGGCAAGCACCGTCGGCCGCGGGCCGGCCAGGCCGACGACCCCGAGCGTGGGCAGGTCGACGAGCTCCGGCACAAGCCGGCAGGTGGGCATCGTGACTGCGGGGGCGGCTCCGGTGACCCGGGCCGCCAAAGCACGGTCGACCAGGCCGCAGCGCAGCAGCAGGAAGTCCTCGTCGCGCGGGCGGCGTTCCCACAGCCGTCCGCCGGGGCCCTGGGCAATGGCCAGCAGCGTCGCCGGGTCAGGGAATTCCGCCCGCAGCCTCCGTCCGCTCTCGGTGGCGTGAGCGCGCAGATCGGCGTCCAGCCGCTCGAGTACCTGGTCGTGCTCGGCGGTCAGGCGCCGGTACTCAGCCCGGCCACCGCGCCGGTCGCTCCACGCGCTCACCAGTAGCATCACCGGCGACAGCACCATGAAAGCCAGGTAGTAGCGGGCACCCGGCATCACCAGGAACATCACCGCGGCGGCGATCAGCGGTAGCACCACCGACGCGACCGGGAACCGGAACGCCCGTGGCTCGGTGGGCGCTGCCGGAGCGTCGAACACCGGCTCCGCGCGCGCTCCGGGGATGCGCGGCGGCCGGTTCACCAACCAGCCGAACTCGCCGGGGTCCGGGCTGAGAAGGGCCGCGGGGTGAGCTGGCCGCCGCAGCGCAAGCACCGTCTCGCCCAGTTGGAAGACGTCGGCCTCCCGCAGGACTGCGGGGCCGTCGAGCCGGAAACCGTCCCAGGCGACGCCGTTGCGGGAATCCAGGTCGCGGAGCTCCACCGTCTCCGGCGCCGTGATCGTCAGACCGGCGTGTTCCCGACTGACCTCCGGGTCGTCCAGCACGATGTCGCTTGCGGGGCCACGCCCGATCCGCACGTCGCCCCCGGCGGGCAACGGCACCGTCAGCCCGGCGTCCAGGCCACCGACCACCGCCAGCTCCCAGGGGCCAGGTGCGTCCGCGGCCGCAGGGCTGGTGGGTTCGGCGGCCGGGTGGCCCAGGCCGACGACCGCCCCCGGCATCAGCCCGGCGTCGCGCAGCGTGCTGTCGTCGTCCAGCTGGGTCCCGCCGAGGAAGAGCGCCCGGTCCGCGGCCTGGAGCGCACGCACCGCTGCCCGGACATCACCGACCCGGGTGCGCGGCCCGGCATCGACCCAGACACGGTGCCGCCCGCCGTCGCCGTCGACGAGCTCAAGGTCGAGATCCATCGCGCTGCCGCCCGCCGCTGCCAGTCTCCGCCGCCCCGACCGTCAGGAGCCGGCAGCCGTCAGCGCTTCGGCCCGGCGGCGGACCTCGTCCGCGGCGGCGGTCAGCGCAGCCGACAGACTGCGCAGCGCCGGCCGGTACTCCGTCTCCCAGGAGGCACGGAACCTGTCCGCGGCGCCGCCCTTCCAGTGGGCGTTCTGCAACTGGGTGGTCAACTCCGACAGCAGCGTGTCGACAGATCCACTCTGCCGCCTGAGGCTGGTGTTCAGAGCATTGAGATCACCGATCTCGGCACCGATGACGGCCATGCGACACACCTCCGGACTCCTCCCGCGGCGGATCCGCGGGACGTGACCGACGGTAGGGATCACCGCCCGGCGCGGGAATCGGAAACCCTCCCCATTGACGGCGTCGCGTGGTCAGCGTCGCAGCAGCCGCAGGTCATCCCGGGTGATCAGACGGGTGGTGATGGCGTACTCGGCAAGCTTGGTCAGAGCGTTCCACCCCATCAGGTTCGGGACGCCGGCGTCGGTCAGCCTGACCCGCAGATGCTCGATCCGTTTCACCAGGGTGGTGCGCGGGACATCCAGCCGCTTCGCCGCCGCGGCGTAGCTGCGTGGGTACGGGTCGTACCGGGGCGGATCCTCCAGGTAGCCGGCGAACAGAGCGACCAGAGCGAGCCGGTCCGCACTGTTGATCATCACGTTCTCGCCGGCGGCGGTGAGTGTGCCCGTCGCCGGCACCGGGGCGCCGACGCCGTCTCCTCCGCCGTCGACTCCGGCGCCACCGGCGCCACCGGCGCCACCGGCGACCGCTCGGCCCGGTCCGGCGACGGCCACCCGCAGCGAATAGACCCGGTCGGCGCCTTCGAGGACGACGCGGACCGGGCTCTCGACCGCGACCCGCCGGCCCGGTGGGACGACACTGCGCAGGCCGAACTCGTCCACGACCGCGAACAGCCGCTTGTCGCTGTCGTTCGACAGCCACCACAGGCTGCCGTCGACCTCGCTCTCGACCGAACCAGCGATCCGAGAGATCGCGGCGTCGCCGGCGGCCAGCCGCACTGTGCATTCCAGCGAGCGGCCGAAGGTCAGCCGCCGCCCGGCGGACAGCGGGAACACCTGACCGTCGTATTCGACCTGACCGGTCATCTGAGGGAAGCCCTTCCCATTGCGGTTGTGATGGTTCGTGTCCATATCATCGCGCCGAGCATCACTGAGCCAAGCGCCGACAGGGAGATCCGTGAGCCCGCGACCGCGAACCGCAGCCGCCACCTCCGCCACCGCGGACCGCCGGCGGCGGAGGCGGCGCCGATCAGCACCGCTCTCGCGGCTGTCGTCCTCACGGCGGCCCCCGGCGCCGAGCCTCGCGGCGCTGCGTGGCGGCGGCCGGCCGCGTACCCGCCTGGCGCTGGCCGTGTTGCTCCTGGTCGGGGTGGCCGCGGTCTCGACCGGAACCGGCTACCGGGCGTCCCAGGCCGTGCTGGGCGACGCGAGCACCTACCTGCCGAGCGGTCACACCGTGGCGCACGTCAACGGCCTCACCGGTGAGGCGGACGCCCAGGTCCAGGGCTCCCTCGCCGCCGAGCGGGAACGTCTGCAGACGGTGGAGGTCGGCGGCCAGCTTTACGTCGTCAACCAGAACACCGGCGTGCTGTCCCAGGTCGACACCGCGGCGATGACCGCCTCCCCGGTGCCCGGCGCGGCACCGGACGGATCGCAGCGTGCCCTTTCGGCCGGCGGCGGGAGCGCGTACCTCACCGGTACCACCCCCGCCGAGGACGCACCGGCCGGTTCGGATCAGGACGCGGCGACCGACAGCGACGCGAGCCGGACCGGCGCGGCCCAGGACCAGCCGGATTCGAACGGTCCGAGCTCGAACGGTCCGGGTTCGAGTGGTCCGGGTTCGAGTGGTCCGGCCCACAGCTCGGTGTCGCGACTGGGCGGCGGTGGAGGTATCGGGGCTCCGGTCCACCTGGACGGCCGGATCGTCGGGCAGGCCGCGGATTCGACCGGAACCCTCTGGGTCCTGCTGGAAGACGGGCGACTCGCCCAGATCCGCGGCTCCGAACTGCTGCGCACGGTGAACGTCGGATTGGACAACCGCCTCGGGCTCACCCTGGTGCACGACCGCCCGGTGGTCGTGCGGGCCGACGCCGGCGAGGTCGTCCTCGTCCGATCGGACGGTGGAGTCCGCACGACCCCGGTCAGGCTGCCGGCCGGCGCCGAGATCCAGATCTCCGCCCCGAGCGAGACCGCGGGCGCGCTGTGGCTGGTCGTGGTTCCGCGGCGACAGATGATCCGGGTGGATGTCGAGCAGGGCACGGTGGGCGCACCGATCGCGCTCGGCAGCGATGGGCAGCCTCGATACGGCCGCCCGCTGGAGGCCTACGGGCGGTTGTACGTACCGGACACCACGCATCAGAAAGTTCTCTGGCTCGACGCAGCCACCCCCGCCGCCGCAAGTGAGATCGCGATGCCGGCAGGCAGTTCCGGTGACATCGAGCTGAAGATCGACGGTGGCCGACTGTGGATCAACAACCAGTACGCCAGCTGGGCCGCCACGGTCTCGCCGGACGGCACCAGGTCCAGCGTCAACAAGGGCGACGGCTCCGGGCCCGCCGGCACCGCCGATGCGGCCGGCCCGGCGGGCGGCGCCGGTACCGGAGCGACCGGGCCGCCGGCCGCGGCGGGCATCCCGAGCACACCCCCGACGCAGCCGTCGTCCACCCCGCGAGCACCCGTCGGCCGCGCCCCTTCGAGCTCGTCACCCGCCCCGCCGGCGCCGTCGACCCGCTCCACCCCGCCGGCCCCACAGCCGGCGCCGGCCGGTCGTACGCCACCTACCGGCGGTGGTCCCGTCGGGCAGTCACCGGCTGGCGGACCGGCCAACGGCGCACCGTCGCGCACGACCCCGGCGGTACCGACCGTCACGGTGCCCGACGTCCGGGGCCAGCAGCAGACCGCTGCCTGCGCGGCATTGCGCGCCGTGCGCCTGGAATGCCGGCCGGTGGCATCCGGCCAGCTGGACGGCGGGACCGTCGGCACCGTCATCAGCACCGACCCGGCGCCGGGGAGCCAGGTGCAGGAGCGGTACATCGTCGAGGTCCGCTACCGCGACCGCGCACAGGTGCCCGACCTGGCCGGCAGAGACGTCACCGCGGCCTGTAAGGAAGTCACCGACCTCGGGCTGACCTGCACCCCGACCGCGGAGGGCCTCGCGAATGCCGCTACCGGCCTGAACCTGGTCACCCGGCAGGATCCGGCGGCCAAGAGCCCGCTCGACCGCGGCGGCCAGGTGAGACTCGTCTACCCAGACAAGGTCGCGGTTCCCTCGGAGGTCGGCACCGACGCCGCGGGCGCCTGCGGGCGGCTGGCGGCCGCCGGATTCACCGCCTGCACCGCGACCGACCTCGGGCTCGCGCCGGCCGGGACGACCCCCGGGGTCGTGATCGACCAGCAGCCGGTCGCGGGCAGCGCCGCGGGGCCGGCCGACCCGATCACCGTCCGGTACTACGGTGGTGCGCCGGTCGCGGTGCCCAACGTGGTCGGGATGGACCCGGCGACCGCCGCGGCGACGATCACCGCCGCTGGTCTCACCCCGGTGCCGTCCACGGACTACCCGACGAACCAGCCGAACTCCGTCCTCGCGCAGGACCCGGCGGCCGGCACCGCGGTGGCCCCGCAGGCCTCCGTCACCTACGCCTACGAGGACGCCGCCCCCGTGCCGCTGTACCTGCACAAGCGCAACGGGGAGCCCTACTACCTGCTGAGCACCAACGCGAGCGAGGCCGGCTACACCTTCAACCGGCAGCTCGGCAGCGTGTTCTCCGCGGCGTCGCCGGGCGGTGGCACCACCGCGGTCTACCGGTCCCGGTGCGACAGCGCCTGCGGCAAGGGCACGACCTACTACTTCTCGATGAATCCCAACGCGCAACCGGGCTACGTCAACGAGGGGATCGCCTTCTACACCTACGCCGCCGCCAGCCGCCCGGCCGGCACCCTGCAGGTCGACGCGATGTTCGACCCGGGGGACGTCTCCTGGGTGTGGGCGGTGAACCCGTCCGGGGCCTACTCCGAATACGCGGCCCGCGGTTACACCAGCTACAACTTCGTCCTCGGCTACATCTGGCCGTAGGCGTCGGCGCGGGAACGGCCCGGGCGGGGGCGTCGACGGACGGCCCCGCCCGGGGGCGGATCAGGGAATCTGTACGGATCAGGGAATCGGCACGATCGGCGGCGGCACGGGGAGCGGTGGCATTCCGCCGCGCGGCTGGTCACCCGGAGCGGGAAGATCCTCGAGTACCTGCCGGGCCCCGTCGACGACGTCGTCCACGGCTCCGTCGACAGCGTCGGCGACCCGCTCAAGCAGCCCGGGCGGCGGCGGTGGGGGCGGCGGTGGCGGCAACGGCTCGGGCAGTTCGACGGGTGGCTGACACTGATCGAGGTTCCGGTTGACCCCCTCCCGCAGACGGTTGGCGATCTCGCCGTCCGCGACGTCGTTCAGGGCCTCCTGCAGCTGCCCGAGGCCGGCCTTCGCCCCACCGGCCGCACCGCCCGCGGCCGCCGCGGTGGACTCGTGAATCAGGTTGCGCACCGGGTCGTCCAGCGGGCATTCGAAATCCTCCACGATCCGGCGCAGCCTGTCCGCCAGACCGGCCGGTGCGGCACCCGGGCCGCCGCCCGCGCCTGCTCCCGGCTTCTCCGCGGCGTCCGCCAGCTCGGCGAGGACCGCCCGCGCCCGCACATCGCGCCCGAGTCCGTGCAGGGCCCCGCCCGCCCGGGCCATCACCCCTCCCAGCCTGCTCAGCTCGGCCTGCGCCTGCCGCCCGAGCCCCAGGGGCAGGTCGTACCCGGCCGTCAACGTCGGCAACGCCGAGCTCATCCGGCGGCCGACGTCAGTCGCCCGGTCGAGGTCGGCGGCGACAGTCCGCATCGCCGCCGGGTCGAGTCGCAGATACTCGGTCACGTCCGCCCCCACCGGGCCCGGTCACGGAGGGCCGCCTCGTAGCGGTCGGATCGGCGCTGCCAGTCCGTCTGCGCCAGGGTGAGCTCGTCGGCCGCCCGCCGCAGCTGGGAGGCGAGCCCGCGCAGCGAGCCCTCGGCGTCGTGGGCCGAGCCCTGCCAGTCGCTGATCGCGCCACGAACGAAGCGGGCCGACCGGCCCGTCCAGCGGTCCGAGCCGACGATTCCGTAAATCGTGCCGGCCGCGCGGATCTCGTCGCCGAGAACCTGCGCGTATGCGTCGCACACCGAGGCCAGTGCCCGGCAGTCCCCGGGTGATCCGGGTGGTTTTGGTCCAGGAGGAACATCCATACCGGCGACGTTAGAAATCGCCCGGCCACGATGTCGATGGCAAGCCCTTCCCTGCGGAGGCCCTTCCGGGTGGGGCGTGCGTGTCGAGGTGCGCACAACGGCGTCGGCACGCACAGTCGCCGAAAAGGAACAGATTCGTGACCAGGTCGCCATGGCGGAGCCGCTGCCCGATGGCGGTGTTGCGTGGCAACTGGCGTTCGTCGTCAGGCCTCGCCGGGCGTGGCCGAACCTGTGGAAGGCGACGATCGATGCGCTGGGCGCGATCCTCGGCCGCGACAACGGCGCCTGCGAATGGAACGCCCGTGACAGCCGTGTCACCGATCTCGGGCTGCACCGCACCGTCGACCCCGCGGCCGGCAACAGGATCACGATTCGGTCATCCGCAGGCAGCGAGAACACGACCGGATGACAGACGCCGGGTATTCGTGTTTCACAGATCCACCGGCCGCGCCCCTCCACGACCCGGTGGTCCTGGCTCCCGCCACGGCGTGGCCGTGGCTACTGAGAGGCTATGTGGCATGGATGCGCAGGTATGCCCCTTCCACTCGGACGAGTTCGTCCGGCCCGCGCGGATGGATGACGGCTCGTGGATGTTCGTCTGCGAGGTGGGCGGCGGGCATCCCCAGCCGGGTCCGCACCGCTGGCTGGCCGCCGCCCCACAGGCCGCCGGGCAGCCCGGGTTGAGCGGGTTGGCGGACGAGTTCGGCCTGGATGTCGAGCTGCCCGCCGCGCTCACCGAGCACCGGGGCCAGTGGGTGGAGTACGGCCTGGTGGAGCGGGCGTACGCACGTCGCAGGCCGCAGGACTTCGCGCGCCTGGTGACGCACTACGGACATCGGGAACTGGCGCCCAGCCAGTACACGGTGTCGGCGTTCCTGGCGCACACGCTCGGGCGGCTGGCGAAAGGAGGCGTGGTGGCGCTGCGGTTCGGTCCGGCGACCGGGCGCTGGTCGTACAACTCGACGATCTCATGGTGGACGCTGCTCCCAGCCCCGGACTGGACCGAGCGGCTCTCCTGGGCCGACGCGGGCGTGGAGATCGACTACCTTCCGGCGCATCGCTGAGACGATCACCTCCTATCGAGATATCGAGGAGCATGCCCGTGACCCGGCCTGAGGAGACGACCAGCGAACGCGGACGCAGAGTCATCGAGACCCTGTGCGTGCACGGCGTACGGCTGGGTTTCGAGGTGGCCCGCGAATACCCGGTTCAAGGTGGCCGGCTCGACGTCGTCTGGCTGACACCCCAGGGCCTCGCGATACCGGGTTTCGAACGCCCGCTACCGGCGGTCGGTTTCGAGGTGGAGTCGAGCAGACGGACACGCAAGCACATCAAGGGCGACTACCTGAACCTCGCCGACCTGAGCGCCAGCCTCGGCGTCATCGTCCTTCTCGGAGACGGCGAGAAGGTGGAGGCCACCCGCCGGTTCACCCAGACCCTCGTCGACCGCCCCGGACCGCGGATCCTCGTCTGGTCCGAGCAGGACGTCGACCGGCTCGCCACACACGACCCCCAGACGCCGGTCCTGGCACCGCAGGACGCCAACCCGGCCGGCGGCTGACCCCAGGGTTGGGGCTGCGGTCCGCAGCCCCAACCCTGCCGAGTCCGGGAATCTAGACGCGTCCGGCTCCCGTGCCGCCCCGCCCCAGCCGGCGACGGAGGCGGCAACCGCCGGTCTGACAGCGTCGTCGGCGTGCTCGGCGACGCCCGGCCGTCTCCCCGCTCATCGGCGAACTCGCCTTTCCGGCAGTGGGCTGTTCAGGCGTGTTTCACGAGCACGGCCCGGGTGTAGAGCAGGTCGAATCCCTGGCGCTGCGCGTTCTGCTGGGATGTGGAGCCGGGCTGGGTGGTGACGACCGCGATGTCGCAGCCGGCGGTGACCGCGTCGGCGAGCCGGGCGGCCAGCAGCGCCGACTGCACACCGCGGCGCCGGTGCGCGGGCGCCGTCGCCGCGCCGGTGAGCTGCGCGACGCCGTCAGCCGTACGCATGCTGGCACCACCGGCGACAGATCCGTCGCACAAAGCGAGGTAGCGTCGGACACCGGATACCGCCATGTCGCGCACGGCGTCCGCAAGCACCTCGCGCGGGAAGTCCTCGTGCGAGGGCACCCCCTGCGTGTCGGGGTGGGCGAAGCCGTCGAAGACGACGTCGAGCCACAGCTCGAACTCGTCGTCGCCGCTCGGCCGGACCTCGACGCCTGGTGGCCTCGTCTGGTCCGGGCAGCCTTCCAGGACACGGCCGAGCACGTTCTCGAATGACACCAGCCGGTAACCGCGACCGGTCAGCAGCTCGCCGACCGCCGGGTCGGCGAGATGGGCCAGTTCGACCTGGACCGGGGAGCCACAGGCCGCGAACGCCCGCTCGACCTCGTCGAGGTCGGCTGCCTCGGGCGTTCCGGCGAAGCCGAGTCCGGCGATCTTGTTCAGCGGTGAGCCCTCGTCGGCGAAGCTCGCCACGCCGCCGGCAAGGGGCGTGGCGAACCCGGTGGCACCCGGTCGACGGCGGCGGGCTGCCTCGCTGCTTTCAGTGATGAGGTGGGCTTCGGCCCGCTCGATGCGCTCGGCGAGGGCGACGGCGCAGAACAGCGGCTGCCCGTCAGGACGGTGTGGCATGGGGACTCCCAGAGCTGAGGCCTGCGGTTCGCCGGCGGTTGGAGAAGCGAGCACGACCGGGTACGCCAGCGGCGGCATGACGCCCAGGCCGCGGGGAAACATGATCATGGCTCCTTTTCGTGACGTCCACGCGCACCGGAGTGGACCTCGACCATGGCCGGGGGTTCACCGGTGGTGCGACCGGTCAGGTCGTCGAGCGGATGTTGCCGGGCATACGCCGAGCCCCTGAGCAGGAGCATTGCCAGACCGACGAGGATGGCTGTGCCTCCTGCCCACTGCAGCGTCGTCGGGCGCTCTCCGAGGAAGGCGACGGACGTGGCCGTGCCGACCACCGGTGTCAGATTCAGCAGCTGACCGGCACGGGCGGCGGGCACCCGGCCGATGCCCCGGTTGAACGCGACCCCGGCCACTACGCCGCAGAGCGCGACGGCGGCACACGCGGCCCAGGCTGTGATGCCGGCAGTACCCAGCCGGCTGCCTCCCTCGGTCCAGGCGACGGCGGCAAACGGTGCCGCGCTCAACGTTCCGCCGGTCGTCTGCCAGGCGCTGGCGTTGACGCCGTCACCGACATCGCCGTAACGGCGGGTGGCGACGAGGAACACCGCCGCCGCGACGACCGCGCCGAGGACGAGGAGATTGCCGGCCGTCATGTTCCCGCCCGGTCGGTCGACGCCAGGCTCCAACGCCACGAGCGCGCCGCCCGCGAGGCCGACGACGAGCGCGACTACTCCCCGGCCGGGCAGTCGTTCCCTCAGGACGGTGACAGCCAGCAGCACCGACAGCAGGGGTTCGGCCGCCAGAAGCAGGCTGCCGTTCGAGGCGCTGGTGCGGGCCAGCCCCAGGTCGCCCAGCAGAAACGCCAGGCCAGGCACCAGCGCGCCGAGCAGCAGGTGCCGCCCCGCTCCGCGCCGGTGCAGCCGCCCGGTCGCCGCCGCCGTCCCGAGCAGTACCGCGGCGGCACCGCCGAGTTCGACCGCCAGCAGGTCGGCCGGGCGCACGGCCTGCAGGGCGGCCACCGAGACGGTGGTGCCCACCCCGTCGACGGCGGCGGCGACGATGATCGACAACTCGCCGGCTCGGGCCTGGATGCCGGTCGTGGTGCCGCCGTGCGGTGCCACCGAAGCCTCCCGTCCTGACACTGCCCCACCGGTGATGTAACCGCTGTAACGGTCACACTGGTTATCCAGATGGTCAACCGATTAATCTCGTACGGTGGTTAGGTGATGCAGGAGCCGGGGTGGCCAGGCCTTTCAGACGAAGAGCTCCTGGTGGCGGTGGCCAACACCGGGCACGGTGAGCACGACGAACTCGCCGATCCGCCCGCGATGCGGGCCTGGTGGGCGGCCCTGGACGCGCCGGCCGACCTGGGATCCGTGCGGCCCGACACCCCTGAGGACCTGACGACGCTTCGCGCTCTGCGCGCCGTGGTCCGCGGCCTCGCCCTGCGTAACAATGGCGTCGACATCCGGGTAGACCCTGCCGGGCTCGACCGGCTCACCCTGCGTCCGGATCTGCGAGGTAGCCCGTCCCTGCTTGCGGTCGGCCCCGACGGGCTCGTTCGCGACGTCTGCGCGGCCACCGTCACGGCCCTTCTGCGTGCCACGGCGCGACCCGGCTGGCCCCGGTTCAAGGCCTGCCGGGGGGCGGACTGCCGATGGGTCTTCGTTGACGGTTCCCGCAACACCTCGCGGCGCTGGTGCGACATGGCCGCGTGCGGGAACCGCGCCAAGAGCGCGTCGTTCCGCGTCCGCCACCGCGCCTCCGAGGCGGCTGGCTGAACCGCCCGACCAGGTCGAGCCGGGCGGTCCCCGTGGCGTTTGCGCCCTCTTCCGAGCGCGGCGCCCAGGTCAACCAGCCAGCATCTCCTCCAGCCGGACCGGGTCGGCCAGGTACACCGAACCGGCGCGGGCCGAGGCGTCGTCAGGCCACACGACGCTGTCACCGTCGGCGACGCCGTCGAGGATGCGCGCGGCGACGACCTCGGGCGCGGCCTTGTCGGCATCGACCCCGGCGAGCATGTCAGTGCCGATGCGCGTTCGTTGGGATCGCGCGGCGCTGGGATCACGGCCGCCAACCTGCTGACGGCACCGACTCCGCGGCTGACGCCGGGACGGTGGAGGACATCGCCGACCATTGCCGCCGGTTGACCGCTGGATTCCGGTGCTCGTCGCTGCGGCTGGACGCGGTTTAGAGATCGCAGGTCTCGATCCAGATCGCCCCCGCATGATCCCGAGACGTGCAGCCGAAAGCGCGGCCGAGGTGACATGACTGGCTCGCGTGACGGCGCGAGAGCAGTACACTTGGGTACTGAACCCTCTGCCCCAAGGGGACGTGTCATGACCTACCGCCTGGAGATCGTCAGCGAGGTCCGGGAATGGCTGCATGACCTCCGTCGAACAGACCGAGATACCGCGATCCTCGTCGGCCAGGCCGTGACCGCGCTTCTCGACGAAGGCCCCAGCCTGGGCCGACCGCTCGTTGACAGGATCAAGGGCTCGCGACTCCACAACCTCAAGGAACTCAGACCCGCCTCGAGCGGAACCAGCGAGGTTCGCATCCTGTTCGTCTTCGATCCCGAGCGCCGCGCGGTCCTGCTCGTCGCCGGGGACAAGGCCGGGCGGTGGTCGGCCTGGTACGACCGGGCGATCCCACTGGCCGAAGCCCGCTACGCCCTCTACCTCAAGGAGCGTGACCTATGAGCACCGCCCACGGGTACGACAGAGACGGGTTCCTCGCCGAGTTCTTTCCCGAGGAGCAGGACCGCCGCGAGGTCGAAGCAGGGGCCGGGCGGCTCGTGGCGGAGAACCGCGCACATCGGCTCGCCGAGATGCGTCGACGCCTGGGCCTCACCCAGGCAGAAGTCGCTGACCGCATGCATGTCCGGCAGGAGCGCGTCTCCGCCATCGAGCGGGCCAACGTCGACGCCAGCGAGCTACGCACCCTCGCCGCCTACGTCAAAGCACTCGGCGGGCAGCTGGAGATCATCGCGGACTTCGGAGGGGAACGGCTCGTCATCGGCTGAAGGACCTCAGCCTGCCCGACCGGCACCCCAAGAGGTTCCAGCACCTTCCCACCGAGACTCTCATCGCGTCGCCGTTCCGGTCGACGGGCGGTTTCTAGCAGGCAACGCAGCGAGAGCGTCCCGTCGGCACGATGGCGGGCCAACTGGAGCGCTGGTGTCGACGGGGTAACAAGCCCAAAGAGACCAGGACTGAGACCACAAAGCCCGCCAAGATCATTGGCGGGCTTTACTCTGCCTGGTACAGATGGTGGACAGGACCGGGCACAATCCGAACCACCACCCCGTGATCCCCGGCCCCGCGATCTCCATCCCCGATCGCATAAACAGACCGCCGACCAGCAGAAACACACGGCCGGGTGCCGGGCGCGGTCCGGCCCCGCACACCACTGTCCAAGTCGGGAACAGCGGTTACTCCTCGCCGAGAATCCGTAGACCGTGATGATCCCTGAAGTACATGTAGTCCTTCAGGTTCAAGGTGGCGAGCGGCAGATTGTGGGCAAGGCAGCAGGCAGCGATCCACATGTCGTTGACCGGCCGGGGCTGTCCGGCCCGGGTGGCAGCCGCGGAGAGTATGCCCCAAGTAGCGGCAACTGCTTCGTCGCCAGGCAGTACAGGGATTCCTGAAAGCCAGTCCGCGAGTTCCTGACGTCGGCGGCTACCCCAGTCTCGCAGGTCTGTCCACTTGGTGAGCTCACCAAAGGTCACGAACGTGATCAGTGGCCGGCGGCCGATCAGGCGGGTTGCCAAGGGTCCGCCGAGCCTGCGCTTGTGGCTCAGGGAGACGATGTCGGTGTCAAGGACGACAGGCTGCACGGCGACGACTCAGGCAACGTCGCGACGACGCTCGGCATAGGTGAACGCGAGGAACTCGTCGAGCTCCTCGTCAGAATCGAAGGTGTCGGCGGCCAAGTCGTCGAGGGACCGGATCGGTTGGGTGCCTCTCGCGGCCAAGAGCTCCTCGACGCTGACCGTGGGGCGCAGCGGCGGGTACAGCGGATGGCCGATCTCTGGAGCGCCCATAGACGAGTCCTCCTCGCTGGTGTCTCCGCCACGCTACGAACCGAGACCAGCATACGGCGCTACGCGCAGGTCGCGACCCGAACGACCCCCAGATGCCGGCGATACCCCGCGGAGGTCACAGCGGAGCGCGGCCGCATCGTCGACGAAGCGGTGGACAAGTGGCAGGCGTTTCTGCCGGTCGCTATCGGGTCTCACCATCCTGGTTCACTCCCGCCGATCGGGTCTGCCGCATCCGGGCGGTGCTCAGGTGAGGCTGTCCTGCCAGGCCGTGTGCAGCTCGGCGAACCGGCCCTGCTCATCGATGAGGTCGCCGGGCGTGCCGTCCTCGACGATGCGGCCGCCGGCCATCATCAGCACCCGGTCCGCGATGTGCAGCGTGGACAGGCGGTGCGCGATGACCAGGGCGGTGCGGCCGTGCAGCACGGTGTTCATCGCCTGCTGGACCAGCCGCTCGCCGGGGATGTCCAGCGACGGCGTGGCCTCGTCGAGGATCACCACGGCCGGGTCGGCCAGCAGCGCGCGGGCCAGCGCCACCAGCTGCCGCTGCCCGGCGGAGACACGGTGCCCACCGGCCTGGATGTCGGTGTCGTACCCGTCGGGCAGGGCGCTGATGAACTCGTGCGCCCCGATCACCTCGGCCACCCGTTGGATCTCCGCGCGGTCGGCGCCGGGGCGGCCCAGCGCGATGTTCCCGGCGATCGTGCCGGAGAAGATGAACACCTCCTGCGTCACCATCACCACAGCGCGGCGCAGGTCGGCGGTGGCGAGGTCGCGCAGGTCGACGCCGTCGAGCAGGACCCGCCCGTGGGTGGGGTCGTAGAACCGGGCCAGCAGCTTGGCCAGGGTGGTCTTGCCCGCGCCGGTGGCTCCGACAACGGCCACGGTCTGCCCGGGGGCCAGCGTGAGGTCGAACCGGGGCAGCAGCAGCCACCGCCGGCACCCTCAACCGGGGCCTGCGTGCTCTCCTCGCCCACCTGGTGATCTTCCACTGGAACAGGCTCGGCCTGCCCGCAGGCGCACAGGCGACCCTCACCCGCGCGGCGGCCCGCGCATGCTTCCCCGAGGACTAACCCATGAACAACCTGAAGCCCGCAACGATCCACCAGATTCACCGAATCTCGCGGACCGCTCTGAACGAGGCCGAGCAGCGTCGCCGGATCGTGAAGAACCCCGCGGCCATCGCTAGGCCGCCCCGGCTAGTCGAAGCGGAGATCGAGCCGTTCGCCTTCGACGCGACCGACTAAGGCAAATGGCGCAGCCTGCGCCGAGGCCGGCGCGGCTCTACGATGTCCGCCGAAGTCAGAGGCGAGCACGGCTACCCGGTAGCAGCCCGTGCACAGGGAGGTCCGAACCGGCATCGCCGATCTGGTCGGTGATCTGCTCCGGCACACGCGAAGCCCGGACGACGAGGGAGACGACGGCACGGCCGGCACTTGGCCCTGACCGTAGCAAGGTAGCAAAGAGCAACTGAACCCAGATTTGAGACCAATGAGGCCACCGGCGCTGCCGGCGGCCTCTGCCTTTGCCCGCACATGAAAGAAGAAGCCGCTCGCGCGAAGCGCAGCGGTCGGGGGGTTCGGGGGGCGAAGCCCCCTGAGGCGGGGGTTCCAGGGGGTAGCCCCCTGGGCCAGCATGGCGCGGGAGCCCGGGAAGGTGGTCAAAGACCACCGAACAGAGGAAGGCCGATCGCGTGGACAGAACCGGGCACAACCCGAACCGCCACCCCACCATCCCCGACCATGCGATCACGATCCCCGATGACACAAACAGGCCATCTACCAGTGGAAACGCGCGGCGAAGCCGTCGAACGTCCACGGCCGACGTGTCAACTACTGCTGCTGGATAACCCGTCGCGGCGGGGCGCTGAGCGCACGACGCGGTGGCACGGGCGTCCTACGCCTAGGCCAGTTCAGGCAGAAGCTCCGCCGTTGTCGTTGCCGCCGTCGCCGCCGTTGTCGCCGTTTTCGTCATGGAGCGACTCGACGATCTCTTCGAGGAGGAACTGGACCTTCACATCGATCGGGCGGGTTCGTCGTTGAGCTCCTGGAGCAGGCTCGTCATCGACTCACGACCGAGACCCGGGCTGGTCATGTCACTCATTCTTGCCTGTATATGACGGTGGGCAGGGGCGGGTCGAACCGCCGACCTTTTCTTTTCAAATGGCCGCTACTTCCGTCTTTTCCACCGTCGTCCCTGGGTCTGTGTCTCCCGGCCCGGTCATCCATGCCCGTTCACCAGCGTCCACGCCCATTGCCGTCAGATCCCCGAGCCGGGGAGCCGTCTTTGCAGGAGAGATCGCTTGCTCGACAAACCTGGTCCACGACAGCACTCAGAACTTGCACTCGATCCTCGAAGAGTTCAGCCATCGCCTACCTCGACGCCTCCTCGCAGTCCCCACTCATCAAGGCCGGAGTAGATCAATGCGATACGACCCTTGGGAAACTCGAGTGACATGGCCTCCCCTGTATAGAGCGCCACCAGCGAGTCGCTCCCCCTCCACCAGGTGTCCGCCAGGCCCATCACCTCGCGCACCGGCTCGTAGCCGTCCAGCTCGATGCCATTGACGTCATCGCCGACGAGCCTGGTGACCTGTTTTGCGCACATGGACACGTGATGCGCGAGTGCGAGCGATTCCACCCAGCCCTCGACGGTCGCATGGAGAGGCGCCCATCTGCCTGCTTGAATGCCAAACTCACCAGACGGACTAATCATGAACGAGTATGGGACTGCGGTCCGCTGCATCCCGGCTTCAAACCACCAACCCGCGGAATCCGATTCGGGCGAGTCCGGATCGAGGTACTTGGGGCCACCGTCGTACTGCAATGCGGGTGGCAGAACCAGACCGCCCCATCGCTTCTGATAGGCAGCCATCCGGTCGATCACTACTGCGGGAATGTCTCGCTCAAGCCACCACTGCCTGTTCCTCTCAACGGGCCGAACGTCGATCCTGATGCCATGCGTGGCTACAAACGTTCGAGCTCGCCGGGTCAGGCCGTCGGGTATGTCGTTGATGAGGTGGACATCCACCAAGGAGACGCTACCCGGTAGCCGTTGAGCGAGCTGCCGGGGCCAGTCCGCACCCTCGGCGGCGCTCGTGGCCCGATCGATAGCCCTCTGTTCCGAACAGCTGCTCTCCAGCATGTGCCCAACGAGGTTCGAACCGGCAGAGCGGACCTAGCCTAGTCGGCGGACTGCTCTCGCAGACGCCGAACGAGGCCAGCGAGGAGGACGACCCGCCGGCAGCCGCGCTGCCACCTAACGGGTGGCGAGGGGTGTCTGAGACCAAGACTGAGACCACAAAGCCCGCCAAGATCTTTGGCGGGCTTTACTCTGCCTGCTACTTATGGTGGACAGAACCGGGCACAACCCGAACCGCCACCCCACCATCCCCGGCCCCACGATCTCCATCCCCGACCGCACGAACAGGCCGCCTACCAGCGGAAACGCACGGCGACGCCGTCGTACGTCCACAGCCCACCCATCGGCTGCGGCTGCCGGATGACCGGTATGGCCGGGTCGCCGGGCGTGTCCCTGGCCCGCGGCCTGACGTACGGGCCCACGGCGCGCCGATGTCTGGGGCACCGGGTGGGCTGGATCTCGATCGCCGAGCCCCTCAGGATGTAGCCCGGTCAACCCGCGTGAAGCCCCATCAGGGAAGAACTCCGCATCCCGGAGGCTTCAGGGCTCGCCCGACAGAACTGTCGGTACTGGGGGATACGTTCCGCGTGTGACTACTCCTGTCTTCTACGCGCAGCCGCCGGGTGAAGGCGTCGTGCTGGGTGTCGAGCCTGCGCTCGCGAGCTGGGACAGGGCGAACTCCCCCGGCCAGGTGCGGTCAGCCGCCTTCATCGGCGACGTCCACGGAGCCGTCACCGATCCGATCCGTGCGACACCGGGTCCGCTGGCATTACGGCTCGACATCGGGTTGGCGGGCGATGCGCCGCTGCACACGGCGCATGATCTCGACAACTACCTGTTTCCGCTCGTGCCGAAACTGATCGCGCGAACGGGGCGGGATTTCGTCAGTGTGTGGGCGACCAAGCGTCATGCGGCGACCTCGTCGGTCGAGGTCACCACTGCGGTACCGGCCGAGGACCCGGGTGGGGTCTGCGTGTTCGAGGTGCGCACAACAGCATCGGCGAGCACGACCGCCTACAAGGAACAGATCCGTGACCAGGTCGCCGCGGCGGAGCCGTTGCCCGGTGGCGGTGTCGCGTTGCAACTGGCGTTCGTCGTCGGGCCTCGCCGGGCGTGGCCGAACCTGTGGAAGGCAACGATCGACGCGCTGGGCGCGGTCCTCGGCCGCGACGACGGCGCCCGTGAATGGAACGCCCGCGACGGCCGTGTCACCGATCTCGGACTGCACTGCGCCATCGACCCCGCGGCCGGCAACGGGATCACGATCGCGATTCGGGCATCCGCAGGCAGCGAGAACACAATCGGGTGACAGACGCCGGGTATTCGTGTTTCACAGATCCACCGGCCGTGCCCCTCCACGACCCGGTGGACCCCGCTCCCGCCACGGCGTGGCCGTGGCTGCTGAGAGGCTATGTGGCATGGATGCGCAGGTATGCCCCTTCCACTCGGACGAGTTCGTCCGGCCCGCGCGGATGGATGACGGCTCGTGGCTGTTCGTCTGCGAGGTGGGCGGGCATCCCCAGCCGGGTCCGCACCGCTGGCTGGCCGCCGCCCCACAGGCCCCCGGGCAGCCCGGGTTGAGCGGGTTGGCGGACGAGTTCGGCCTGGATGTCGAACTGCCCGCCGCGCTCACCGAGCACCGGGGCCAGTGGGTCGAGTACGGCCTGGTGGAACGGGCGTACGCACGTCGCAGGACCTCGCGCGCCTGTGACGCACTACGGACATCGGGAGCTGGCACCCAGCCAGTACACGGCGTCAGTGTTCCTGGCGCACACGCTCGGACGGCTGGCGAAGGGCTGCGCGGTCGAACCGATCACCGAGCCTGGCCGCCTCACCTACCTCAACATCCGTCGGCCCGACCTCGCAAACTGACCTGCCCGGTCGTACTTTCGGCTGGTATAGCCACACCTGGGTGTGGCCACTCCGAGCAGGTTACCAAGCCGGTCACGTACCCTGGAGCCAAAGTGCGGTGACCGCAAGCATCAGAGTGAACGCCCCGCCGAAGGCAGTTGCGCTCCGCTCCACAGCCGTCGCAACCGAGGCTCCGTCCCGGCGCACCAAAAGGGCAGCGATCATCGCGATCAAGATCGAAACAAGTACCTCGATAGCAAGGACGAGCGCTAGCAGCAAATGGGTGGTCATCGGACTCTCCGAGTTGCAGTGGGATGGTCCCGCTACAATCGCCGTGCGGATGTTCAACTTCGTATGTACAGACGAGTCTGAACGAACTCGGCGCGCCAACAGGAGGTAGTCCATGGGGGAGCCGTCGTCGGCCTTGAGGAGCCTCAAGTCAATTTTGCGCGGGGAGTTGCACAGGCGTCGGTGGACAATGGAGAACCTTGAGCGGCGCACTGGACTCAGTCATGTGACCGTTAGCAATGCACTCAACGAGAAATCCGCAAATATCCCCTCAGAGAGAACAATTAACCTTCTTGCGGATGCCCTAAAGCTCGACCGGGCAGAATTGCTGAAAATTCACCAGGAAGCTCTCAGACTTAATAAACAGAGCACTCGGGCATCGCCTGACGCGAACCCGAGCGGGAGCGGCGGCCACGGGAATAGAGGCGGCACCTCCGTCGATCGCGATGCTACTGTCAGATCGGTGGCTCGATCGGGCTACCGCGAGCAGGTAGCACGAATCGCTCCGCCGCGCCTGGTCGGTAGAGATGCGGAGCTGGAGGAGATACGGGAGTTCTGTATCCTGAAGGAATCGCCCGAGGTCTACATGTACTGGCGGGCGCCGGCCTGGTCGGGGAAGTCGGCGCTGCTGGCGTGGTTTGTACTGCACCCCCCGCCCGGGGTAAGGGTGGTTTCGTTCTTCGTAACAGCGCGGTTCGCGAGCCAGAACGACCGGGTCGCGTTCGCCGACGTTGTGATGGAACAACTGGCCAATCTACTGCTTGAACCGATACCGAAATACCTTTCCGAAGCGACTCGCGATGCGCATCTCTTTAGAATGCTTGCCGAGGCCGCCGAGATATGTCAACAGCGCGGCGAGCGGCTAGTGCTGGTAGTCGACGGCCTAGACGAGGACCGTGGCGCGACCGGTCCACAGGGGCACAGCATCGCCGCGCTCCTGCCTGCTCGCCCGCCCGCCGGAATGCGCCTCGTGGTATCCGGTCGCCCCAATCCGCCGATCCCTTCCGATGTGCCGGATGAGCACCCACTACGCGACCCTCACGTTCAGCGCCCGCTGGCTGTTGCGGGCGCGGCGCAGGTGGTCCGCGCTGATATGGAGCGCGAGCTCGACCGCCTGCTAGAGGGCAGCCCGTACGAACAGGATCTACTCGGCTTGCTTACTGCTGCCCTCGGAGGCCTAAGCGCGGAAGATCTGGCGGAATTGTCGGGGCGGACAGCCCGACAGGTCATTAGACACCTGGGCACCGTTGCGGGACGTAGCTTCACCACCCGCGCTGGTCGCTGGGCCAACGTAAGCTCGAACGTCTACATTCTCGGTCATGAAGAACTGCAGGACACTGCGATCGAGGAGTTCGGCGACAGGCGGCTTGAGGGTTACCGGCAGCGCCTACACGCATGGGCCGATAGCTACGGCCAGCGGGGCTGGCCTCCCGAGACACCCGAATACCTGCAACACGGCTATTTCAGGATGCTGACCGCTACGCGTGATGTCCCTCGAATCGTGGCCTGCGGAACATCTCGCGCCCGCCACGACAGAATGCGCGATATCACCGGTGGCGACACCGCCGCCCTGACAGAAATCACGGCAGCGCAGGACGCACTCTTTGACCTGCCTGACCCGGACCTGAAAGATTTGGGGCGGCTGGCGGTACACCGCTATTCTCTCGTCGACAATAATTCCCATATTCCGCCACAGCTGCCAGCCGTATTGACCATGCTCGGTCAACCCACCCGGGCCGAAGCACTCGCCCGGACGAACCCGAAGCGGATAGAGGCACTAGCAGGCTTACTTGGAGCGCTGACCAGCACTGGAGACTACGAGCGCGCCGAGACTCTCGCTGATTCCCTTACCTGGGATCCCACCTCGTTGGCGAGGGCAGACGTGGTCGAGGCTCTAGCTAAGGCCGGCGACTACGACAGGGCCGAGAGCATCGCCGGAAAGATAGCGAAGCCATTCGAGAAAGCGAAGGCACTGGCAGGCGTCGCTCGCGCGCTCGCACAAACCGGACAGCAGCAGCGGGCATCATCGGTAGCAAACCTGGCCGAAGAGGCGACTCATTCGATCCCCGAGCCGTTCGAAAAGATCCAGGAAATTATAGAAGTCGCTCGCGTGCTGGCTCGAAATGGCGAGCACGAGCGGGCATCGTCTCTGGTTGAAATAGCCAGAAAGATCGGCGGGCTCGGAGATCCTCTCTTGATCACTTGGGCCAGGGTCAAGATAATAGGAGCAATTGCCCATCTCGGGGACTATGACAGGGCCGAAAACATCGCCCGTTCGATCTCCGATGACGAAGATATGCGGTCGCGGGCTCTAGGTGAGGTCGCAGAAGGAGTCGCCCAAGCCGGCGACTACGACCGAGCCACAGCGATCGCCCGCTCTGTCATCTACAAGGATCTTTGTGCGCAGGCGCTCGGTGATGTTGCAATGGCGGCCGCCCACGCCGGCGAGTTCGCCACGGCGCAGGCGACCGCCGATACCATCACTCATCCGGCCGTGAGGGCACAAGCACTTGTCGAGATCGCTCGGATGCTAATCCACAATGACCAGGTCGCCGAAGCGTCGTCACTCGCCAGGCTGGCTGAGGAGGTCGCCCGGTCGGCACCGGACTACGACGTGCAAGCGAGGACACTAGCCGCCGTCGCCAGAGCGGCGGCCCAAACAGGTGACCACAGTACAGCCAGGGCCCTTGCCGATCTGGCCGAGCCCATAGCTCGTCAGATCGGCGGTACGACATCGCGGGCACGTGCGCTGTTCATGGTGACAACGGTTCTAGCCGACATCGGTGAGTACGACAAGGCCGAGACGATCGCCCATTCGATTCCCTATTCGGAAGTTACGGACGACTACCCGAAGGAATGGGCACTGACCGCTGTCGCCGTGGCGCTGACCCAGGCCGGTGACTACGACCGAGCCGAAGCTATCGTCCGTTCGATCACCTTCCCGCTGGTAGCGTCCCGGATGCTGGCCAAGTTGGCTGGGGCGCTGGCCCGAGCAGGGGAGCACAAGCGGGCCGCAGCCTTGGCCGATGAGGCCGAGGAGCACGCGCGCTCAATTCCCAACCGAACGCTACGGATGGAAGCTCTGGCCGAAATGGCGGAAACGCTTGCGCAATCAGGCGAATATGAGCGGGCTGCGTCTCTGGCCGGCCAGGCCGCGATAACCGCCCGTTCGATCACTCACTCGGGCCGCCCGGAGTCTCTGGCCCAGATCGCGGCGGCCAAAGCACTCGCCCGAACCGGCGGTTACAGCCAGGCCGAGGCCATTGCTCGCTCAATCATCGAGCCATTCGACATCCGGGTACGGGCGCTGGCCGCTGTCGCTGGAGCGCTCGCTCAGGCCGGCGACCAGGTCCGAGCATCTTTGCTGGTTAGCATTGCCGGCGCTGACGTACGTTCGATTATCGACCCAGACGAGCGGGAGCGGTTCCTACACCCTGTCGCCGCAGCACTTGCGCGGACCGGTGAATATGGGCAGGCCGAGGCCATGGCCCGTACGATCACCTGGAGTAGTAGGCGCGTACGGGCACTAATCGACGTCGCAGACCAGGCAGATCCGGCGGTTGCGCGAAAAATCCTCGTGACCCTGCTGCGTGACGACGACTGGTCCGAGTCACTGACGACACTCGTACGTGTCGATCCCGGTGCGGTGTCCGCGATCGCCGAGGAGTTCACAGCTCTCCTCGTCTAGCCAGAGCCCTACCCGTGCGCCTTGGGTTGGTACATGTGCGACACTGCAAACCTGTGATGCCCAGCCAGTGGTACGCGATCCCGACCCCTGCCGGTGACTGACTCCATGGTTATGGCTCCGACCCAGGTCCCAACCACCCGATTTCGCCGACCCACAATTCTATTCGACTAGGCAGTATGGGTATGGCGAACCGCATTCAAATCCGCGGACATCACAGAGGAATTTCTTCCGGTCTCCACGCACGGACAGTGTTACAGATTGGAAGCCGACTTCTTGGGGCGCGCGTCAATGAAGCGCGGCGTCACGGTGCATCCAGATTTTGCCTCGTAGGCTTTACAGACTTCACGGACTAACGCCTTTCGACCGTCCGAAAGGTCACTGTCAGTAAAACCGACGCAGACATAGTAGGCGCATGAGATATGTTCACTCTTCAAGTATTCGGGAAGCTGCGCCTCTGCGCCTTGACGGAACTTTCTGTTCGACATGAGTTTGACTTCAATCAATGCGCGACGCCGCCATCCTGCAGAGAACTTGAAGTCGACGGGCCCGCGGCCCATGTTCGCCTCGCGACTGATGTCGACGTTGGCGCGCTCGCAGAGCAAGGCCCACATCTGGCCGGCGACGGCCTGGACGATCTTCTCCTTGCGTGGTTTCGTGAAATCGTCGTTCCACAGGACCCGCCACAGGTCGCTGTGTTCCACAGCATGAGTAAAACGGTCCACCAAAGTTCCAAGCCAGGCATGGAAATCTGATTGGTCGGGTTGGTCAACGGGATCGACGGTCTCGATGTGCCTACCATGACGGGCAGCCTCATACCAGCGCACAAAGAGTTCGGGGTCCTTGCTCACATCGTACGGTGTCAGGTCTGCCTGCGCTGCGACATCGTCCACGTAGTCGAAGGCAATGTCCGGCCGTCGTTTGGCGATGTCTCGGCCTCGTTCCGCGCGCTCGGCCTCCTTGAGCGCGGTCGCGAGATCATAGTTGAGGTCGTCGCGTAGTGCCGCGTTACGGTTCGCCTCAGCCCATCGATAGAAGCCACTGGCGGTGATCCGCGGCGGGATGTCTTGCAAGAACCGGTCCGGGGTGAGTAGGACCGCTTCACCGGTAACGGGGCTGCGCGGCAGTTGGAGTCGCGCGTCGGACCACCGAGCTGCCTCGGAGTTCCACGACGCATGCCGCACACTGATCGTTTCGGTAGCTATCCCGTGGCGTTCGCAAACCTCTTGCGTGAATGATATGAAGCGGGATTTGAGAATGTTACAGAAGATGTCGCTAATACGGTCGACACCCAAGCCGGGTACGAACAGGGAAAACATCTCTACATACGCGACGCGTCGTTCGACAGCACGGCTAATTGTTTCCAGGGCATCGGCCATCTGCTCGGCGAAGTGCTCGTCGGTACCGGAGCCGTTCGGTGACCCCATGGACAGACCAAGCGCGAACTCCTTCGGCTCCGGGAAGGTCAGCAGGCGCAGCGCCTTGTCCCAGTACCTCCCGCGGCGTCCGTCGTCGAGGTGGACCAGGTCGCGACAGGTGGCGAAGAATCGGACGACGGCTTCATGGGCGTCGACGAACATCGGCGAGGTGTCCTCGAAGACGAGGAAGGGGTCGACGTATAGGGGTGTGTCCTCCGTGAGGACCGGGTCGAACCAGTCGTCGGCGCCGCCGACACTGATGCCGGTGAGTTCGGTGAATCGCACATTCTCCTACTGACTGTCGGTCAGACGAGACGGAGACGCGGCCGGCTGCCCGCGTCGGGTTGGCCCAGCAGCAGGCGCAGGCGGGGCAGCGGCCAGGCGAGTTCCGCGGCAAGAGCGGCAAGGGTGAGCCCATGTTCTTCCGCAAGGGCAAAAGCCCGGCTAAGGAGCACGGGAATCTCGCCAGGGTAGCCGTCAACAGCCTCGTGCTGGAAGAGGCCAAGGTTCCGAAGCTGGCTGAGCCGCTGGTAAGCGCGGCGGTACGCCGCGTCTGAGACCGCGCCGACCTCGCGGCAGCGGTAGATGAGCGAGCCGACGGACACCCCCCACTGCCTGCTGAGCCTGTCGAGAGCGTGCAGGTCGACCCGGCCTGGCAGAAGCGATGTGATCTCACTGCTCGGGGTGAGGAACTCAGCAGCGAACGCGTCCGCCTCTTTCTCTTGGACCGCGTCACCGGGTGCAGTGTCGGGGTGGAGCAGGAGATGACCGAGTTCGTGGGCCGCGGTAAACCGGTGTCGGTAGACGTCGTCGGCCCGGTCGGGGGTAAGCACGACGACGGGTCGGGGCAGGTGCGAGGTGGAGAAGGCATCCACGGTCGCGGTGGCCATACCGGCGAACGGAACAAGAGTGACGATCAACCCGTGGTGCTCCATCGACCGCACGAGGTGAGGGATCGGTCCGGTGCCCAGGTTCCACGCCTGCCGAAGGGCTCGCGCGGCCGTGACCGGGTCGGCGCTGGTGGCGTCGGTGACAACCTCGCCAGCTGAGAAGCCGGGAAGATCGATAGGGGGAAGCTGCACACGTTTCTCCAACGCATAGGTCAGCTCCCACAACTGTTCGGTGAACGCGATCGCCTTCTGGCGCTCGCCGACCGGGGTTCGCCGCAGGCTCCGGAAGTGCGCCGCCGAGCTCTCCAGCCGTGCGTAGGGCCGACCGGCTGCCAGGAATGCGGGCGGCACCCCCAGCAGGTCCGAGAGCTTGGCTACATGGTCAGGGCGGGGTGCGTGGGTGCCCGCCTCCCACTGGCCGACGGCGACTGGCGAGACCAGAAGCTGGTCGGCGACTGCCCGTTTCGTCAGCCCAGCCAGGCGACGGGCCTGGGTGAGTCGGGCTGGATCGAACCCCACCGCGATCGCCGCCAGGGCGGAGGTACCGATGGCAGGGCGCGGAGAGTGCAGGTCCGGCAAGCACAGCTGCTGCGGATCGTCCACGACCGTCGCTCTCTAGTTCTTCTCATCGCTACCGGTGAGCCGCCGCGGCGGCTCCGGCTCGCTGGTTGGGGGTTCAGCAAGCGGCGAGCGTGGAGCCAGATTGAACCTGTCCTTCAGCGGAGCGTCATCGAACCGGCCCGCGTGGCTGAAACCGTCGACAGGCTGCACCGGACTCGGCTCGACCGCACCGCCGGCGCTGCCGTGACCCCAACGCCGCAGCGGCTCCCAGCTGTGCCAGATCACCTCGCCTGTTTTGTCGTCGACCAGTTCCAGGTCTCCCCATCCCAGGTCGAAGACGCCTAGCGACGGATTACTGGCATAGCCGATGGTGACGACCTGGCCGAAGGCCGCCAATTGGTCGAGCACCGCCTGCTCATCGGCGAACTCGGCAGCAAGATCTTCCGGATCGAGGTTGATGTGGTCGATCGTGAGCTGCGGAGTGACCGTTCGCGCTGTTAGCGTCAACAGATTCTTTCGCAGGTCTGACACAGTGCGGAACTTGGCCTGTGTACGCGGTGTCGCCCGGTCCGTGGCGTACCGCCAGGGATACAGAACCACCGCTGCAGTATCAAGGACGACCAGCTCGAAACGGCTGCGCACGCCAAGGGGTTTGCGAAGACGAACCCCGTCGAGCCCATCTGTCTGATCGGCCAGCTGCTGGTGCTGCTGGGCGTGCAACGTCGCGCCGTAGGCATCGTTCGTCGCGAGCGCACCGCTCACATGCGCGGCCAGTGCCAGCTCGTGCGCGCGGTGGATCGCCTCGGGCACCGCCCGGCATAGCTCACCAGCCACCGCCCCGAACCGCGCCACAGCCCATCCCGACGGCTGCGAGTCTTCCACGCGACCACCTTGCCCACTTCACTGGATCATCGACAGTGCGATCCTACACTTTACTTTCCTACATCATCTACCCAGTCTGTTTCGGCTAGCAGATCCGGATACCCGGCTGTCGACTCGCGCTGACACCGACATGGGGCTCGCCCCTCGGTTCGGCCTGCCACGCAGCTCATCCGGCGGCGAGCAGGTTGACCTGGATCAGGAGCCCGGTGGGGACCGGTCGAGGTCGAGTGGGTGGGTATGGATGCGCGAGACGGCCATATCGCCTTTGGCCGGGGCTGCTGGTAGCGGCCCCACCTTGAGCCTTTGCCACTGGCGAATGCGGACCGCGTCGGCGTCAGCCCATCAGCGCCACCGAACTCGTGAGGGATCCAGACCATAAGGACCACCGTGCCAGCCGGCAGGCGACGATTAAGATCGTCATCGGAGTCGGAGTCGGAGTCGGACGCGGGCGGGTGGACCAGGCAGAACTCGGCGGCGGCGATGGACACGGTGTCGGCCGAAATCGTCCACCTCGCTCAGCACCAGAAGTATCGATGCCCTTTGAGTCCTCCCGGGGAGAGCGGAGCCGACCCAAGTAGGGTGCTGGTGCACGTATCGCAACGTATGCGGGGCGCCGCTTTGCATCCCGCGGGGGTCAGGGGGAGTCACACGGTGTCCACAGCCACGACGGTGCATGACGTAATCAGGGCGATCCGTGACGGCTCCACTTCGAATCGGGATCGCGGCACCCGGTTCGAAGAGCTGATGCGCCAGTACCTGAGTACCGACCCACAGTGGACGGAGCAGTTCACCCAGGTGTGGATGTGGGTGGACTGGCCGGGCGCGGAGGTGGACAAGCGGGACGCGGGCATCGACCTGGTGGCCCAGGATCGTGAGACCGGCGGGTTCTGCGCCATCCAGTGCAAGTTCTACGAGCCTCAGCACACGGTCCGCAAAGAGGACATCGACTCGTTCTTCACCGCTTCGGGAAAGGGTGTCTTCACCCGCCGGATGATCATTTCGACGACCGAGAAGTGGTCCGTCCACGCCGAGGCGGCGCTGGACGACCAGCAGGTACCGGTCACCCGGCTTGGGCTGTCCGACATCGCGGGCAGCCCGGTCCAGTGGCAGCTGCCCTCCCCGGGCACCCCGATCGAGATTGGGCTGCGGGCGAAGAAGGCCCCGCGTCCTCATCAGCGGGCGGCGATCGACGACGTCTTCGCTGGGTTCGCCGGCCACGACCGCGGCAAGCTGATCATGGCCTGCGGGACAGGGAAGACCTTCACCGGCCTGAAGCTCGCCGAACGGCTGCGCCGGGAGCGCGCCGAGACCGGGCAGGGCGAGCACACCACCGTCCTGTTCCTCGTCCCCTCCATCGCGCTGCTGTCCCAGGCGCTACGGGAGTGGTCGTACGAGGCGGAAGTGCCGCTGCGGGCGTTTGCGGTGTGCTCAGACATCAAGGTCGGCAAGCAGCGGGGCGCCGGGGACGACGGGGACATGGCCACCCACGACCTGGCTCTCCCCGCTACCACGGACCCGGACCGGCTGATCGCGCAGATCGCCGCGGCCGAGAAGGTCGCTGGGCTGACGGCGGTGTTCTCGACCTACCAGTCCATCGCCACGATCTCCCAGGCGCAGTCCCGGGGAATGGGCCGGTTCGACCTGGTGCTGTGCGACGAGGCGCACCGAACCACCGGGGTGACTCTCTCCGGCCACAACGAGTCCGCGTTCGTGCGCGTCCACGACGACAGCTATCTGGCCGCCGACCGCAGGCTGTACATGACGGCCACTCCGCGGCTCTATAGCGAGGACACCAAGGCCGACGCCCGGCAGGCGAGCGCGGTGCTGGCGTCGATGGACGACGAGGCTATCTTCGGCCCGGAGTTCCACCGGCTCGGCTTCGGCCACGCCGTGGAGCAGGGCCTGCTCACCGACTACAAGGTCCTCATCCTCACCATCGATGAGGGTGTGGTCGCCAAGACCCTGCAGGAGGGGCTGGCCGCCGGCGAGTCGGAACTGACCCTCGACGACGCCGCGAAGATCATCGGATGTTGGAACGCGCTGGCCAAACGAGCCGGCACCTTCGCCGACGGCTCGGGATTCGCCGACGGCGAGCCGCCGATGAAGCGAGCGGTGGCCTTCGCCCGGTCGATCGCGGACTCCAAGACCATCGCGACCCGGTTCAACGAGGTCATCGACGCCTACGACGACGCGGACGACGAGGTCCTGCGCTGCACCGTCGACCATGTCGACGGCACGTTCAACGCTCTGGAGCGCAACCGGCTGCTGGACTGGCTGCGGACCGACCCCGGCCCAGGTCAGGCCCGAATCCTGTCCAACGCCCGCTGTCTGTCCGAGGGGGTGGACGTTCCGGGCCTGGACGCGGTGCTGTTCCTGCACCCCCGCAACTCCGTGGTGGACGTCGTGCAGTCGGTGGGGCGGGTGATGCGCCTGGCCCCGGAGAAGAACTACGGCTACATCATCCTGCCGGTCGCGGTCCCCGCGGGCATGGAGCCAGCGAAGGCACTCGCGGACAACCAGCGGTTCAAGACGGTCTGGCAGGTCCTCCAGGCGCTGAGGGCGCACGACGATCGTTTCAACGCCACGGTCAACCAGATCGAGCTGAACACCCGCCGACCCGACAACAAGATCGGCATCGGGAGCATCGGCCCCGCGGACGAGACGACCGGCGAACAGGACGGCTCCAGCACCCCCGACAGCGCGCGGGCCGCGAAGGAGAAGGAGGCGCAGACCGCCGCGCACGTCCAGGACGCACTGTTCTCGATCGCGAACTGGCGGGACGCGATCTACGCCCGGATCGTGGACAAGGTCGGCGAACGTCACTACTTGGAAGACTGGGCCCGCGACATTGCCGGAATCGCCGACCGGCACATCACCCGGATCAAAGCCGGGCTGAAAATCCCCGCCAAGCGGGCGGTGTTCACCGAGTTCCTCGGCGAACTGCGGGCCACCATCAACCCGGGTGTCTCCGAAGCCGACGCGATCGGGATGATCGCTCAGCACATCGTCACCCGACCGGTGTTCGACGCACTGTTCTCCGGCTACGCCTTCACCGCGCACAACCCGGTCTCCCGGGCCATGCAGCGAGTCCTCGACGTCCTCGACGACCAGGGCCTCGACGCCGAGACGAAGACACTCGAAGGCTTCTACCAGTCGATACGGGTCCGCGTGGAGGGTATCGACAACTCCGAGGGCCGCCAGCGGGTCATCGTCGAGCTGTACGACAAGTTCTTCAAGACCGCCCTACCGAAGACCGCGGATGCCCTCGGGATCGTCTACACCCCGGTCGAGGTCGTCGACTTCATCATCCGCGCCACCGAGCAGGCCCTGAACCTGCACCTCGGTAGCTCGCTGTCCGACGAGGGCGTGCAGATCATTGACCCGTTCGTGGGCACCGGCACCTTCCCGGTACGGCTGTTGCAGTCCGGGGTGATCCGTCCGAACGACCTGGCGCGGAAGTACACCAGCGAGCTGCACGCCAACGAGATCGTTTTACTGGCCTACTACATCGCCGCCGTCAACATCGAGGCGGCCTTCCACGACCTCGCCGGCGGCGACTATCGGCCGTTCGAGGGCATCGTGCTCACCGACACCTTCCAACTCGCTGAGGGCACCGCGAAGCTCGACGGGATGGACGTCCTCGAAGGCAACAGCGAACGGGCAAAACGGCAGAAGCAGCAGGACATCACCGTCGTCCTCGGTAACCCGCCTTACTCGGTCGGACAGGACAGCCAGAACGACAACAACCAGAACCTGAAATACCCCGCGCTCGACGAACGCATCCAGCAGACCTACGTCGCACGCTCGACCGCCACAAACAAGAACTCGCTGTACGACTCCTACATCCGTGCAATCCGCTGGGCGTCCGACCGGATCAAGGACGAGGGAGTCGTGGCCTTCGTCTCCAACGGCGGCTACATCGACGGCAACACCGCAGACGGCCTGCGCAAGTCCCTCGTCGACGAGTTCGACGTGATCTACTGCTACAACCTGCGCGGCAACCAGCGCACCGCTGGCGAACAGTCCCGCCAGGAGGGCGGGAAGATCTTCGGTTCGGGCAGCCGGAACACCGTCGCCATCCTCATCCTCATCAAGGGCGCCAAAGCGGTGGACGCGGCGGCGGGCTGCGCGTTGCACTACCGGGACATCGGCGACTACCTCGACCGCGAGGAGAAGCTGCGCATCCTGGGCTCGCAGGCCCTCGACACGGTTCCGTGGCAAGAGCTCACCCCGAACACGGACGGGGACTGGATCAACCAGCGTGACGAGCGGTTCGCAACCTTTCAAGCGATAGGGGAAAAGGAGAAGACGGCCCGCGTCAAGACCGTTTTCGATCTGTACTCGTCTGGCCTCAAGACCGGGCGGGATGTCTGGGCATACAACTTCTCCGAGCAAAAACTCGAAGAGAACATGCGATCGATGGTCGACTTCCATAATGCTCAAGTCGCAGATTTTGCAAAATACTGCAAGCTGCAGGGCATCCTCGATCCAACGGCAGACGATGCGGGAAGGTACATCGACCCCGATCCCGAGAAGATCAGCTGGAATCGCGCCGACAAGTACAGCGTCGCCCGAGGCGCTCAATACTCCTTCGACCGCGAACGCATTTTCGCATCCGCATATCGCCCATTCACTAAGCAGCGCGTCGCCTTCGATGCACGGCTGAATGACATGGTCTATCGGATTGGTCGCATCTTCCCGGCATCTGAAAATAAGAACTTCGGCTTCTACATCACCGGCGTTGGATCGGACAAGCCCTTCTCTGTACATGCCGTCGACGGCATTCCCGATCTTGCGTATTGGGGTTCGAGTAACGGCCAGTTCTTCCCTCGTTACACCTACCGAGCACTCGGCGCGGGCGACGACATGTTCGCCGATGCCGAGGGCGAGAGCTACGAGCAGGTCGACAACATTACCGATGTTGCACTGGGTGACTACCGTGAGACCTACACCGACCCGACGGTCACCAAGGACGACATCTTTTACTACACGTACGGGCTCCTGCACTCCCCGGAGTACCGGGAGCGGTTCGCCGCGGACCTGAAAAAGGCGCTTCCGCGTATCCCCCGGGTACGGGACTTCCGCGGCTTCGCCGAGGCCGGGCGCACACTGGCTGATCTGCACATCGGCTACGAGCAGGCGGAGAAGCACA
Organism: Parafrankia irregularis; assembly: GCF_001536285.1. Classification (NCBI taxonomy): domain Bacteria; kingdom Bacillati; phylum Actinomycetota; class Actinomycetes; order Frankiales; family Frankiaceae; genus Parafrankia; species Parafrankia irregularis. The sequence goes on along the minus strand of NZ_FAOZ01000004.1, from coordinate 72,907 downwards.
CCGGCATCGTCGAGACCGTTACAGGAGACGCCAACGACGTCACGCCGCGCGAGCTGTACCGGGTCGCCAAGATGAAGATCCCCAAGGTGAAGGGTGAGCCGGACCGCTCGACGATCATCTACAACACCCGGGTCACGCTGACCAACATCCCGGCCGAGGCGTACCGCTACCAGCTCGGTGCTCGCTCCGCGATCGAGTGGATCATCGACCGCTACCAGGTCAAGGTCGACAAGGCCTCCGGCATCACCAACGACCCCAACGACTGGTCCGAGGACCCGCGCTACATCATCGACCTGCTCAAGCGGATCGTCACAGTCAGTCTGGAGACGACGAAGATCGTGGACACCCTTCCGCCGCTCGACATCCTGGATTGACATCCTGGAGCTCGCGGGATTGAACGCCTATTCGCCTGTACTCCGCACGCCTGCTCTGGGCGAGGCGGAACGGTCCATAGCAGTTCGACCGGCGCTGTCGGTCATCACCACGGCGACGGCGTTTGGAGATCGTCGGGTCTCATCGGGCCGAGGGTGCGCCGATCAAGGAGATCTCCCAGCGGCTGGGTAGCTCCGAACCGTAGTCAGGCCTTGACAAAAAGTGTCCGCATGGTTAAGTGTGCCGGAGTGGCCCACTTCGGCACACTCCTGAGTTCGGAGGCCTTGATGCGGCTAAGTTTCGTGGGTATCGATCCGGGGTCGCCTGACAACGGTTGCCCGGCGGTCTTCGTCGATGAGGACACCGGCGACCTGTGGTTCCAGGGCGAGTCGGTCACGGATCGGGAGGCGCTCGCGGAGGTCGCACGGCACAGCCCGATCGGGTCGACCGAGGCCGTGGTCCGGCTCCCGGCGGTCATGAAGGCGTTCATCGTGGAGGCGGCGAGTGGGACCTACGAGCGAGGCAAGCAGGGTCCTGGGCCGCATCCCGGGCGTAGCTGAGGAGCCCGACCCGCCGTTCGACACGCTGCTTCGCGCGTGCGGGTCGTCCGCCGTGCATTTGGAGCTGCGGGATTCCTATGACGGCGGGGACCCGTGGTTTCGGGCGTGGCTCGCCGGCGACGAGGAGGAGTTTCGGCGGCGGCTCGCGCCGCGGCCATGGCTGGATCTGATCGCCGAGGTGACCGGTCGCGGGGTCGACGTTCGCCGGGTCCGGGTGGTGTCGGAGCCGGTGAGCGACTACATCAGGTTCGAGCATGCGACGACGGCGTCGAACGTCGCCGCGGGTGAGCAGATCCGCTGGCTGCCCCGGCATCTGGCGACCGGCCTGCTAATCCCGGCGAACGACTTCTGGGTGTTCGACGGCCAGCGGGCGCAGTTCAACTACTTCTCCGGTGGTGGGGAGTTCCTCCAGACCCGGCTTTCGCCGGACCCGGAGATCGCCGCTCAGTGTGCGGCGGCGTTCGAGGCGGTGTGGGAGCGGGCCGTGCCGCACGAGGACTACGAGCTGGTCTGACGACGGTCTTCGCGTCGTCGCGGCAGTCTTGCTCCTGTGCAGCCGTCGTCGTCTTCCAGTGCCCAGCAGGCCCGTCAGCTTCTCGCGGGCCGGCTTCGTGACCTGCGCCGCGATGCTGGTCTGACCGCGATCGAGCTGGCTGCCCGTGCTGGGTGGGAGCGTACGAAGGTCTCGAAGATCGAGCATGCCACCCGGCCCCCATCGGCGGCGGACGTCCGCGCGTGGTGCGAGATCTGCGGCGCCGAAAGCGAGACCGCGGATCTGCTCGCGTCCCTGCACTCGGCGGAGGGGATGTGGGTCGAATGGCGCCGGATGGAGCGTTCCGGGCTGCGGCACGCACAGGAGGCGCGGCTGCCGCTGTATGAGCGGACCCGCCAGTTCCGCGGCTACAGCTGCTGGGTTGTGCCCGGCCTGATCCAGACCGAGGACTACACCCGCGCTGTGCTGCGTGCCTACCAGCAGCGCCGTGGAGTCCATGACGATGTGGAAGCTGCGGTCGCGGCTCGGATGAAGCGTCAGCGTGTCCTGCGTCGTCACCAGCGGACCGCCGCGTTCCTCGTCGAGGAGTCCGTGCTGCGTAATGGTTTCGGCGGGTCGGCAGTCATGCGGGGCCAGTGCGCGCATTTGGCCGAGGTCACGACGTGGCCGGCGGTGTCCCTCGGGGTCATCCCGGTCTCTGCCGATCGTGGCATGGCCAGCCCTGTCGAGGATTTCTGGATCTTCGACAACGACCAGGTGAACGTCGAGCTCGTCTCGGGATATCTGACGGTGACCCAGCCCACCGAGATCGCCCTCTACGCGCAGATGTTCGCCCGTCTGAGCGAGATCGCCATCTTCGGCGGCCGGGCCCGTGATCTCATCGCCGCCGCGCATCAGTGACCGTGGTCCTGCTTGCCACACTCGGGCACACTCCTGGCCGTCGTGATCCCGCCGGTCCTACGGTGATCGCGCCCCCGACGACCACCACTGGAGCGTGACGTGACTCAGGCGCCCGACGCGACCAACCCCGACCTGGCGGACGAGAGGCGGGCTGCGATGGTCGACCGGCTCGTCGCCGACGGCTGGATCAGCGGGCCCGAGGTGGAGGCCGCGTTCCGGACCGTTCCACGGCACCTGTTCGTACCGGAGGGCACCCCGCTGGAGAAGGCCTACGACGCCGACCAGTCGGTGGTCGCAAAGGCAGGCCCGCACGGGGTAAGCATGTCGACGGTGTCGGCGCCGTGGCTGCAGGCCCACATGATCGCCCAGGCGGGTATCGCCCCGGGGATGAAGGTCCTCGAGGTGGGCAGCGGTGGCTATAACGCGTCCCTGCTCGCGCACGTCGTAGGTGATCAGGGCCAGGTGGTGACCGTGGACATCGATCCGGAGGTGACCGCCCGCGCGACCGCGGGGCTGGGCGCCGCCGGCTACGGCGACCGGGTCATCGTTGTCACCGCGGACGCCGAGCACGGCGTGCCGGCGTACGCGGACTACGACGCGATCGTGGTCACCGTCGGGGCGTGGGACCTGGCCCCCGCGTGGCTGGAACAGCTGACCGATGGCGGCGTCATCGTCGTGCCGCTACGGATGAACACGTTCACCCGGTCGCTGGCGTTGCGCCGGTCGGGCGAGCACTGGGTAAGCACGTCGGCGCAGCTGTGCGGGTTCGTGCCGATGCAGGGCCTGGGAGCGCGCAAGGAGCGCCGGCTTCAGATGCGCGATCCCGCTGGCGGGGTGGTGACGCTCCTGTTCGACGAGACTGAGATCGACAACCCGCATTCCCTGGCCGGCGCACTGGAGCACGGCCCGGTCCACGCCTGGTCTGGAGTCACGATCCCGGACCAGGGCGAGTTCGGCGACCTGCACCTGTGGCTCGCAGGCTTCCTGCCCGGGTTCTGCCGCGTCGAGGCCGGGCCCGGCACGCCGATGGCGGCCGAGGGCGTGTGCAGAACCTGGTTCCCCTTCGGAGCGGTGCTCGACGACTCGTTCGGCGTGATGGAACTACGCGAAAGTGACCTGCCCGGCGGGGACCGCGAGTTCGGCGCCCGGGGATATGGGCCGCACGCCACCGAGGCGGCCGAGGCTCTGGTCGCCCAGATCAAGGCCTGGGACGTCCACGGCCGGCAGATCCCCGACGACGCCTTCGCCTACTGGCCCGCGGGCACCACCATTCCCGCCTCCGACGCTCCCGTAGGGCAGTTCCACAAGATCCACGGCACGGCCACCATCACCTGGCCCCCGGTCAGCTGACGTTCCGCCTCCAACGTTCACAGCCCCTTCGCCAACGCACATTCCGGTACTCCGTCCGCGCCCCCACCTGCCCAGGAAAGGTAGCCATGACACCGACCTCAGCAGTTCTCGCGCCCGCTGCGACTCCCAGCGACCTTGACCCGTTCGACGTCGACCTTGATCTGCGAGTGATCGAGGCGGTCGGCCCGCTCGTCATCACGATGTGCGCCACAGACGACAACTGCGGGACGACCTGCAAGCCGAGTGCCTGCTCCACCTCCTCCGACAACCCGTCCTGACAACACCCCGCCCAGACGGCCCGCTCCGCCGGTGTCCCCGGGGACACCGGCGGTGCCGGAGCCTGATGACCTTGTTGTCGCCTGACCGAGGAGCCCGGCATGGCCGCGCGATACCGGCATCACGGCGTGGTTCTGCTCCGGTCGACGACAGATCCCGGAGATCTTGACCTGCCACACGACCTGGATCTGGCCGATCTCGGGGCTGTCGAGACCGAGGGCGGTGCCTGGCTGACGAAGACCTGGTCACGGGACGACGTCCGCGCTGCGGTCACCGCCGCGAGCAGTGACCTCGCCGCCTGGGTCAACGGTGTCGTCTCCGAACCTGGGCAGGGCACTGCCCGGGATCTGCGGCGCACGGCGCTGTCACTGGCGTCCTACCTGCTGCGGTGGCAGCGGCGCGTCACACCGTTCGGCCTGTTCGCCGGGGTCGCACCCGCCCACGTCGGACCAGCGAGGGCGACGATCGGCGGCGCCCACCGGGTGATCGCGCGCCCGGATGCCGAATGGATCGCGACCCTGGCGCGCCAACTCGCCCGCACCCCCGCCTTACGAGACCGGCTCACCGTCACGGCGAACTCAACCGCGACCTTCCGGGACGGCCGGCTGATCCTGGCCCGCCGCGCTCCGCTCGACGCCCGGAAGCCGGGCCCACTTCGCGAGACGTCGATCCGCGCAGCCGACCCCGTGCGGGCCGCCATCGATCTGGCCAGAACACCGGTCAGCATTGCCGGGCTCGCCGCCGCCCTTACCGAACGGTTCCCCAGGGCGGCGCCAGACCGCGTCCGCGCACTGCTCGACCAGCTCCTCGACGAGGAGTTCCTGCTCACCGACCTGCATCCGCCGATGACAGCCGGCGACCCGCTGGAGTACCTGTGCGCCGCGCTCCGCGCCGCCGCCGGTGCCGGTGGGGTGCCGCAGGTCGCCCCAGTGCTGGGCGAGCTGGCGGACATCGCCTGCATCCTCGCCGCGCACAACGACTGCGCGAACCCGTCCGACGCGACCGCGCTACGCGCGGCGGCCGGCACGCGGATGGCCACGCTGACGCCCGCCATGGACCGCCCGCTGGCGATGGACACCCGGCTCGACGCAGACGTGACGATTCCCGACGCGGTGCTGAACGAGGCCACCGCCGCGGCCGAGGTGCTTCTCCGCCTGACAACCTGGCCGTTCGGAGCGATGTCCTGGCTGGAGTACCAGGCACGGTTCAAGGAACGCTACGGCCCCGGAGCACTGGTGTCGGTACGGGAGCTGGTCGCCGACTCCGGCCTCGGCTATCCGGACGGCTACCTCGGTGCGCCAGCGCCACGTCCGGTGTGGCGGACGCTGACCGAACGCGACGCGGCCCTGCTGGCACTGATCCACCAGGCCGCCCTGGAGAGCAGCGACGAGATCCGTCTAACCGGTGACGACGTACGCGCCCTCACCGTCGGTGATCCCGGCGCGGTCGTGCCGCCAGCACGTATCGAGATCGCTGTCGCCCTGCACGCCCGATCCACCGAGGCGATCAACGCCGGGCACTTCGAGCTGCAGGTGACCGGGACGGCCCGCGTCCCCGGCAGCATGGCCGGCCGCTTCACCCACCTGCTCACCGCGACGGAACGCGACGCACTCGCCGCGACCTTCCGCACAGCCGACCGGCAGGAGGGCAACCTCACGGTGCAGGTGTCGTTCCGGCCGCGGGTGCCCCGGACCGAGCACATGACCCGGGTCGCACCCCTGGCCGACACGATCCTTCCGGTCGGGGACCATCCCGACGGCACCGCGATGATCGTCTCCGTCGACGAGCTGGCCGTGACCGCCGACGCGGCGCAGCTCTACCTCGTGCATCTGCCCACCGGTCGGCGCGTGGTCCCGCACATCCCGCATGCGCTGGAGATGACCGCGTTCACCCCACCGCTTGCCCGGTTCCTCGCCGAGGTCGCGGACGCCCGCTGCGCCGAACTGCGCCCTTTCGATGTCGGCGCGGCCCGCGTCCTGCCCTACGTGCCTCGCGTCCGCTACCGCAGGACGATCCTGTTCCCCGCCCGCTGGAACCTCGAGAAAGCCGCCCTCGACGGCTCTCCCGGCACCAGCTTCGAGACGCGGCTGGCCGCGTGGCGGCGCCGGTGGAGACTTCCCAGCCGCGTGGTGCTCTGCGACGGCGAACAGCGGCTACCGCTGGACCTCGAGCACCCCCTCGACCGGGAACTCCTGCACGCCCATCTGACCCGCGCCTCGCGCGCCGAGCTCCGTGAGGACAGCCCGGCCGGCTCCGACGGCTGGCTCGGCCGGCCCGCCGAACTCCTCATCCCGCTGACCCTGGCCAGCCCACCACGGCGCCCCCTGCCGGTCACCGCTACGCCCGGCGACGTGCACCACCCCGGGACAGGCCTGGTGGTCTGCGCCCGGATCACCGGCAACCCGGCCCGCTTCGACGATCTCATCGCCGTTCACCTGCCCCGACTCGCCGACGGCCTGCGCCCCGAGGTCGCGCACTGGTGGGTTCGCCGCTACCGCGACATGATCCACCCGGAGATCCCGCAGCACATCGCCCTGCACCTACGGCTGACCGACCCGGATCGCTTCGGCCTGCTCGCCGCCGAACTCGCCCGGTTCGCCGCCGACCTGGAGGACCGGGGCCTGCCCGCGACGCTGAGCTTCGTCCCGTACTACGAACAGCCCGGCCGGTACGGCACAGGCAGCGCCCTCGCCGCAGTCGAAGAGGTCTGGGCGGCCGACACCGCCGCGGCCGTCGCCCAACTCGCCACCGCCGCCGACGGTGTGCCGGGCCAGGCGCTCGCCGCCGCGTCGATGGCCAGGATCGCGGCTGCGTTCGCCCCCGACGCCACGACCGGCTACGGGGCCCTGATCCGCTGCCTGAACCAGGGAAGCGGGCCGCTGGATCGTGACCTGCGTGATCTGGCCTGCGACCTGACCGACCCGGCCGGCGGCCCCCGCGCAATGGCCTCGCTGCCCGGCGGTGACACCGTCGCGCAGGCCTGGGCCGACCGCGACACCGCGCTCGCCGCCTACCACGGACAGCTTGCCGCACAGCGCGACCCGAGCACCGTGCTGCGGACCCTGCTGCACGAGCACCACATGCGCGCGGTCGGACTTGATCCGACCTTTGAGAAGCAGACCGGACGGCTTGCTCGCGCCGCCGCTCTCCGCCAGCTCGGAAAGGCCGGCCACCTGTGACATCACCGACGATCAACGCCGATCAGGCGGCTGCCCAGTCCCTCGCTCACGGCGCGGCCGGCCTCGCGCTGCTACGCGTCGAACTCGCGCTCACCGGCTCCGGCACCTGGCAGGACGCGCACGACGCTCTGGTCCTCGCCACATCCGAGCCAGTGGACGGCAGCCCGAGCGGATGCCTCGTGCACGGCGCCCCAGCCCTGCGCTTCGTGCTGCACACCGCCGCCGCGGACGGGCAGCCCCGCTACGCGCCCGCCGCGAGCGCGCTCGATCACCACCTGCACCGCATCACCCGCGGGCGGCTGGATGCCGCCCGCAACCGCATGGCCGACGGCGCTCCCGGCACGTTCGGCGAGTACGACTTGTTCTACGGGCTCACCGGCCTCGGCCTCATCCTCCTGCGCACCGCCCCCGCCAACGACACCCTCGCCGACATCCTCACTTACCTCACCCGTCTCGCCACCCGGCCCCTCCCCCTCGATGGGCTCCAGGCGCCAGGCTGGTGGGCAGCTCGCGACCCCGACCCGCTGTCTCCAACCCCGGGCGGCCACGCGAACCTGGGCATGGCCCACGGCGCGGCCGGCATCCTCGCCTTCCTCGCCCTCGCCGCCCGGCGAGGGCGCACCGTGGAGGGGCAACAGGACGCGATCAAGATTCTCTGTGCCTGGTTTGACCGATGGCAGCAGCACTCGGACGACGGGCCGTGGTGGCCACAATGGCTCAGCCGCAAGGATCTACGCGCCGGGTACCCAGCGCAGTTGTCTGCCGGACGGCCGTCCTGGTGCTACGGGACGCCCGGGATCGCCCGCGCCCTCCAACTCGCCGGCATCGCCACCGCCGACCCTGCCCGCCAGGCTGCAGCCGAGCACGCCCTCGCCCACTGCCTGGCCGGGCCCCAGCTCGCCAGGCTCCCCGACGCGGGCCTCTGCCACGGCCTCGCCGGCGTCTACCAGACAGCCGTCCGCGCCGCCGCCGACGCGATCACACCCGGCCTCAGCACCCACCTGGCTGAAGTCGCCGCCGGGCTGAGGAGACAGGCAGCCATCTCCGACGGGACACCCGCGCTTCTCACCGGTGACACCGGAGTCCGGCTCGTGCTGGAGACCGCCCGCCGCACCGCCCCGCCCGTGTCCGGATGGGACTCATGTCTTCTGCTCACCTGACCGCACCAGCCGCCGGCCAGGTCGCCGACGCCATCCGCGTTCTCCTCGCCGGAGGAGACCTCGCCACCACCGCGGCCGAGGTGGGCCTGGAACCGGCGGACCTCGCGGACGCGGCAGACGTCTACCATCTGGCTGGGCTCGCCGCCCTCGAACGACCCGCCCACGGGCGATGGCACCAGGTGCACGTCCATCCCGCCGGCCCCGAACCCGCCGACCGCACCCTGGCGGCCCGCCTCGGCCCCCGGCTCGACGCGCTCGTCACGGACCACGCCGCAGCCGGCTGGTGGTACATGAACAAGAGCCCAGGCTGGCGCATACGCCTCCTCGACGCCGACACCGACGCTGTGTCCGCGCTGCTGGACGACCTGGCGGGCGCGGGCACCATCGCGGCGTGGAACCCGGCCGTCTACGAGCCGGAAGCGGCCGCGTTCGGCGGGGAGGCCGGGATGGGCATCGCCCACGCCCTGTTCTGCGCCGACTCGGCCGGAGTCCTCGACTACCTCCGCCAAGAGAACCCGCCGCTGGACCGCCGAGAACTGTCTGTCCTGCTGATCAGCGCCATGTGCGCCGCCGCCGGCCTCGACTGGTACGAGCGCGGCGACGTCTTCACCCGCATCGCGTCGATGCGCCCCGACCCGCCCGCGGCCGCCGCGCGGGCCGCACTCACCGCCCAGCTCCGCGTCATGCTCTCAGCGCCTGCCCACGCCGGATCGCCGCTGTTCGCAACCAGCGGGCCGGTCGCGTTCGCCACCCCATGGCGCGACGCCTTCGCAAAGGCAGGGCAGCGCTTGGGCTCGGCAGCCACCGCCGGCACCCTCAACCGGGGCCTACGTGCTCTCCTCGCCCACCTGGTGATCTTCCACTGGAACAGGCTCGGCCTGCCCGCAGGCGCACAGGCGACCCTCGCCCGCGCGGCGGCCCGCGCATGCCTTCCCGAGGACTAACCCGTGGACGTTCAGTCGAACTCGTGGCCCTGTACGCCGGCGAGGAACGCGGCCCATTCGGTGGCGGTGAAGTGCAGGGCCGGTCCGTCTGGGTTCTTGGAGTCGCGGACGGCTCGGCCGCCGTCGGGGAGGGTGGCGACCTCGACGCAGTTGCCGCCGGTGCCTCCGGAGTAGCTGCTCTTGCGCCAGGTCAGTGGGGCGTCCGCACCGTGGGTGGTCATCGTTGGAGGTCCTCACGTGCCGCTTTGATGATCGAGAGGGTGTTGGGGGTGGGCGCGAGGGCGGAGCTGCGGAGCTGGTTCATCCAGGCTTCGTAGCGTCGTACCTCGGCCTGTTTCTCCAGGTAGAGGCTGCCCGTGGGAGCTTCGATGTAGACCGTCTCGGAGGCTCCGCCGGTGTCGGGGAAACCCAGGATCGTGAAGCTTGCCATCATGCCGGCGTGGGCGCCCGCGGTGAACGGCACGACCTGGATCGTCACCGCGGGTTGCTCGGCCGCCTCGATCAGCCGGTCGAGCTGCCGGGCCATGACGGTGGGGCTTCCGACGTGGCGGCGGATCACGGCCTCGTCGAGGATCGCCCAGAGCTGCACGGGCTGGTCTCCGGTGAGGATCTTCTGCCGGTTCATCCTGACTTCCACGGCCCGGTCGACTTCGTGGGCGGGTAGCTCTGGTGAGGCGGCGCGGATGACGGCGCGTGCGTAGTCCTCGGTCTGGAGCAGGCCGGGGACGAGCAGGCTCTCGAACGTCGTGATCGTGGAGGCCTCGGCTTCCAGGCCGATATAGACCTGGAACCAGCGGGGCACGAGATCGCCGTAGGAGTGCCACCAGGCGGGTCTGCGGTTCTCCTTCACCAGCGCCAGCAGGGCTTGGCGCTGCTCGTCGTCGGTGACGCCGTAGAGGTCGAGCAGGTCCGAGACGTTACGCAGGACGAACCGGAACTGGCCGGTCTCCATCCGACTGATCGTCGGCCCGCTGCGGTGGATGTGTTCCCCGGCCTGGTCGACGGTCAGTTCCTTGGCCTCCCGCAGGCGGCGCAGCTCCGCGCCCAGGCGCCGGCGCCGCACGGTAGGGCCTGGTGTGCTCGGCATCGCCTTCCCTTCTCCCGGTAGCAGTCTGCCAGCCCCTGTCTCGGGCCGATCAACGCCGACTCACGTATCTGTCATACGTACTTGCGTATGAGAGTTCCATGGGTGCATCCTGCCAGTACCCCGGCGCCGCCCGTCACCGCGTGGGGCCCCGGAACACAAGGCACGCCAGGAGATCGCTTCCAGCCGGCGAGGGAGAAGAGCTATGGAGGAACGCCGCTTCGTGGTGTGGGACGCGGAAGGACGGCCGCTGGGCGCGTTCGGCGACTTCGACACCGCCCACGAGTGGGCGCACCGCCGTCTGCGGCAGGCGCTGACCCGCCTTCCCCTGACCGTGGATGACCGGGTGGCGAAGGTCAGCCGCCGCCTGTCACGGGCGCGCTACGAGCTGGTGGCCTGGGTCGAGTTCGCCGTTCTCCCCGGCTGCGACCTCCCCGGCCTCACTCCAGCCATGGGCGACCCGTCGCGCCGCCAGCCCGCGTGGCCTACGAACGGATGAACACCACGATCACCAGCCACCGCATGCCCAGCGCCACGCGGGGATCGGTATGACCGGCGGAATCTCGGATGCGATCCGGGTGGACGTAGCGCACTTCCCGCCCACGGCCGCTGCCGTTCCCGACGTGCGCGCAAGCACAGTCCACACGCTCACCAGATGGTCCGTCGATCCGGACGACGTCGACGTCGCCGAAGTCGTCGTGTGCGAACTCGCTTCCAACGCCGTGAAGGCCAGCGGCCCGGACGATGTCGTGGCGCTACGGCTGACCATCTGCGACGCGGTGCTGACGATCGAGATATGGGACGCCAGCACAGCCCCACCAATCCTGATCGCGGCGCGTCCGGACCAGGAGAGTGGGCGTGGCCTGGTGCTGGTGGACGCGGTGAGCCTGAGATGGGCCTGGTACCCCGGCCGCACCGGTGGCAAGGTCACCTGGGCCCAGCTTCCAGCGGCGACAACTCCGGCCGTCCCCACCGACAACTCGGCAGCGTTGCCGACCCGCGCGGCCACGCCTGTGCCGGCCCCCGCCGCTCCGGTCGCCTTCCACGACGACCCTGCGACGTTGCGACGCGTCATCGACCGTCTACGCGCGCTCGACGACTGGCACCGCCCACCACCCGGGCGTGGCGTGAGGGACCGGGCACCCGGCGGCCAGACACCGAAGGTCCCTGATCAGTTCGTCTCGCCACTCGACGCCGAGACCATCGGCTTTTTCTCGCCCGGCATCAGCAGGACGTGGCCGGCTGAGCTGTCCGCATGACCCCGCGTTCCCCTCTCGTTCCCGTCGCGCTGCGCCCGGTCGTGCTGATCGCGCGCATGGCCGCCCTGCCCGAGCTCACACAACCGGAGGACATCGCACGGATACTCGCCACGTTCACCCCACCCATCGACCCGGCCTCGCCGGAATGGGCCGCCCTGCGCGCCGCCCTCGACCGCTACGACACCGCGCGGGACCAGACCGCCTGCGACGCGGCCCGCAGACAGATCGTCCTTGCCGCCGTCACCCTCCTGCTCGGCCCGCCGGGCCACAGCCCGCCTGAAACGCCCGCCCGGTGTCGCGTGCCCGCACAGCGCACACCGTCCCCGGGCCGCCACGGATGACGACCGACAGCGGCCCCGACCACGGGCACACCGTGCGCCCGAGAAATCGCTGATTCACCACACGAAACGAACCGCCAGCTTTCTGGACGCATTCAGTAACTCGATTGATCCAATCCCGCCAGTCATCACCCGACAGTCAGCAGTGGAAGGCTTTACCATGCCCGAACATCCCACAGAGCCTGCCATCAGGGCGGAAACCTCATCCTTTGATGCCCACATCGACGGCCACCCGCGCTCTCCCACCGGAGGAGATAGGCCTGCCGACCCGGGCCACACGAGAGATCTCGGCCCCAGCAGGCGACCAGCTCCGCAGGCAGACCCGGCCGCCGAACGACCGCCCGGGTCGCAGAGCGGAAGCAGCGGTAAGGGGCCATCACGGCGCACGCTGCCCGGGCTGGAGCGGGGGGACGGGAGACCACTGGGCACTGGCCCGGTCACTAACGGGGCCGCGGTGACGCAGCACTACGACGGCCCGGACCGCACAGACGGAGCACGGCCGGCACGACGATCTGCTCCCAGCGGTGGCATCGTGATGTCCTCCACCGCGGACGCCTCGCCCGTGCGGCTGCGGAACGCGATGGTCGATCAGATCCTGGCCGCCGAACCGGTGTCGGCCCCGGTCGAGGCGGCGGTGCGTACTGTTCCGCGGGAGCTGTTCCTGCCGGACACTTCGCTCGAGGAGGCGTACCAGGACCTGGTCATGGTGACCAGACGCGACTTCGACGGCAATCCTCTAGGCTCGGTGTCCCAGCCTTCCGTGGTCGCGGCGATGCTCGAAATGCTTTCCGTCGAGCCCGGCCACCGGATTCTCGAGCTGGGTTCCGGGGGTTATAACGCCGCGTTGTTGGCGAGGCTGGCCGGTCGGACAGGTTCGGTGGTGAGCCTCGACATCGATGAGGCCGTGGTTCACCGGACGCATGAGTGCCTGCGAACGGCCGGCTACACCGGTATCACGGCGCTGATCGGTGACGGACGTTTCGGTTTCCGACTCCGCGCCCCCTACGACCGGATCATCGTCACGATCGACGCGCTGGACGTGCCACAGGATTGGACAGATCAGCTCGTCGAAGGCGGCAGGATCGTCATCCCGCTGCAGTTGCGTGGTCTTACCCGCACGGTCGCTTTCAGCAAGGTCGGTGGAGCCCTGACATCCGACGTGATCAGACCGTACGGCTTCGGGCAGATGCAGGGGCTCGGTGTCCCCCGGCGGACCGCCGTGACCGTGGCTGGCGGGGTACGGCTCGACGTCGGCACCGACCAGGATGTTGACGTCGACGTCCTGGGTGACGCGCTCGCCGGGCCGCGTCACACGGTGCGGACCGGTGTCATCCTCGCCCCTGACGACAGCCTGCTGCCGAGCCTGGATCTGTGGCTGGCGACGGTCCAGCCGACCTACGGCCGGCTCCACACCGACGCCATCGCCGATCAGTGGACCCCGGTCGCACCGGCCATCCCAACCGGCGTGTCGGCGGTCTGGTCCGACGACACGATCGCCTTCCTCGCCCTCGGGCAGACGACCGATGCAGAGCTGGAAATCGGTGTGATCGCCTACGGGCCGGATCGGGGCGGGCTCGCGGACCTGCTCGCTCACGATGTCCGTGTCTGGGACGCGGAGCGCCGCGGCGAGGACCCCACGATCCAGGTCTACCCCCGCGGGACCGTCTGGAAGTCCCCGCCACCCGGCCGGCTCTTCGACCTGCCCTCCGCGCACATCCTGATCGCCTGGGACTGATCCATGGCCTCCCCACGTCCTTCCAAACCCGCACGGAGCGGCCGGCTCACCGGCCGCTTCGCCGCCGGACACGCCGATGCGAATCTTCTGATCGTGCGCCGTCATCAGGATCATCCCGACGCCCAGCGCCGGTTGTCTCCTGTCGAGACCACGGTCCTCGCGGGTGCGCGAGTCCGTCCCGGACAGGACCTGGTCGACCTGAGCCAGGCATCGACCCTGACGCGTGCCGCGCTCTGGACCGTCCTCCCCGGCGGCAGCGTCACGACCCTCACCCCGACGGCCGCAGCGGAGCACCGGATCCGGCCAACCCCGGAGAACGGCCACACCTGGGGGTCGGTCTGGGACCTCACCGAACGCCCCCTGCCCCTGCCGGACGCGAGCGTCGACGCGGTCATCGGCCGCAGCGTCCTCGCGCCGCTCCTGCACCCCCGCCGGATGCTGATCGACATCGCGCGTGTCCTCAAACCGGGTGGGCGGCTGTCGGTCTGCGAGCTCCTGCTGGGCCAGAGCAGGCCCGTCCCTCTGGACGGGCTCAGCGCACACGAGGTGGCCCAGGCCGAACGGGTCCTCGCCGGGGTTCGGCCGGCCGCCCACGCCTTCACCGTGCCGCACGCGGTCGGGAATGCGCGCCTCGCCGGCCTCGCCCAGATCGAATACACCGAGGAAACGGTCACCGTCCCCCTGGTGGGGGTGGCCGCGGCCGACGCCGCGCTCCGCACTGAGGGCCCGGCGGGCGAGTCCGCCTACCAGGCGATCAGTCGCGTTCTGGGCGTTGCCTTCGCCCGCCGGTACGCCGAGGCGTGGCGCTCGACCGCCCGCCGACGCCCCCTCATCCTGGAAACTCCCCTCGCCTACCTCACCATGGCCAAACCAGATACCACCAGCTGACGGCACGGCTGCGACCGCGGATGGCCCGGCGGGAAGCCGCCGAGACTCTGAAAGCAGACCGGCGCCGCCGGCGGCCTGGGTCCACGTGGCATCGCGGGCAGAGGCCGCCGACAGCACCAAGAACCGGCGCCCTGCCAGGCCTGATAGCCGCCCGGATGCGGAACACCGTGGTGGCCCGGTGTCCGCCCCCAGCGCGGGCGCCGGGCCGCCGCACGAGTTTTCCAGGCCCCGGGCGGCGTAGCCTGGCCGACCATCGGAGGGGGCCGCAGGCCGGCTGACCTGTGCTTTTACCATCCAACTCCCCCTCCGCCCCTAATTGGAGGGAATATTGGAGTAGATATCCGCAGGAATAATGGAGGGTACAACGGAGGGTGGGGGTTTCGCTTCGCCCTGCATGGCAGGAGAGGACTCCGGTACACGCGGCTCGCCGGGCCGACCGAGGCGGGAAAATTTCCCACGAAACAGCGAGCCGGGCACCCACGCCCATCATATTCATATCGCGTTCGCGTATACGAATTCCAGCATGGGTAATGCCCGTGACGTGCGGGGCGTGGAACACGAATCTTCGTTCTCCGGGGTTGCCCCTGGGCGCCCCAGCGCCCAGAGGCGGCCTCGACTGCGCCAACAGCAGCCAGCACGGTGCGCGGCGTGTCCAACGGCAAGGCGGCTCACGCCGGACCGAGGGGCGACCGCGGCCCGAACCGCGGCGCGGGTAGGCGGGGCGTTGGTGCCGGGTCCGTCTCGACCTCGTCCTCGTGGTCCTCGTAGTCGCCGTGCGGGTCGGGGTCGTCGGCTGGGGAGCGGGCGGGGATCGAAATGCCGTAGCGGGTGGCAAGTCCGTCGAGGTCGGTGCGGATGGCGGTGTGCAGCGGCAACCACACCCGCCGGGCAGGGGCGAGGTCAGGCGGGTCGGCCGCGGTCGCCGGGGCGGTCAGGGGGTCGGGGGCGGCAGTGACGACGACGACACCCGTCGGGGCCGTGGCGAGCCGGGCTCGTAGTTCCCGCTCCCGCGACGCGGACGGCAGCCAGATCAGGACCGGGCTGATCAGGTTGCTGGAAGCGGCGAGCCTCGTGTAACCGGGGATCTTGCGGACGACCTGGGAGAGGGATTCGCTGCCGGTGTCGAACTCGAGGAAGAAGTCGAGCCGGCGCTGGGCGGTCTGCCAGGTTCCGTAGCCGTCCGGGCGGATCCATTTCTGCCACAGGGTGGCGGTACGCCGTTCGGACCACCAGACGGTCAGTCCTTCGTTGTCGGGGCGGGTGCGGCTGGCGTACGCCCAGGCGGTGAAGACGGTGTTGACGCCGACAAGGTGGCCGAGGTGTGGCGAGCTCATCCAGGCGTGCAGCTTGTCGCGGCGGTAGCCGAGGTCGGCGATGCTCTGGCCGCGCTCGGCGGCAAGAATCGCCGCGCCGACCGGCCCGAGCATGTAGTGGTAGGGGCCAGTGCCGCGGCCTTGGCCGTAGTAGAGGCGCATCCTGTCGACGGCCTGGAGCCGGTGCAGGGTCGTCAGGCGCATCCGGGCCATGCGGTCACCGCGGAACGCGAGGCGGGTCAGTTGGTGGCTGGTCAGGACCCGGTGTTCGTACAGCATCGCGAGCATCCATCGGTCCCGGCTGGTCACCCGCCCGGCCACCGCCAGCAGCCGCTGCTCGGCGCCGCTCACTGGCCGCCTCCCACCGGCGCGAGCCGGAGACCACGCCCGGCTTCGAGCACGCGGGTGTGCCGGTTTGTGGTGACCCGAGACGCGGCGGTGTCGGCCTGGTCGATCAGCAGGCGATCCACAGCCGTCAGCGCCGTGTCCTGCTCCGGTCTTTCGTCGGAGCCCCCGGCGGAGGGGCCGCCGGAGGGAAGGGGTACATCCCCGCCGGAGGGGGGCCGCACAGAGGCAGGCACCTGGGCCAACGCCGCACCCCGCGAATGATGCACCTTCGGCAGGCGGCCGCATCTCGGGCTGATCACTTTCCGTTCGGCCGCCTGTGCGGCCGGCAAACTGGCGAACACATCGCTAAATCCGATCGGTATCTCCTCGCCGAGGTCGGCGATGTCCCCGCGACAGGAGGGGGCCGGCGTGGCAGCGCTATGACACAGCGCCGGGATCACCATCCCCACCTCCTCGGCTTTGCACGCGTTCGGCTCCCACGAACGCGGAAGAAACTCCCCCGTGGCGCTCCGGGCCGCCAATAGTGTCCGCGGCCCGGTCACCTCCGCCCGCGTCTCCCGCGGACCGAACCACCGATCCGCCCGCGTCGGGGTATCGGCGCCGTTCACCCCCGATCCTCCCTGGGATTCCGTCAGCGCCAGGACGATCTCAGGCCGATCCAACGATGACGCCGGGGCGTTGTCAGTGTCGCGCAGCAAGATGGATGTCTCCCATTTCTGGAGCCGGTGTTCCGTCGGCTCCCAGGAAGCCACACCGCATCTGACGGTGATCTGACACTCGTCCACGCCCAGGTAGACGGCGTCAAAGAGCGTCCGGAAGCGATCTGACGGTGATCTGACGGTGATCTGACACATCACCTCCGAAGACGAAGAATGATCAGGTGTCAGATCTGTGTCAGATCTGTGTCAGATCACCGTCAGACGCCCTGGAGTTCACTCGGACCCGAGCAGCCACCCCGGCCGCCAGCCGCCACCTCGGTTGTCCCGCGCTACCTGAACGCGACACCAGAATCATCATCGGCCGTCCGCCCTACCGGCCACGCCGCACACGTTTCTCCGCAATCTCAGTGCCCTCACGAAAAACGACCACCCCCGGGCGAGAGGCTTCGTCGCGGTCCGTACCCGCCGGCGCGGCGGACGACCCGCTCGTGGACACCGCCACTGCCATCCACCTCGTCACCGCCGTCCGCGCCACGACCCGCCTCGCCGCCTCTCTCCTCTCCGGCCGACACGGCAACCGACTGATCCCCTCTCAGTCTCGTCGCCCTCCACAACACTCGCGCCGCCCAGGCATCCGGTGGCCCCACGTCACCGCGCCTGCGGACACCCTTCCTCTCGCGCCCACTGCCTGCCCCCGCCTGCACCCCGCCAACAGGCCTGACAGAGGCTCTGACCTGCAAGAACATGATCTGACGGTGATCTGACACAAGTTGCAGACGCAACAACAGTCAGATCACCGTCAGACTCCCTCGTCAGAATCGTGTCTCTCCGCTGGTGGGAGTCAGGGGTGCGGCGCGGGCCCGGCAGATCTCTCCGAGGAGTTCGGAACGGAACCCACCCGGCCCCGCAGATCCACTCGTCGTACCCAGCAGGCCCCTGACGGACCCGCTCCGCACCAACCGGCGGCGCCCAGCCCGCCACCGCCAAAGGCGGGCAGGTCGATCTCCGGGTTACCTCCCCTGCGCCCGGCCCTCCTCACCACGATGACTCCCCAGCAATTCACCGATGCCGTTCAGTTTCTCGCCGACCTCATCGCCCTGAATTTCCCGCCCGACGGGTCCGTTCCCCATCAGGGAATAACTCCGGAAATTGAGACAATTTGACACCACCAATACGGCGAGCGAAAATCGCCGTCGCCGATCCGACGACATCACTCCACAGGACAGGACCGAGAGAAGCCGATGTCCCACACACTTCCCCTGCAACTGGCAGGGGAACACCACCCACACCGCAACCCTGCAACCGGCGACAGCCGGGGCGACGAATGACCACGCCGGACTCCGGCACCCTGTGGGCTTCAGCCATGCCGCAACCGACTGTCCGGGTGGCGCTTTCCCTCCGGGCCTCGACCGATGAAGAGAACCAGCCCTATTCCCTGGACGGGCAGGAAGCCGGGCTGAGGAAGTTCGTCGCGAGCCAGCCAGGCTGGACCATCGTCAAGATTTATCGCGACCGCAAGTCCGGTGCCACCATGGACCGCCCAGGGCTGCTCCAGGCAATATCGGATGCCCGAGCCCACCGCTACGACGTCCTTCTCGTCTACCGGGTCGACCGCATCGCCCGCTCGCTACGGGTTCTCTGCCAGATCGTCGACGAGCTCGACAAGACCGGCGTCACGTTCAGATCGGCCACCGAGCCGTTCGACACATCCACCCACATCGGGCGCATGCTGATGCAGATTCTGGGCATGTTCGCCGAGTTCGAACGCGCCGCGATGATCGACCGGATTCGCAAGGCGCTGCGCGCGAAGTCCGCCAAGGGTGGATGGCACGCCGGCAGGACGCCATACGGCTACACCGTGGACGAGAACAAGCTCTTCCTCGTCCCCGTACCCGATCAGGCGCTCGTCATCGAGGAAATCTTCCACCTGTACACCCGGCGCCGTCTCGGCAGCAAGGCGATCGCGAACCATCTCAACGAGAAGGGGCTGCGAACCCGCGACGGAGGACTCTGGTCCGACCGCTACATCACGACCCTGCTCCGGAACCGCGTCTACACCGGGGAGATCTACTACGACGGTTCCTGGCACCCAGCCCCGCACACACCTCTGGTCGACAGCGAGACGTTCGCCAAGGCCGCGAAGACCCTCGACGCCCGATCCAGAGATCACAGCTTGCGCGCTTCGAACCCCGCCGAGTACGAACTCACCGGCCGCGTCGTCTGCGACCGCTGCAACGCCGCCTACACCGGAGCCCTCGCGCACGGACGATCCCGCGAGTACCGCTACTACATCTGCCACAACCGGCAACGCTTCGGCAAGAGCCGCTGCGACAACGACCGGCTGCCCGCGGAGGCCCTCGAGGACGCCGTCCTCAACGCTCTCATCAGGACCTACAGCAACTCGACGATCTTCGACGCCGCCATCGCCGCCCACCAGACGAGAACGGCGGAACCCCAGAAAGACCACGGCGAACACCTCGCCCGGCTGGAAGGCCAGATCAACGCGATCCGCGGCAAGATCCGCAAGTACCAGACCGCGTTCGAGGCAGGCACCATGCCTGACGAGACCTGCGGAGAACGCATCCGGGAACTGGCGACGCAACTCGGCCAGGTCCAGGACGAACACGACAAGATCAAAATTGAGATGGTGGAGGAACCGCCCGATCCGGTGCCACTCGCGAAGATCGACGACATCCAGGATCTCATCTTGACCTTGCTGGCGGGAGCTCCAGCGAAAGAAGGCGGCAAACCCCTACGCAGGGCAGTCCTACACGCACTGATCGAAGAGATCCGTGTAAGATCGCGGTCGGACATCACGCCGACGTTCCGCATTCCCGACCAGGACATGGTTCGGGTTGTGCCAGATCCTGTGGGCAGGGGCGGGGTCGAACCGCCGACCTTCCGCTTTTCAGGCGGACGCTCGTACCGACTGAGCTACCTGCCCATGTCTTGCATGTGGTGCTCAAAAAACGCGGTCCCGACGGGATTCGAACCCGCGACCTCCGCCTTGACAGGGCGGCGTGAACTCCAGACTTCACCACGGGACCATGTTCATCTTCAGTTGTGTGCTGCCCATCCTAGAGGATCGGATGGCCTTGCTCCAAATGTCTTTTCCAGATCGCCTGAGCCGGTGCCCCGGACCTGCGACTGTCGAACTGGAGGTCATGCTACAGGACGCTGCGCCCCATCCGGCCGCTGGGGGACGGGAAGTTTTCACAGCCTGGTCGAGCACCTGGATCGAGGGGTCTGGGCGGCTGGACCGGGTCGGTTCGGCCGTGGGCAGGTGCCGGCACTGGCGGCGTGGGCGCCGGGGAGTCTGGCGACTGGCCCGCCCGGCTTCTTCTCTCGCAGGCATGGGCCCGAGGGAAACCTGGCCCCGGGTGGCTGACCACGAGATACGTCGGCCGCAGCCCCCGGACCGTTCCGCTGATCAGCCGACCGACGCCCCGGTCGGATCGCCTGAGTGCACAATTGGTTACGACACGGACGATTCCGATTTGGCGGCGGAAACGAGGGTCCCATGGCATCCGAGGCCTCTGATCATGATGGCCTCGGCAAGGGCCACGGGGTCCCCCCAGGTCCTGCGGGGCTCGGAGGACCTGGAGCACCCTCAGGACCAGCGTCGCAGCCGCAATCGGAGACATCCGGCGTCGTGGAAGCCACCGGCCACGTGGAGACCGGCTCCCCGGTGTCTCCAGCGACCGACGCCAAGGACGTCACAGCGCCTGCAGGAGAGGCGGCGCTGGTCCGGACGCCTCCGCTGGTCGTCAAAGAGGCCGTGCCGACCCAGGTGATCGAGGGCCCTCCGCCGCTCCCGCCGTCACCGGAAAGCTTCGTGGCCGCCACCGCTCGACCTCCCTCCGCGTTGTCATCGGCGGAGACCGCGGCGTCGTCGGTGGAAACCGCGGCCGCCGCCTCGTTGCCCGCGCAAGACGCGGAAGACGCCGCCTGCCCGTACCCGGGCCTGCGGGGATTCGACGAGATGAGTCAGCAGTGGTTCTTCGGGCGTGACCAGCTGGTCTCCGATCTCCTCGCCCAGGTCGAGTCGGCGGCGTCACGGCCTGGGCCGCTGGTGCTCGTGGGTGCTTCGGGGTCCGGGAAGTCGTCGTTGCTGCGTGCCGGGCTGTTGCCCGCTCTTGCCCGCGGGGCGGTGAGCGGCTCGGGTGAATGGCTGCGGCTGGTGATGACACCCGGCGAGCATCCGCTCGAGAACCTCGTCCAGCGAACCGTCGAGGCATTCGGGATGCCCGCGATAGCGCGCGTGCTTCGCGACGGCCTGCGGGGCGAGCCGGAGCGACTCGGACTGATCCTCGGCGAGCTTCTGGCCGGGCGAGCCGAGACCGACCGGTCGGCCGAGACCGACCGGTCAGTGGCTTCGGCAGGCTCCGGAGCAGCCGGAGGCGACACTACGGTCAGCACCGGCGGGCCGACGGCCGGATCCCGCACAGCTCGCACCGGCACAGCAGGACGCACAGCGGGCACGGCGGGCACGGCGGAATCGCAAGGAGCCCTGACGCGCCGGCCACGGATGGTCATCGCGGTCGACCAGTTCGAGGAGATCTTCACCCACTGCGACGACCATGCCGAGCGGGAGGCGTTCGTCCGGGCGTTGTGCGCGACGGCCATGGGGGATGTCGTCGTGGTGCTCGGCCTGCGGGCCGACTTCTACGGGCCGTGCGCCGCCTTCCCGGAGCTGGTGGAGGCGCTGCAGGTCAACCAGATCGTGGTCGGGCCGATGGCCGCCGACGACATCCGCGAGATCGTGGTGCGGCCAGCCCGTTCGGTGGGCCGCGAGGTCGAGCCGGCGCTCGTCGAGCTCGTCCTTCACGATCTTGGAGCCACCACGACGTCAGGGGCAGGGACAGGGACGAGCACGGGCACCGCCGCGAGAGCGAGTGCGGGCTTCGTCGCCGACCCGGGGTCGCTGCCGCTTCTCGCCCACGCCCTGCGCGCCACGTGGTTCGCCCATTTCGACGCGGGTGCGCACCCTGACGACAGTGCGTGCCTTGACGACAGTGCGCACCCCGACTCCGGTATGCACCCCGACTCCGGCGCGCACCCCTACGCCCCGGCACAGACCGGCGGCAGTACGCGCTCCGGCACCGGCGCACCGGCCGGTGCGGATTCGCTTACCGTCGCGGACTACCTGCGGGTGGGCGGGCTGACGGGAGCGATCGCGCAGACGGCCGAGGCCGCCTACGCCCGGTTGGACGCCGAGGCTCAGCAGGCGGTTCGTCCGCTGCTCATGCGCATGATCAGGGTTGGCGAGAACGGCGCGGACACCAGGCGGCGGGTCAGCCGCGCCACGCTGCTGGCGGAGGTTCCCTCCGCCGCGGCGGCGACCGTGCTGGACGTCCTCGTCGACGCCCGGCTGGTCGAGGCGGACGCCGAGGGTGAGCGCGACAGCCTGCAGATCGCGCATGAGGCACTGCTGCGATCGTGGCCGCGGCTGCGTGAGTGGCTCGACATGGACCGCACCGGCGCGGTGGCGTCGCAGCAGCTCAGTGACGCCGCGGAGGTGTGGGAGCGCAACGGGCGGGATCCGTCCTACCTGTTCGCCGGCAGCCGTCTCGCCGCGGCGCGCGAGTGGGTCGGTGAGCTGGCACAGGTCGGTGACCTGGCACAGGCGGCGGTCGGTGAGCTGGCAAAGGCGGGGGTCGGCGGCGGCCGGGTGCTGTCCGAGGCGGCGAGACGGTTCTTCGACGAGAGTGTGCGTGCGGAGGCCGAACGGCAGCGGGCGGCTGCCCGGCGGGCGCGGCGACTGCGCCAGCTCGTCGCCGCGCTGGCGGTGTTGCTGCTGGTGGCCGGGGCGCTGGCCGGTGTCACCTACGACCAGGGTGTCTCCTCGGCGCGGGAGCGGGACCGGGCGCTGTCGCAGCGCATCGCAGCCCAGGCGGATGCGGCGCGCCGGGACAATCCGGCGCTGGCCGCGCAGCTCGCCCTGGTCGCGCTGCGCACCGCGGACACCCCGGAGGCACGGGGGGCGGTGCTGTCGGCGTTCAACGGGGGCGCCGGTGTGCCCAGTCGCTATCTGGCGCACACGAAGTCGGCGGGCACGGTCGCCTACAGCGCGGACGGCTCACTGATCGCGACGGGCAGTGACGACTGGACGGCCGCGATCTGGGATGCCCGCGATCCGCGCCGGACCACGCCGCTGGCGCGGATCCCGGACGAACGGGGCGGGGGGCACGGTCGGGCGGTGAAGGCGGTGGCCTTCAACCGGGACGGAACGGTGCTCGCGACCGGCGGTGCCGACGGCCTGACCAAGCTGTGGGACATCTCCGGCATCTCCGACCGCACGTCCCTCCCCGACCGGACGTCCCTCTCCGACCACGCGGCGCCGAAGCTGCTGACGACGCTGGAGAAGGCTGACACCGAGGTGTACGCCCTGGCGTTCAGCCCGACGTCCGATCAGCTCGCGGTCGGTGGGTACGGGAACACCGCCTACCTGTTCGACGTCGCCGACCCGCGCCGTCCGGTGAAGGCCGGCGAGCTGTTCCTGCACAGGGCGCCGATCATGGCGGTCGAGTATGGCCCGGACGGGCGGTATCTGGCCGCCGGGGACAGGGGCGGCTCGGCGCTGGTCTGGTCGGTGGCTGATCCGGGAAACCCATTGCCCGTGGCGGCGCTGTTCGAGGACGGCGGCCCGAGCGAGGACCAGGCTGGCGCCGTCCGCGCGATCGCGTTCGCCGACGGAGGCCGCACCGTGTACACCGCCGGGCTGAGCGGCTACGTCCGCAAGTTCACCGGGGCCGATCCGATGCATCTGACGTACGCGAGTCGGGGCAGTTCCGGCACCGCCGGGCTGACGACGGTGGCGGCGGCACCGTCCGGCCCGTCCGGTTCACCCGGTTCACCCGGTTCGTCTGGTGGTCTGGTCGCCATCGCCGGCAACCGCTTCCTCGGCGTCTCGATCTATGACCTGGACGTCAGCGACGAGCGGCTGACGTTCCTGCAGGAGGGCCCGAACGTGTGGGATGTCGCGTTCAGCCCGGACGGCACCCGGCTGGCCTCGGTCTCGGCCGACGGTGCGCTGCGGGTCTGGGAGATGCCCGGCCCGGCCCTGATCGGGCGCAACGGCGGTCAGCAGGAACTGGCGGTCAGCCCCGCGACGGGTGTCGTCGCGGTGACCGCGGACGAGGCGGTCGAGCTGTGGGACGTCACCGACACGTACGCGCCGCGGCTGCTCAGCGCGGTGGCGGACGTCCTCGTGGATGACAACGATCTGACCGGCTCGGCGGCCTTCAGCCCGGACGGGCGTCTCCTCGCGGTCGGCACGATCTCGAATCTCGTCCTCTACGACATCACCGATCCGGGCCGGCCCAGGCGGCTCGCGGCGGTGGAGGGCCCGCCGGGCGGGTCGTCGCGGGTGCTGTTCAGCCCGGACGGACGGACCCTCGCCGTCGGCGGGTTCAGCACGAACCCGGGGGTCGGCTTCGAGTCCAGGGTGGAGACCTGGGATGTCACCGATCCGACCGGCCCACGGCGGCTCGCTTCCGTGGCCGGGCACCGTTCCGTCGTCCGCTTCCTGGATTTCTCGCCGGACGGCAGGTCGCTGGTGTCGGCCGCGGACCGGTCCGTGCGGATCTGGGACGTGTCGGACCCGCGGCGGCTGCGGCCGCGTTCGGAGCTGCCCGAGTTCCCCGGCGGGGTGTGGGAGGTCCGTTTCGCTCCGGACGGGCGGAGCCTCGCCGTCGGCGCCGCCGGGCCGTTCGCGACGACGTGGGACGTCACCGACCCGGCCAGGCCCCGGCAGCTCGCGGATCTGCCCGGGCACACGATCGGTGTGCTCACCGTGGCGTATAGCCCGGATGGGCGGTACCTGGTCACCGGGAGCAACGACAACACGGTCCGGGTGTGGGATGTGACCGACCGGGATGATCCGAAGCTGGTCGAGAAGCTGGCCCGGTCGGCCGGTGACCAGGCCGGAGTCGTCGCGATCGCGTTCACCCGGGACGGCCAGCGCCTCGTGGGCGCCGTCGCCACCGAGCCCGGGGTCGTATGGGACCTGGACGTCGACCGCGTCGGGAACCGGATCTGCGAGCGGGCCGGCGTGGGCATCACGGAGGCGGAATGGCGGCAGTTCGTACCCGATCTCCCCTACGATCCGCCTTGTGACTGATCGTCGCCACACGGGTTGATCTGGTGGTTCCGTGATCCTCGATCGCGCCCGGGTCGAGGCCGCGCTGCCGGGCTACGAGCTGTTCGGTGTGCTCGGGTCGGGTGGGTTCGGGATGGTGATCGAGGCCCGGCACATCCGGCTGGACCGGCGCACGGCGGTCAAGGTCCTCGCCCTGCCGGCCGTCGCTCCGGCGGAGGCGCGGCTGCTCGCCCGGCTGCGTCATCCGCACATCGTGGAGATCTTCGACTATGTCGAGGACGACGGGCTCGGCCTGCTCGTCATGGAGCTGTGCGACGGTGGGACCCTGCGGTCCCGCGCCGCCGGCGGGCTTCCGATCGCCGAGGTCGTCGGGTACGGCCTGGCGATCGCGGCGGCCCTGGACACGGCCCACCTCCAGCGGGTGATCCACCGCGACATCAAGCCGGACAACGTTCTTTTCACCGCCGAGGGCACGTTGAAGGTCACCGATTTCGGGGTCGCGAAAATGGCCGCGACCACCGCGGGTGACGGCGGACCCAACACGATCGTCGGTACCCCGGCGTACATGGCGCCGGAACAGTTCACCGGGGCGCGCCTGAGCCCCGCCACGGACCTGTACGCGCTCGGTGTCGTCCTCCACGAGTTGCTGACCGGACGGACTCCGCCGGTGGCGTGGCCGGCCGGCTTCGCACCCACACCCCCCGGCCGCGCCAGGGCGCCGAAGCCCGACAGGGGCATGCTGCCTCCCGCGATCGGCAGCGTCGTCCGGCACGCGCTCGAACCCGAGCCGACAGCCCGGCCCGGCAGCGCGCTGGACCTCGCCCTGGCCCTCGCCCACGCGGCCGCCCGCGACCTCGGGCCGGGCTGGCTGACCGCCTGCACCTCGCCCCTGCACATTCCGGATGTCGTCCGTAGCATGGCGGCGTCCGCGCCACCCGCGACGCGGTTCCCGGCAGCGCCCGCGCCCATACCCTCGGCTCCAGCTCCAGCTCCGGCTCCGGTTCGGGTTCCAGTCCCACGGACGGACACGGTGCACCGGGCCGGCGGCCGACTACGCCGCTGGGTGGGCCGACGGACCGCCGGGGCGGGCACACCGAGCCGGGGAATCGTCCACCTGAGCGTGGACAGCCCGCTGGGGCTGGCCACCGGCGGCGAAGGCCTGTTGTACGTCTCGCAGCCGCTCGCGCACCGCGTGCTGCGCATCGACCCCGCGGCCAGCCCCGTGGCCGGCCCCGCAGCCAGCCCCGCGACCGGCCCCGATGGCGCTCCCACCGTCGTCGCCGTCGTCGCCGGTTCGGGAAAGGCGGGGCTGGGCGGCGACGGAGGGCCTGCCACCGCGGCCGATCTGGACAGCCCGGCCGGCCTCGCGCTCGCCCCCGACGGATCGCTGCTGATCGCGGACTCCTTCAACGACCGTATCCGCCGTGTGCGACCCGACGGGACGATCATCACGGTGGCGACCTCCGTGCCGCTGCGACGTCCGCGGGCCGTCACCGTCGCCGCGGACGGCACGCTGCTGGTCGCGGACACCGACGGGCACCGCGTCTGGCGAATCGACCTGGACGGGTCCGCCCACGTGGTCGCGGGTACCGGCTCTGCCGGTTTCTCCGGTGACGGCGGGCCGGCGGAGCGGGCGGCGATCGGCCGGCCCGTCGCACTGGCGACGGATTCCCACGGACGTCTGCTCATCGCCGTCCCGGAGCACCGGCGGGTCCGCCGGGTCGGGCTGGACGGGCGGGTCGAGACGATCGCCGGCACCGGCTACGGGGGACGTCCCGCGGCCGACGGCGGCATCGCGACCAGCACCGACATGGGGACGCCGACGGGTCTCGCGCTCTCCCCCGACGGCACCTTCTACGTGGCCGACCCGTCCGGGGAGCGGGTCCTGGCGGTCCGACCGGACGGAGTCGTCGCCGTGATCGCGTCGCGGCCCGGGGTGGTGCCCGTCGGGGATCCGAGGCAGGTCGCCGTCGGTGCGGACGGCACGCTGTACATCGCCCAGCCTGGCCGCAACCGCGTCACGGTCGTCACCCCGGCGCAGTTGCCTCAGCTCTGACACCGACCACCTGCGCGGCCCCACCCGGAGCCGAAGCCGAAGCTCGAAAGATCTGAGGATTCTGGTCGCCGCAACGACCACGATCCTCAGGTTCTGCTCGGCAGCGGCGGCGGAGCCGGCACGCTCGGGAGCACACAGCCACACCCGGGACCACAGTGGTCCGTATTCCGCCCGGCCAAGGACCGGAGCAAGATGGGCGCGTGGGGGATTCCGTAACCAGAAGTGACGACTTAATTGCAATGACGGCAGATCGCTGCGCTCATCACGAAGCCGTTCGTGGGCCTGGTTTCCAGGCCGTCTCCGTACGCACACGGGCGATCCGGGTTCCCGGCACCGCGCGGGCACTCCTGGGCGAAGACAGCGGCCCATGAGCGGCTCGGCGACGTCGATCCTGGCCAACGCCGCCACGACTGCCGCGTACCTGGCGATCTGCCTGTCGATCGCCCGCGGCCTGTGGCGCTCCGGCCAGTGGCGCAACAACCCGTTGGGCCTGGCGACGGCCGCCATCTTCTTCACCTGCGCGATCGGGCACGGGTCGCACATCTTCCACAATCCGCACGCGAGCGGTCACCCCACGCACAGCGCCTCGGACGGCTCGGGTGCCGCCTTCGACCCGAGCCTGATCGACGTCCAGTTCCTCACCACCGGGTGGGACGTCCTCACCGCCACGGTGGGCATCTGGTACTGGACGTTGCGCGGGCGCTTTCCCGCGCTGGTCCGCGGCACCGCACTGTTCGAGGATCTACGGATTCGTGAGGCCACGCAGCGGACACTGCGCGAGAGCGAGGAGCGCTACCGCGAGATCGTCGAAACCACGACCGACGGCGTCGTCCTCCTCGACTCGCACGGGGCCATCACCTACTGCAACCCACAGTTCGCCGCGCTGGTCGGCCAGATCTGGCCGGGAACCCCCTTCGTCAACCTGGTTTCCGATCTCGACCGGGACGAGATCCAGTGCGCGTTGGAGGTCGTGCGCTCCGGCGCCCCCCGCCGGCTCGAGGTCGGGCTGCGCCACCCCGACGCGCGCAAGGTCTGCGCCCAGGTGGCGCTCACCGCGCGGATCGGCCCGACCGGTGCCCTCGACGGAACGCTGGCGATCGTCACCGACATCACCGAGCAGAAGAACATCGAGGCCCAGCTGCGCCAGGCGCAGCGGCTGGACGCCCTCGGCCAGCTCGCCGGCGGCATCGCGCACGACTTCAACAACCTGCTCACCGTCATCGACGGGTACGCGACGCTCATCCTGGCCCGCACCGATCTCGACGAGGGCGTCCTGCGGGATCTCGCCGCCGTCCGCGAGGCGTCGGGGCGCGCGGCCGGGCTGACCAGCCAGCTGCTCGCCTTCTCCCGGACGAGTGACGTCCGGCCGGGGCCGGTCGATCTC
Source organism: Parafrankia irregularis (assembly GCF_001536285.1). Lineage (NCBI taxonomy): Bacteria > Bacillati > Actinomycetota > Actinomycetes > Frankiales > Frankiaceae > Parafrankia > Parafrankia irregularis. Next base: position 44,508 of record NZ_FAOZ01000004.1, on the reverse strand, counting down.
AACGACCTGGTCCGCGGGCTGGAGGGCATGCTGCGCCGGCTCATCCGCGAGGACATCGAGCTCATGGTGATGCCCGCCCACCGGGCGGCGATGGTCCGCATAGATCGCGGAAAGCTCGAACAGGTGCTGGTCAACCTGGTCGTCAACAGCCGCGACGCGATGCCGGAGGGCGGCCGGCTGTTCATCCGGGTCGACATCGCCGACGACACGACGCCGGAGCTGGGCGTCTCCGTCCTGCGCGGAGCACTGGCCCGCCCGTTCGTCCGCCTCACCGTCGCCGACACCGGGCACGGCATGACGGATGACGTCCGCGCCCGGATCTTCGAGCCCTTCTACACGACGAAGGCGCTGGGGCGGGGCACCGGGCTGGGGCTCGCCACCGTCTACGGCATCGTGCGCCAGGCGGAGGGCAACGTCGAGGTCGACTCCGTCCCCGGTCTGGGCGCGACCTTCCGCGTCGACCTGCCCGCGCTCGCGGACTCCGGCCCCACCGGCTCCGGCCTCGGCCGGCCCACCGGGGCCACCGGGGCTTCCGAGAGCGCCAGGCTCGCCGGAAACGCAGGGCTCACCGGAAACGCAGGGCCCGCCGGAAACGCAGGGCCCGCCGGAAACGCAGGGCCCGCCGGAAACGCCGACGCACCCGCGCCCCTCGCCGACGACCGCCCCACCACGGCCGGAAGCCGCCGATACGCGGACGACCACCGCGGGGCGGGCAGTTCGTCCCCTCTGGCGGCGCCCGTATCGGGATTCGCCGGGCAGGAATGCTGGCCCCGTCGCGAAGGTGGCTGGCCGGCGCGGGGATCCGCGACCATCCTGCTCGCCGAGGACGACGACGCCGTGCGCAACCTCGCCGAACGGGTGCTGCGCGCCGCCGGCTACCTCGTGGTCTCCGCCGCCGACGGCCGCACCGCGATCGATCTCGCTCGCGGGCTGACGTCCATCGACCTCCTGCTCACCGACGTCATCCTCCCCGGCCGCAACGGCCGACAGCTCGCCGAGGAACTGATCAGGATGTTCCCGGGCCTGCCGGTGGTTTTCACCTCCGCCTACAGCCGCGGGATGCTCACCGAGGGCGGTACCTCCCTCGACTACGCCTACCTCCCCAAACCGTTCACGCCGGCGGCGCTGACGGAGGCGATCCGGAACGCGCTCGGCGCCCGGTGGCCAGGTCTCCCAGATGGCGCGGAGTTTCCGGGCATCCCAGGCATCCCGGGCGGTCCGGGTAGCTTAGGCGGCCCGGGTGCCCCAGGTAGCCCAGGTGGTCACGGCCGCGCCGGCGCCGCGGGCCTCCCCGCCGCGCGGACCCCGTCCGCCCGCCTGTCCGGGACCTCGGCCGGCCGCCATCGGGAAAGACGCCTCCGGCGCGGCCCATGACCGAAAAGCCCTCCCGTGCCGGAGCCGGCCCGGCGGAGCATTCCCGCACTCGTCCACAGGGCGGTCGTTTCCGCCCGCGGACCGCACCGGAGACGTGAAAATGGAAGGGTGACCAACGGGAGCGCACTGACGCGCGCAGCCGTGTCGAACTTCCAGCCGAGCAGCCATGCCTTCGCCTTCACGAACGCGTTTCCCCGCCAGCCGGTGCTGCGGGTCCCCGTACCGGGCCTGGGCTCGATCCCGATCGGCGACGCCAGCCGGGGCCTGTGCGGCGGGATGATCTACGCCGTCCGGGACATGTTCGAGTTCGGCGTCGCGCCCCCGGCGGTGGCGACGCCACCCGACCCGGACAGTCCGCTGTACCGCTACATCGTGCGCCGGCTCTTCGACAGCTTCGACGGCCCGCGCGGGGTGCTGCGCTACTACCGCCTCATGAGCTCAGCCGACGCCGACACCGACCTCGTCCGCGGCTGGCTGCGGCTGCCCGGCGCCACCTCGGCCAGCGTGGCCAGGGAGTGGCCGCACATCCGGCACGACCTGGACCGCGGGCTGCTGAGCCCGCTCGGCATCATCACCACCCGCTCGGCCGACCCGATGCGGCTCGGGCTCAACCACCAGGTCCTCGCCTACGCCTACGAGCAGCGCGGGCGGCGCGTCACCCTGCGGGTGTACGACCCGAACACGCCACGGTGGCAGTCCGACGACGTGACGCTCTCCTTCGACGTCCTGAGCGCCGTGCCCGACACCGCGCCGCGCGCCCACCTGTCGCCGCGCACCGGCATTTCACCGCGCACGCCCCTTCCGCCGGTTCCGCCGGCCGGGATCGAGCACACGATCGCGATCGGCGGGCGGCCGGTACGCGCCTTCTTCCGCTCCCGCTACCGCCGGACGGACCCGCGGCCCGCCCTCACCTGGCCCCGGGATGTCGGGCGCGCTCCCCGGTTCCGCTGACGGGCTGGCCGGCCCCGCCCAGCCTCCGTACATCTGGGCGGGGCCGGCGACGATCTGACGTGGTGGGCGTTTGTCGACGGTGCGGCGGATCCCCTATGCTTGCTCTGTTCTGATGCCGGGCACCGCGGCGGATCCTCGCCTCGGCACCGGCCGGCTGCCCCCATCGTCTAGTGGCCCAGGACGCCGCCCTTTCAAGGCGGTAGCACGGGTTCGAATCCCGTTGGGGGTACTCGATCACCAGCCAAACCCTCGGATTACCAGGGGGTCTGGCCTCACTGGGCCTCCTTGGGCCATCCGGCCCCGGCCGTGCCCGGATGACACCGGCGGACTCTGACAGGCCGCGCCAGAACTGGCGCCGAGATCCGCCGGATGCCCTACGTGGTGTGAGTCCCTCCCCTCGGCTGTCGACCGTCCGTTCAGCCAGGAGCTCCTGACGATGCAGGGTTCACCGGAACCCCGGTGCGATCACGCCACGTCCGGAACACTGCCAACCGATCCCGAGGATGCAACCCACCACACCGTGGAGACCAGAAAAGGACCACACACGGACCATCCGATCAAGATACGGGACTGCCGCCAGGCCAAACCCACCGAAACCTCGACCGACAGCGATCTTCACACACCCCGAATCTGTGGCCATCCTCACAGAGCTACCGGAATTTTTCGAGACCGCGTAGCCGGCGACATCCCGGACATGTGGGTTTCATAGATTTTCGCAGGTGACGACGTCGCCGGTACAGTTGGCCAGACGTGTCACCCCAGAAGCGGGCTCGGGTGCGCCTTCGAATATCAGGAATTGCTTCGATCGTTCCGCGATGGGCTCGCTATAGTAGAAGTATGGTCGCCCTCGGATTTCCCACCTCGCCGGGCCGTCCGCCGTAGCCGGCCGCGAACACCGAGTCTTCACAGGCCATCGCATCCTGAACGCCTAACGGAATCCGGCTCACGCTGCGGCGGCCCCGCGCCGTAGAAGTCGGCACCGCTCGAGGTTTCACACCCAGCTTCCCTCCCGATGCCTGGTGGGATCTTCCGGCCCGTCGTCATCCGCCGCCGAGAATCCTGTCGCGTGGACAAGCTACCAGGCAGGTATGCCTAGGAGACGGCATTGGTGATCACGCATTACGCTGCCACCCCGACCGTGAACGGCCGTGTCGACGCCGACCAACGCTCCAGAGCGGACGAGGCCACAGCCGACCGATCGTCGCGTGCTTCGCCCGAGCCGGCCGCCATCGACCCATCCGAGAGCCTCGCCGACATCCTGCGAATTGATGTCCTGGTGGCGGACCACGATCCGATATCGCGGCATGTACTCAGCAGGGTGGTGCGCAACGCGAGAGGTCAGGACAATACTCTCCGCCTGCTGGGCTGCGTCGACAGCTCGATACCGGTCAAGAGGTGGGAGAATCTAAGCGACGCCGACGTCGTCGTGTTGTCCACAGAACCACGAGACGACTCCGCCGAATTGATTTCCGAGATCACGGCGAGGGATATCTCCGTGCTGACCGTGTCCACCGAATGGGACGACGCAAGGCTGGCAGCAGCAGCTGCCGCAGGAGCGACTGGTTTTCTGGTCAAGGACGCCGAGATGAAAGGTCTTCCCGTCGCGGTACGTGCGGTCGGCGCCGGGTACACGTTGCTGTCGCCGAGCCTTGAAACAATGGTGCGACCGGCCGGGCTCTCGGCTGCGCCCGCCCGAGCCGGCAGCAGTGGCAGCCGCCGATCAGCGCTCACCGAGCGAGAACTCGAGGTCCTGAGCCTGCTCGCCCAGGGTATGTCGACCACCGAGACCGCGAGCGTGCTGCAGGTGTCTCCCGCCACGGTGAAGAGCCATGTCTCCCACGCGTTGCCGAAGCTCGGAGCGCGCAACCGACTCGAAGCGGTACTCAAGATCAGATCGCGTTGATCGTGTGATCTCCGTGGGCGGCAGGTCGCCGCCCACGTCAATCACGGCACCGGGACAGGTCAACGGGCGGCGACGTGGCGGCCCAGGAGCTCCACCAGGTCGAGGGTCCGATGCGAGAAGCCTGTCTCGTTGTCGTACCAACCGACAACCTTGACGAGCGACCCCGCGTCGTCGACGTCGCTGACCATCGTCAGGGCGGCGTCGAAAGTACAGGAAGCCGCTGTTCCGACGATGTCGGCCGACACGAGTGGATCTTCGGTGTAGACCAGAAGGTCCGCCAGATCACCGCTCGCCGCCTTCTGGAACGCCAGGTTCACGTCGCTGACCGTCACCTGGGTCGCCACCTCAACGGTCAGGTCGACGACGGAACCGTCGATCACCGGTACCCGCATGGACAGGCCGTCGATCTTGCCTGCGAGGGCGGGCAGCACCTTTCCGATCGCCTTGGCGGCGCCGGTGGTGGTGGGGATGATGTTCACGGCGGCGGCCCGGGCCCGGCGGTAGTCACGGTGCGGCAGGTCCTGCAGGCGCTGGTCGGAGGTGTAGGCATGGGCGGTGTTCATCAGGCCGCGCCGGACGCCGAAGGCGTCGTGCAACGTCTTCGCCAACAGCGCCGCGCAGTTCGTGGTACACGATGCGTTGGAAACGACGTGGTGGCGTTCGTGCAGTACGTGTTCGTTCACCCCCAACACGACCGTGGCGTCCTCGTTGGTCGCGGGTGCTGCGATCACGACCCGCGACGCGCCGGCTTTGAGGTGCGCCGCGGCGGCCGTCGCGTCCGTGAACACTCCGGTCGACTCGACGACCAGGTCCACCCCGAACTCGCGCCAGGGCAGCGCCGCCGGGTCGCGTTCCTGGACCACCGAGATTCGACGCCCGGCGACCACCAGATCGCCGTCGTCCACGACGACCTTCTCGGCGAGCCGGCCATGGGTCGAATCGTAGGTGAACAGGTGAGCGAGCAGCTCTGGCCGCTCGAGGTCGTTGACGGCCACTATGTCCACGCCAGGGCGGTCCAGCGCGATCCGGGTGACGGTTCGACCGATCCGACCGAACCCGTTCACCGCTACCCGAACACTCATCTCGTACTCCTGTTCTCGTTGCTCTCGGCACGACGGTCAGGGAGCCACGGCGACGTGCTGACGCCGGGCGGTCAGGGCCAGCACGGAACCGAGGAGGAATGCGATGGAAGCGATCACTGCCGACAGGTGCAGGCCGGCCGTCGGTGAGGACGACGTCGCCATCAACGTCCCGAACAGCGCCACGCCCACGGCGTTGCCGATCTGCCGTGCCACGTTGAACACGGCGGAGGCGGTGCCGGCCCGATCCGCGGGCACGCTCTCGATGACCGCGGCAGTTGCGGCTGGCACCGTCATCGGAGTCGCCAGGCCGGTCGCGACCAGGGCGAACAGCAACGCTGGGTAGGGGCTGTCCGGTCCGGCCGCCAGCCAGCCCAGGAAGCCCGCCGAGCCGAGGGCCAGGGCGGCCGCCATGGGCCAGTACGGGCCGTACCGGGCGGTGAGCCGACCCGACAACGGTGCCGCCACCAGCGCCATGCACACCGATGGCAACAGCAACAGGCCGGTGGCCAGCGCGTCGTACCCTCGTTGTTCCTGAAAGTACAAAGTGCTCAGATACAGAATCCCGTAGTAGCCGAGGTTGAGAAGGACTCCGATCACCGCGGTCGCGCTGAATCCGAGGTTACGGAACAACAACAGCGGCAGCATCGGCGGCCGGGCGGTCAGGCCGCTGCGGAACCTCATGTCCAGTCGGTACTCGGCCGCGACGAGGGCCGCGAGGCCGGCGGCACCGACCAGGAATCCGAGCAACACGGTCGGAGACGTCCAACCGGACGAGGCCGCCTGGTTGAGCGCGCCCGCGATGCCCGTGAGTCCGACGACGGCGCACACCTGCCCGATCGGGTCCATCCGGCGGGTCCGGTCGCTGGCGGCTGGTCGCGGCACATACCGCGTCGTCAACGGGAGCGCGAGCGCCACGACGGGAACGTTGATCCAGAAGACGGCGCGCCAGCTGAGCCCGGCCACGAGGAACCCACCCACGACCGGCCCGGCGGCGAACGCCACGCCCGCGACGGCGGCCCAGAGTCCCAGCGCGCGGGCCTTGGCGGACCGCTGCGGATAAGCGCCGGCGAGCAGGGCGAGCGAGGTCGGTACCAGCAGGGCCGCGCCGGCGCCCTGCGACATCCGGCCGGCGATCAGCACGCCGGTGGTCCCCGCGAGCGCGCACAGCGCCGAGGCGGCGGCGAACAGTGTGAGGCCAGCCATGAAGACCCGGCGGTGACCGAGCCGCTCCCCGAGACCGCCGCCGAGCAACAGCAGGGCGGCGAAGACGGTGCTGTATCCGTCCACGACCCATTGCAGGCCGGTTGGCCCGGCTCCGAGCGACTGCCGTACCTCGGGCACCGCCACGGTCACGACGGTGACGTCAAGCATCACCAGGAAGTAGCCCAGACTCAGGACCACGAGCGGACCCAGCGCCAGTGGCGTGGCTGCCGGGGCGGAGGCCGGCACTCGCGGCAGCGCGGTGTCTACGGCGTTCATGGCCTCAGTGTCAGCGAGAAAAGCTTCGCCCCACGACGAAGCATGTTCGCGGTAGGGTTCGGGTCGTGAACCTCGATCAGCAGGTTGACCAAGCATGCGCCGACCCGGACATCGCCCGCGCGGCGGCGCTGATCGCCGACCCGTCCCGGGCCCGCATCCTCAAGGCACTGTGCGACGGGCGGGCGATTCCGGCCACCATCCTGGCGGCGGAGGCCAGGGTGAGTCCCGCGACGGCCAGCGCGCACCTGGCGAAGCTGGTGGACGCCTGCCTGGTGACGGTGCGCCGTGAAGGGCGCAACAGGTACTACGAACTGGCCAGCACCGACGTCGCCGCCGCCCTCGAGGCGCTCGCGGTCATCTCGCCACCACTGCCGGTCACATCATTGCGCCAGAGCAAACATGTCGACGGCCTGCGCCGGTCGCGCACCTGTTATGACCATGTCGCCGGCATGCTCGGCGTCGGTCTGATGCGTGCGTTGCTGGACGCCCAGCTACTCACCGGGCACAACGGAGTCCACCCCTCGACGAAGGCCGGCCGCGACCGGCCGGCGTCGTACGGTCGAGACGTCCGTTACGAGGTGACCGCGCGGGGCCGGTCCGAGCTGCGGCAGTTCGGGGTGGACCTCGACGGTCTTCCTCCCCGCCGCCCGGTCACTCGCTACTGCGTCGACTGGAGCGAACGGCGCCAGCACCATCTGGCCGGCGCGCTTGGTGCCGCGTTGACCCATCGGCTGTTCGACCTGGGCTGGGTACGTCCCGGCCGCAGTCCGCGGGTGATCCAGGTGACGCCGTCCGGCGTCGACGGCCTCGAGCGGACCTTCGCCATGGACGTCTCCTCGTGGCGGGAGCAGATCGCCGGGCCGCCGCCGCTGGCGGCGGCGGCCCGGTGAAAGCCGGCCCTCAGATCCAGAGCTTCGCCTCAAGGTAGACCTGGTCGGCGGCAGCGACCGTCAACGCTCGGCCCGGCTCTCTGAGCACGCCCCGTACGGCCTCTGTCGAGGCCGCTCCGGCGTTGGCTGGCCCGCCCGGCTGGCCGGTGTCAGGGTCGGTCGGTCGGGGCGCTGTGCGCCGCGCCGGGGAGTCGTCGTTCGGCTGCAGGTCAGACATCGGAGCTCCGATCAGTTCTCACGACTTCGGTACGTCGAATCCGCTGTGTCGAGGCGAGGCCTGCCATGGGCATCGCCGGCAGGCCCGGACCGGTGAACCGCGCCGATGCGCTGGCCACGGGTACTCCGGGTACGCATCCGGCCGCTCGTGCTCACCGAACGGGTCTGGCGACTCCGTGGGCTACGGCGGCGGGGACCGGACGGACCCGGCGCAGTCCGTCATCGGCTCGCGTGCAGCGCCCGCTCGATGCGGTCGAGCGCCTCATCCAGCACCGGCAGCGAGTTCGCGAACGACAGCCGTACGTGTCCTTCGCCGCCGGGGCCGAACGCCGACCCCGGCGTCACCGCGACCTGCGCCCGCTCCAGCAGCCATGTGGTGAAGGCCGCCGAGTCCCCGAGACCGACGCCGGTGATGTCGGGGAAGACGTACAACGCGCCTTCCGGTGCGGCGCAGCCGACCCCGGGCAGCTGGCTGAGCCTCGAGACCAGGAGGTCTCGCCGGGCGGTGTACTCCGCCACCATGGTCTCGACCGGCCCCGGCGAGCCGGTCAGGGCGGCGACCCCACCCCGCTGGACGAAGGAACCGGCGCACCCGACAGTGTGCTGCTGCGCCTTGAGAAGTTCCCCGATGACCTCGGTCGGCCCGGCGACGTAACCGAGCCGCCAACCAGTCATCGCGTGTGCCTTCGAGAAGCCGTTCACCGTCAGGGTGCGGACGGCACCGCCGGGCAGCGCCGCCGGGCTGACGTGTCTGCGGTCGACGTACCTGATCTTCTCGTAGATCTCGTCCGAGACCACGAACAGGTCGTTGTCGACGGCGAAGGACACCAGTGCCGACAGCTCGTCGTGGTCGAGCACTCGACCGGTCGGGTTGTTGGGCGTGTTGACCAGCACAGCCTTCGTCCGCGGAGTCAGCGCACGGTCAAGTGCCGCTCTGGTCAGTCGGAAGCCGCTGTGCGAGTCCAGTTCGACGAATGACGGGCGCGCCCCGAGCATGCCGGCCATCGCCGCGTAACTGACCCAGCTGGGAGTCGGGACGACGACCTCGTCGCCCGGGTCGAGCACGGCCAGCAACGAGACGAACAGCGCGTGCTTCGCCGACGGCGTGACGACGATGTCAGTGGCCGGATCGACGAGCACGTCGTTGTCCTTGGCCAGTTTCTCGCTGACGGCCTCAAGTAGCTCAGGCAGTCCTCGGCTCGGTGTGTAGTGGGTGAGTCCGCCGCGGATCGCGGCCACCGCCTCGTCGCTGATGTGGCGTGGGGTGTCGAAGTCAGGCTCACCACCACCCAGGTCCACGACGTCGTGGCCCTGCGAGCGCAGGGTCCGAACCAGGTCGAGGACGGCGTAGGTCGCTGATCTGGGAACCGAACGCAGGCGATTGGATGGCGTCGGCACTGGTGGCCTCCGGTGCTGAGGTCGAGCGGACGAGGACGGGCAGGGCTGATGCGCAGGACCGGTGGTGGCGGCGGCGGTGACCGCCGTGGCGCGGCGCTCAGTCGGCCACCCGCCCCGGCACGCCGTCCAGCCACTTGTCCCGGTGCCGGTCCCTCGCGGCGACGTCGCGAAACGCGTAGGTCTTGAGGAGCCAGCGGCTACGCACCTGATCCGGGTCGACCACGTCGATCTTCTCCCGGCTGTGCAGACCGTCCTGGTTGGAGAACACGAGCAGGTCCCGTTCGATGATCCGGTGACGCACCCGCGTCGCACGCGACACCGCGTCCTTCATCTCGAGCAGGGCGTCCTTGGCATACAGCGGCGCTCCGGGTGCGACCGTGGTGCGCGTGTCGAGGTACCGGAAAGCGTGGTGGTTCTCCAGGATCGGATGCCGTTCCGACCCGGTGAGGTTCGCGTTCTTACTACGCGAGTAGACGTCGAACGGGGTGAAGAAGTTCGGCTCCCGAAGGCGCTGCCGCGTCTGGTCGTCCAGGTGTTCCAGCAGGTTGCGGCCGTCGATGAAGCCGGTGTACACGAGGTCCTCGGCCGGGCACCTCATCCCGAGCAGCGAAACATAGTCAGCACGGACCTCGTGGGCCGTGCGGTCATTGTGGAAGAACAGCTCACTGTCGCTGTACCCAGTGAGCATTCCGGCGAACCGGTCGATCGCGACGACGTCCGAGAAGAAGTCACCCTGGTTGCGGGCGTACGCCAGCAGCGGTGTACCGGTCAGCTGCGCGAAGAGCTCCAACAGCGCTTCACCGATGAACGTCTTCTTCAATTCGTGCTTCCGGGCGGACGGGTCCTCGTTGCCGAGCTCCGGGATCTCCGCGTCCACCGGACAGTTGCGGAGCACGTGGATGTCCGCGACCCCCGCGGTCCGCTCTCGGTGGACTCGCCGGCAGGCTTCGACGAAGAAGCGGGGCACGTCACCGCGTTCGACCAGGCCAGCGACTGCCAGGCGGAAGGCCGGGTAGTCCCGGTAGGGATTCCGGTCGACGCCGTCGAGCCGATCGTGCAGCATTCGGGCCTCGTCGTCGGTGAAGACAACCAGCGGCTCCATGAGCATTACCTCCGGGTTAGTCGAATCCCGACGCGAGTGTCGCCGCCACCAAAGAGCTTCGTCATCGACCGATGGAGGAAATTGATCCAGTCACCCTTCCACCCGGGAGGATGACATCAACCAAATATGGAAGGCCGGCTCACCGGCCCTTTCAAGCCGCCCGGGCGCCGGTGGCGGGAGGTTGCGAACACATCTCGATCCGGGTTCAATCAGCGAGCCGACTCCGGCCTGCCGACAGGAGACCCTGGTGGGGAAGACGCTGACCCAGAAGATCTGGGAAGAACACCTGGTCCGCCGCGATTCCACCGGTGAAGACCTTCTTTATGTCGATCTTCACATGCTCCATGAGGTGAACACACCGCAGGCGTTCGACAGCCTCCGGGCCGCCGGTCGCACGGTGCGACGGCCGGAACTCACCGTAGCCACGGAAGACCACAACACACCAACGGTGTCGACCAGTCGGGCCATCCAGCGTCCCGACGCCCTGGAGCAGTCTTCATTGCTGCGGAGCAATTGTGCGGAGTTCGGTGTCCGCCTACACCGGCTTGGCGAGCCAACTCAGGGAATCGTGCACGTCATCGGCCCGGAACTGGGCCTGACCAGGCCCGGGATGACGATCGTGTGCTGCGACTCCCACACCACCACCCAGGGTGCGTTCGGCACGCTCGCGCTCGGAATCGGCACCAAGCAGGTCGAGCACGTCCTCGCGACGCAGACCCTGTCGATCCGCCGTCCGGGCGACATGGCCGTGACGGTTTCCGGCCGGCTACCCGACGGGACCACGGCCAAGGACCTGGTGCTGGCGCTGATCGCCCAGATCGGGACAGCCGGCGGCCAGGGACACCTGATCGAGTACCGCGGCGAGGCGATCAGCCGGATGTCGATGGAAGGCCGGATGACGCTGTGCAACATGTCTGTCGAGGCCGGCTCCCGGGCCGGCGTGGTCGCGCCGGACGAGACCACCTTTGACTATCTTCGGCACCGGCCGGGAATGCCGACCGGCGCGGACTGGGCCGCTGAGCTCGCCTACTGGCGGACGCTGGTCTCCGATGACGACGCCACGTTCGACCGCGAGGTCGACATCGATGCCGCGGCGTTGACTCCCTACGTGTCCTGGGGCACCAATCCGGCGCAGAGCGTCTCGCTCGACGGCCGGGTCCCGGCGCCGACCGCGTTCACCGACCCGGCCGAACGGACGGCCGCCGAACGTGCGCTGGCATACATGGACCTGCGACCAGGTCAGCTGATGCGTGACCTCGCGGTCGACACGGTTTTCGTCGGTTCCTGCACCAACAGCCGGATCGAGGACCTCCGTGCGGCCGCGGCCGTACTGCAGGGCCGCAAGGTCGCCGACAGCATCCAGATGATCATTGTTCCGGGCTCGGCGGCGGTCCGTCGGCAGGCCTGCGCCGAAGGGCTCGACGCGGTGTTCACGGCGGCGGGCGCGGACTTCCGGCAGGCCGCCGGCTGTTCGATGTGCGCGGCGCTGAACGAGGACCGTCTGCGGCCAGGGCAGCGTGCCGCCTCCACCAGCAATCGCAACTTCGAGGGCCGGCAGGGACGCGGCTCGCGTACCCATCTGGTCTCGCCCGCGGTGGCGGCGGCGACCGCGGTCGCCGGTACCCTCGCCGCACCCACCGACCTGTGACGGAGGTTCACGTGCAGGCGCTCACCGTCCACACCGGTACCGCGATGCCACTGCGCCGGAGTGACGTCGACACCGACCAGATCATCCCGGTGCGTTTCCTCAATCGTTCGTCGCGCACAGGTCATGCGGACTCGCTGTTCGCCGACTGGCGCCAGGACCCGAAGTTCGTGTTCAACCGACCGGAACACCACGGCGCCACCGTTCTGGTCGCCGGCCGGGACTTCGGCACCGGATCCTCGCGGGAGTACGCCGTCTGGGCACTGCAGAACTACGGGTTCCGAGTCGTGCTCGCGCCGCGTTTCGGCGATATCTTCCGCGAGAACGCCCTGCTGAACGGGCTGGTCGCGATTGTGCTGCCCGCCGTCGTGATCGAACAGCTGTGGACGGTCGTGACCGCCGCGCCGGCGGCCGCGTTGACCGTCGACCTGCTGCGGCAGCAGGTGGGATGGGCCGGGCATCGGTGCCGTTTCGAGATCGACCCACGGATGCGGGCCAGGATCCTCGCCGGAACCGATGCGATCGACGACACGATGCTCCACGCCGATCTGATCACCAGCTACGAAGCGGGTCGCCGCCGCCTGCTGCCGACAACCCGCTGAGTTGGCGGGCACCGGCCATGAAGATCTCGCAGTGCGCGGCTCTGGTAGCGGCATCGGACAGCGGCAGCTTCACAATGGCCGCACGCCGTCTCGGCATCAGCCAGTCGGCCGTCAGCCACGCGATCGCGGCCATGGAGGCCGATCTCGGCTGCGCATTGCTCGAACGGGGGCGAGGCGGGGCACGCCTGACCGATGCCGGGCGAGCTGTGATCGACCATGCCCGGGCCGTCGTCACCCAGGCCGAGCAGATCCGCCGGGCGGCACGGCTGGCCAGGGACGGAACGGACGGGACCATTCGCTTCGCCACCAGCCAGAGCTTCACCAGCGGCTTCCTGCCCCTTGTGATCGACGTCCTCCGCGTCGAGGCCCCCCGGCTGCGGGTGGAGCTGAGTGAGGGCACCGACCAACAGATCGCTCGCTGGCTTCGTCAGCGCACGGTGGACGTCGGTGTGGTGACGATGCCGAAAACCGACCTGAGCACAGTTCCACTGTGGCGCGACGAGTTCCAGCTGCTCGTGCCGACGTCCCACCAGCTGGCCGCACTCGACGCGGTCGATACCCGCGCGGTCGCCGAGCACCCGCTGTTGCTCCCGGTGGGTGCGGTCGAGCCCTCCGTGCGTGCGGCGTTGCGGCTGGTCGGGCTGGAACCGACGGTCAGCTACCGGATGAACGATCTGAACGGACTGCTGGCGATGGTCGCCGCCGGTCTCGGCATCGCGATCCTGCCGGCGCGGGCCGTGTCGTCGCTACCCGCCGGGGTGAGCGGTGTGTCGCTCACCCCGGCGGTCTACCGGGAGGTCGCGCTGGGCGTTCCCACCGGCGGGCGTCAGTCGCGGTCGACCCTCACCTTCGTCGACGTCGTCCATCGGGTCGTCCGGCAGCTGGAGCGCCCTCCGTCGCCGCCGTCTCCTCCGCGCCAGCCGGGCGGGTCGGAGCGGCCCGCACTCCCAGGACGGTGCAGCCAGCGTCCGTCATCACCCGATGCACGCTGCCAGGCGCTTTGACGACGACGTCGCCCACGCCGTACCGGCTGCCGTCGTCCTCGATAAGCTCGCCGGCGAGGACGAACATCAGCTCGTGCCCGAGGTGCTCGTGCAGGTCGCCGTGCGCGCCGGGGGCGAGGCGGGTGAGGAAGGCCGCTACGCCGGAGGACGGCGGGGACGGCGGGGACGCCGCTGACGAGGTCGACGGGGGCTCGGGGAACAACGCGAAGACCTCAGCACCTTTCCGGTCCGGCTGGAGCCAGGTCTGCCAGTCGAGTCCCGCCAGATTCGCCTCGGACAGCAGGTCCCGGAAGACCACGGTGCCGGGCACGGACTCCGAAACGCGGCTGAGCTCCGATGTGGTCATGAGATCTGGTCGTTCACGAGCTCTGGTGTGGTCACGGTGTGGTCGCTCCTGTCGTGCTCGATGGGTCGGGACCCGGCCCAACGCCGATGGCCGAGCCGGGCAGCGCGGTGCGGTGCGGTGCGGTGCAGCGCTCGGGCAGGCCAGCTGGCGGTCAACGGAGCGCGACGGCGGGCACGGTCCGCGCCGAACGTCTCTGCGTCGGGGCCTGCACCGCCATACCCGCCAGGGCGTCGCGGGCGATCGCGTCGGCGTCCCGAGTGAACTCGTTCCAGTTGCCGGGGCGGCCGCTGCCGACCAGAGTGAACCAACGCGTGTGCTCGGCGGGGATGCCGAGCACATACAGGCCGCGATCCGGCCGGCCACGGCGGTCGACCGGGTGGTAGGGCGACTGGGTGACGGCGACGCCGCCGGTCCGGAAGGCGTCGGGACCAGCTCCGTTGGTGAACTCGGTCCAGACTCCCCGACGTACCAGGTTGCGGGTGAGAATCGACCGGTCACGGTTGATGTCGGTGGTCGGAGTCCGCGCGTCGATGAGGGTCTCGACGGCCACGATCGAATCGGCCACTGCCGGTGAGGACAGGGTGAAGCAGCCGCGCCACTCGTCCGTGCCGACCTGGAGGTCCGGACCGACCACCCGTAGCAGGCCGGCCTCTCGTAGCGCCTGCGCCTGCCGCAACCGCGACCTCGGTGGGCCGGCTGCGAGCAGCGCGCTGCGCGGCGCGAACCAGGACAGGAATCCGTCGCGGTGCGAGTCCGGGGTGAGGCCACCGAAGTCCACGATCTCCCGGACGACCCAGCGGGTGTCGCGCAGTACGTCCAGCGCAGCCTTGATCGGGTCGGCGTAGTTGCCCCGCTCGGCGCGCTCCAGGTCGCGGAGCAGGTACTCGGTCAGCGCCCGATCGAATTCGTCGGGGTGGTCGAAGGTCGCGCCGACGAACGGCCGGCACAGCCGTTCGAAGTCGAGTGGCGGCATCGGCTCCCGCAGCAGCGGCCGCGCGAGCTCGCTCACCGGCGGGACGGCGGTCGCCGCGATCCGGCCGGCCGCAGCGGTCAGGAACGCCGCCGCCTCGGCGTCCCCCTGCTCACGCAGAGCGGTCTGGTAGTAGACGAGCTCGATCTCGGCGATGATCCAGGGAAGCATGTGACGGGTGAAGTCCAGGGTGCCGAAGTCGTGGCCTCTCGTGACGTTGGACGTGGTGAAAACGGTCGGGGTGAAGGCGAGTTCGGATGATTTCTGGTTACGCCCTCGAGCCGGCAGCGGCATGCCGCTGCGTGAACCGCCGTACAACCGGGGCTCGCGTCCGCTGGGCAGGTAGACCAGGCGCCCGTCACCGTCCTCGCGGAAGCGGCCACCCCGACCGAGGGTGAACGCCAGCATGAGGTCGTAGAAGGTGAGGCCGAGCCCCATCACCCCGACCGCCGAACCGGCCGGCACGGTATCCAGCGGGAGATCGGCCGGCGAATCGCCGGGAAAATACCGTAGGTTTGGCCGCGTCGCGGCGAACCTTTCATAGACCCGGTGGCGACCGGTCTGTTCGAGTTGCGAATGACCGGTGGTAAGGACGACCCGGTCGACCAGCAACGCATTTCCGCCGGAAAGATCGAGCCGATACCCTTCTGTCGTCGGCTCGATGTCCTCCACCATGGCGGGGACGCGGTGCGTCACCACGTGCCGGGGTAGCGCCCGCTCGACGGTGTCCAGCACGAACCGCAGGTAGCGGGCGTGTACCCGCCGTGGCGCGTATCCGTCCGGCCCGACGTAGTCCTCGGCGTTGTCGCGCCACCACTGCGCGAGCGACGGCCCTGCCCCAGGCCGCGGCGGCCCTTCGTCCGGCGGGCCGGAGAACATCGTCACCTCCCGGCACACGGTGTTCATCAGAAACCACTGCGGCTGGTCGGTACGCCAGACTCGGCCGCAGCCGACCTCGACGCCGTCGATCAGATAAAGATGGACGCCTCGATCGACCGGCGAGGCGAGCAGCCGGCTCGCCAACCGCTCCAGCACGCTCATCCCGCGGGGACCACTACCGACAACCGCTATCCGATAGTCCGGCGCCCGGTCGGTACTGCCGGGCTCCGTCGGACCAGCGAGGCCGGGCAGGCGCCCGCTCTGCGCCCCGGCTGGTCGAGCCCCGCCGTCGGATACGGCGCCGGCGGACCCCTCGAAGACCGTGGTGGAATCGGAATCCAGGTCGGTGGCCTGCCGTCCGCTGTGGCGCCACGCGTCTCGTCCCATATCTTCGCCTCGACTTTCGTGTCGTTCCGGCACGACGAGGCTAGTTCGGCCGGGACCGGCCAGACAACAGCATTTTACTCATCTTTCCATCGAGATCCCTCATGGCTGCAAGGCGCGATTTTTCGTCGCCCGACTGCTATCGTCCGATGTCGAATGAATGTGAATACCGGGGTTCACCGGCCATCCAGCCCGGCCTCGTCGGCCGGATAGTCGGCAACGCCAACGACACCCACGGCACGAAACAGGAGATCCTCATGACGGGTACCGCCGCACTCCTGGTCATGGATATGATCAACGATGTCATTCATCCGGCCGGGCAGTACGCCCACCACGGGTACGCCGCGCAGGTGGAGCAGCGTGGGGTCCTCGACCGGACCGTCGAGGCGATAGAGCGGTCCCGTGCGGCCGAGCTGCCCGTGATCTACGTCGTGGTGGGTTTCTCGGCCGACTACTCAGAATGGCCGGAAAGGTCACCGGTGTTCGCCGAGGCACGGCCGGCGGAAAAACTACGGCTGGGGACGTGGGCGACCGAGATCCATGACCGGCTGCCGCGAGCCGCTGGCGAACCGGTCATCGTCAAGCACCGAATCAGTCCGTTCTACGGTACCGAGCTGGCGTTGCGGCTTCGTACCTGGGGAGTGGACAAGCTCATGCTCAGTGGAGTGTCGACCGACCTGGTGGTGCTGTCGACCGCCCGCGAGGCTCACGACCGCGACTTCGATGTCGAGGTACTCGCGGACGCGACCGCCAGCCTGAGCCAGGAGCTTCACGAGGCCGCGCTCGCCCTGATCGCGCGTACCGCGACCGTCACCACTGTCGACCAGGCGTTCGCCGGACAGCCCGGGCCAGCGCCCAGGAGCCTCCGAAGCCGAACAGGAAGCTCTGCCCCGCCACCAACACCTTGATCACAGCCCAGCCGGCTCAGTCTCCCAGCCGGCGCAGGCGGGCGGTCGCTTCGCGCAGGACGTCCTCCCGTTTGCAGAAGGTGAAACGGACCTGGCTGCGACCCGCGTCGGGGTCGTCGTAGAAGACCGAGTTGGGGATGGCCACGACGCCACAGCGTTCGGGAAGCGCACGGCAGAAGGCATAGGCGTCCTTCTCGCCGAAAGGCGTGATGTCGGTGGTGATGAAGTACGTGCCCTGAGGCTGGTAGACCTCGAACCCGGCCGCGCGCAGACCGTCACCGAGCAGGTCACGCTTACGGCCGAGATCGGTGCGGAAATGTTCGAAATACGAGTCGGGCAGCCGTAGCGCTTCGGCGACCGCATACTGGAAAGGCCCCGCGCTGACATACGTCAGGTACTGCTTCGCCGTCCGCACGGCGGAGACGAGCGGGCCGTCCGCCGTGACCCAGCCGACCTTCCATCCGGTGAAGGAGAAGGTCTTCCCGGCCGAGCCGATGGTGACCGTGCGGTCCCGCATTCCGGGCAGGGCCGCGATGGGATGGTGCGTGCCCTCATAGACGAGGTGCTCGTACACCTCGTCGGTGACGACGAGCAGGTCATGCTCGACGGCGAGGGCGGCGATGGCGCTCTGTTCGCCGGCGGTGAGCACCATCCCGGTCGGGTTGTGCGGGGTGTTGAGGAGAAGGAGACGGGTCCGCGGGGTGATCCTGGCGCGCAGCTCGTCCAGATCCGGGCGGAAGGACGGTGCTCGCAGGGTGAGCGGAACCCGCTTCGCGCCGGCCATCGCGATGCAGGCGGCGTAGGAGTCGTAGAAGGGCTCGAAGGCGATGACCTCGTCGTCCGGCTCCAGTAGCGCCAGCATGGCGGCGGCGATGGCCTCGGTGGCGCCGGCGGTGACCAGGACCTCGGTGTCGGGGTCGAGGGAGAGGCTGTAGAAGCGCCGCTGGTGATCGGAGATCGCGGCGCGCAGCTCCGGGATGCCCGGGCCCGGCGGGTACTGGTTGCCCTTCCCCTCTCGCAGCGCGCGGACGGCGGCCTCGCGGATCTCCTCGGGCCCGTCGGTGTCGGGGAAGCCCTGGCCCAGGTTGATCGCGCCGGTCGCCGTCGCCAGTGCCGACATCTCCGCGAAGATCGTCGTCCCGAGTCCGTCCAGCCGGCGGTTCAGCAGGGGCCTGGCGTTCGGCGGCGGGCTGGGTTTCAGCGGTGGCCTGGCGTTCATGTCTTCACCGTTCTCAGGACGAGGCCCTCGTGCAAGCCCACTCGCTGGGCCTGGCGCACCGCGGAAGTCATCTCCTGCCCGCCGCCGGGTTCGATCGTCTCCGGGGCTGCGGCGCACGCAGGCGGCGCCGCCGCGGACCGCTGCACCTGGAGCAACATCCACCTAAAATCTCTATACCTATAGGTCACGGGTGTGGATGGGCGGGCGTCGGATGGCTAGCGCGGCTCTACCAGGGCCAACAACCACGGGTACCGGTCCGGGTGAAACCGGCGGGACCAGTGGCGGCGACGGGTCCGGCGTGGGCTCGGGCCCGGCCGATGACCGGGCCCGTGACCGGGCCGGCGGCCGACCCACGGGACGGGTCCACGGCATGCTCCTCTGGATCCTGACGTCGATCGCCTCGCTGGCCGCGATCGCGGGAGCCGTTGGGGCCGGTGAGTCACTCGGCGACACCGCCATGGACCTGCTGCCCGGCGTGGCGCTGTTGTTCAGCCTGGCGCACGGTTCGTGTTCGGCCGGTTGGCGGGGCATCGGCGCCTTCTTCGGGATCAGCTACGTCGTCGCGTTCGCGCTGGAAGCGAGCAGCGTGGCCAGCGGGTTCCCGTTCGGCTTCTACGAGCACAACACCGGCGGGCCGCGCCTGCTGGACATTCCGCTGGTCGTCCCGCTCGCCTATTTCGGCTACGGCTGGATCGCCTGGGTGCTGGCCGCCGGAATAGTCCGTGCCACACCGACCCGGCCGACCGGTGCCGAACGTTTCACAACGCCGCTCGTCGCGGCCGTGGTGCTCACCGGCTGGGACTTCACCTTCGACGCGGTGTTCGCCACGGTCAACTCCCAGTACGACTACCGCCATCCCGGTGGGTTCTACGGGGTGCCGATCTCGAACTTCCTCGGTTGGCTTCTCACCGGCTGGATCATCTTCCAGCTCTTCGCCCTCGTCGAATCCAGAGTTTCCCGCGACCGGCCGGCGAGCACCCAGGCAGCCCGAATCCTCCCGAGCGTGGTGTGGGCACTGCCCGTCCTGCCGCTGCTCGGGTTCTACCTCTCACCGCCGCCGGGCGAGGTCACCGTGGGCGACCGGACCTTCGTAGTCGGCGACATCTACGGCACGGCCTTTGTGACGGGCCTGATGACCCTGGGCTTCGTGGCTGTCCTGGCCCTGGCCAGGACAGCGCGCCGCTGACAGCCGAAAAGAGTCTCTCCGGAGTGTGTCAACTGAACCGTCGAGGCGAGGCCACATGACCGCGCAGGCGAGCCGAGCGGCGGTGTTCGCCCGGCTGCACGACACCGGTGTCTTCGTCGTGGCCAACGCCTCGGATCCGGGCTCGGCCCGGCGGGCTCGCCGGCTGTTCCATCGAGGACGCCACCGGGGTGGCCGACGCGCCGGTTCTGGACCTCGCCGAGGCTGTCGACCGGGTAGCCGCCGCGGCCGAGGCCGCACGCGCGCTGCCGTTTGACTTCGTGCTCACCGCCAGGTCGGAGAACTTCCTCTACGGACGTCCCGACCTCGCCGACCCGAGCGCAGGTCAGATGGTCGGCGCGATGGGCGACTGGGTGCTGTCCCGGGCACCCGCGGGACGCCGGGCCTACCAGGCCCGCAGGAGGCGGGCCGGGTCATAGCTCGGCAGGCCCGGTACCTGGCTGGTCGTCCGGGTGACGGCGATCGGGGGCGCGGTGTCGCCACCGGGAACGCCGACCCGGTCCCGCAACAGGTGGTCGAGGTCGGCCTGGCCGAACGGCTCGCTGTCCCGCCACTTGATCGAGCCGACGAAGGTCACCTCGTTCGCCGCTCCGTGCGGCCGCACACCGACCAGATCCACCTCGGGAGTCTGGCTGCGCGGCCACCAGCCGCCCACGGAGTCGGCGGCGCCAAGCACAGGATCATCGATGGCGAGTCGGGTGAGTGCCTGGCGGACCAGCGGCTCGACGGCCCGGCCGCGGTAGGCCGCCCAGCCGCCGGCCACCCTGGCCTGCGCCAGGTCCGGCCGGCCGCGCTGGATGTCGACCACCGCGCTTTCCAGGAAACGCAGCCAGAACCGGAGGTAGGGATCGGCAACGCGGTAGCGGGATGCCGTCCCGGCCCGAGCCGCCAACGGGCGGTCGACCGCGATCACCTTCTTGCCGGCCAACAGGTCCAGCGAGCGGGTGAGTGGTGTCGACGCCACGCCGGCCCGGGACGCGATCGCGGAGAAGGCACGCTCCCCGGCACCGATGGCCCGCAGCACGCCACTCGCCTGCAGATCACGGGGGAACTCCGCGTCGAGGATCCGCTGCCCGGTGACGAGGAGCTCGGAGTTGTCATCCGAAAGCTGTTCGGTGAGAAAGGCGGAGAGGTCACCGAGTCGTCGCCATTCCAGCAGCAGCCGGGGATAGCCGCCGGTGATGAGCTGAGCGTCGAACGCCTCCGCGGCGCGGGTGCGGTCGCCGTCGAGCTCGAGCATCCGGGCGGTGTCGCCGACGGAGAACGGTTCCACGACCATTTCCCGCGCCCGCCCGAACAGCGGCCGGTCGTGGCCGGTGAGCATCTCCATCACGGCCAGGTCGCTGCCGATGACGACGAACAGGACGGGGCGGGCCTCGAAAAGCCTGTCCCACAGCTTCTGCAGTGTGCCGTCGATTCCCGGGTCACGTTCCAGCAGCCATGGAAACTCGTCGACCACGACGATGGACGGCCCGTCCGCGGGGAGGGCCGCGTGAACGGCGCGCAGCGCCTGCTCCCAGCTGGTGAACCCGCCCGCCGTCAGCCCGTCGGCACCGGGCAGCGTGCAGTCCAGACGTGCGTCCTCGACGAACCCGTCGAGATCGCGCTGGAGGGTGGCCTGACGCGAACCGGTCGCGAACAGCTGCGGAAGACCGGACCGGCGGACGAACTCACCGATCAGCCTGGACTTGCCGGCCTGCCGGCGCCCTCGCACGCTGACCAGCCGGCCGCGGCCACCGCGCACCGCCTCGAGGTGGGCACCCAGCCGCGCCAGCTCCTCGCCACGCCCCACGAAGTCCTCGCGCACACGACGAGACTAACATCGATGTTACCGACACTGATGTTACCGACACCGATGTTAGTAACGCCGGCGTTGGCGAGGGCCACGGTGGCCGCGCGGCGACGACTCCTCGAGTCGCGGCTCCGGCCGGGCGCCGCCGCGACTGGCATTGCCCGCAGGCAGGAGCGGAGGATCGCGGTCGTCCGGACGACCAGAATCCTTCGTTCCTCGACCTGCCGCATCGATCTACCACTGTTGCCGCCGCTGCCGCCGGACAAGATCTGAGGCTTGCGGTCGCCGGAACAACCAACATCCTCAGGTCCTGCTCGGTAGCAGCGGCAAGATCCGAGAGGCGCGGGCGCCGCGGTCCGGCTGGTTCGCCGGGTGCGGCATACGATCCACCGAATGTAGGCGCTGTGCGCCGCCAGCAGCACCATCGGTCCGGTGGGGCGGCTGCCGGCAGCCCACGGTGATCGTAGGTGCGGGGAGGTGGCGTTTCGGTGACGGTGACGGAGGCCGGTGGGCCTGGCGGCGCGGCACCGAACGGCGCCTGGCCGGGCGGGGCCGTACCGGACACACCCGGCGTTCCGAACGGGGCGGTCTCCGGCCCCGGGCAGCAGGTCAGCGGGGTTGTCGGGCGGGTGATGGGAACCGAGCAGGCCACACCGCTGCTGTTCCACGTCGCGCTGGCCGAGGGGAACTACCTGCAGCTCGACGATGTGGTCGTCACGGTGCGCCAGGTGCCGGGCGTCGGGCCGGTGATGACGGCCGGGGTGGTCACCCAGGTGGAGGCGCGACACGAGGGCGCGTCGTTCGACTCGGACGTCTTCCTCATCGCCGACGGGGTGCTGCCCGCGCAGGTGCAGGAGATCGCCGAGGTCACCACCACCCGGGTCGAGCCGGAGATCTTCGTGCCGCCGCGGCCCGGTGAGCTGGTCCGGCGGGCGACCGGTGACGAGCGGGCGACGGCGCTGTACTTCGACCAGATGGACCGCAGGATCCCGGTCGGGCTCGGCCGGGACGGCACCCCGATCTACGTCAACCTGGAGTTCCTCAACGGCACCCGCGGCGCGCACGTGTCGATCAGCGGCATTTCCGGGGTCGCGACGAAGACCAGCTTCGCGCTGTTCCTGCTCTACTCCGTGTTCCGCAGCGGCGTGCTCGGCCGGGAGGCGGTGAACGCCAAGGCGCTGATCTTCTCGGTGAAGGGCGAGGACCTGCTGTTCCTGGACCACCCCAACAGCCGCATCGACGAGAACGTCCGTGCCGTCTACGCACAGCTGGGGCTGCCGGCCGAGCCGTTCGCGTCCGCCGGTTTCTTCGCCCCACCGCTGCCCGGTGACACCGGTGGCCGGCCGCATGTCACCGCCCGGACGTCCGGTGTGCAGGCGTTCTGGTGGACGCTGCGCGAGTTCTGCGCCGACGAGCTGCTGCCGTACGTGTTCGCCGACGCGGAGGACGACCGCAACCAGTACACGATCGTCGTGCACCAGGTGACGAACCGGCTGCGGCTCGACGCGCGGCCCTTCGGCGCGGACGGTGCGATCACGGTCGAGGGCCGGACCCTGCGGACGTACGACGACCTCGTCGACTTCGTCATCGACCGGGTCAACGACGACGCCACCCGGGCGGTGTGGGCGGGGCCGGCGACGGGCACCGGCACGGTCAACGCGTTCGTGCGCCGGCTGCGCTCGTCGCTGCGGGCGCTGCGCGGGCTGATCAGGGCCGATCTGCCCGACAGCCCAGGCCGCCGGGTGAGCACCACCGGCCAGCAGGTCACGGTCGTGGACCTGCACAACCTGCCGGAGAGGGCGCAACGGTTCGTGGTCGGAGTGGTTCTCGCCGACGAGACCCGGCGCAAGGAGGAGGCCGGCCCGGGCGGGCTGCTGTTCACCATGCTCGACGAGCTGAACAAGTACGCCCCACGCGAGGGCGCCAGCCCGATCAAGGACGTCCTGCTCGACATCGCCGAGCGCGGCCGGTCGCTGGGCATCATCCTGATCGGCGCGCAGCAGACCGCGAGCGAGGTGGAGCGGCGCATCATCGCCAACAGCTCCATCAAGATCGTCGGCCGGCTGGACACGGCCGAGGCCGGCCGGCCCGAGTACGGTTTCCTGCCGCCGGCGCAGCGTTCCCGGGCCACCCTGGCCAAGCCGGGCACGATGTTCGTCTCGCAGCCCGAGATCCCCGTCCCGCTCGCGGTCTCGTTCCCGTTCCCCGCCTGGGCGACCCGGCCGTCGGAGACCGACGGCACCGGGCCGGCAGCGCCAGCCACAACGAGCGGCCCAGGAGGGACGCACGGCGCCGCGGGTGCGAATGGTTCCGCGGAACCGGGCGGCTCCGCGGGGCCGGGCACGCCGGCCCGTCCGGACCCGTGGAACCTGCTGCCCGACCCCGACGACCCCCTGCCGTTCTGACCCGTCCGGTCACGCCCGCCGAGAAGGACCGCCGCCATGAGGTTCCTGCACACATCCGACTGGCATATCGGGAAGTCGCTCAAGGGCCGCAGCCGGCTCGACGACCATGAGGCGGTCCTGCGCGAGATCGTCGGGATCGCCCGCGCCCACGAGGTCGACGCCGTGCTGGTCGCCGGTGACGTCTACGAGTCGGCCGCGCCGTCGGCCGAGGCACAGAAACTCGCGATCCAGGCGCTGCTCGGGCTGCGTGGCACCGGCGCCGAGGTGATCGTCATCGCGGGTAACCACGACCATGCCGGGTCCTTCGAGGCGTACCGCCCACTGATGGCGGCGGCGGGGATCACCTTCGTCGGCACCCCGCGCCGGGCGGACAAGGGCGGGGTGATCTCCTTTGTGGCCCGCGGCAGCGGCGAGCCGGTGCGGGTGGCCGTGCTGCCGTTCCTGTCCCAGCGATACGCCGTCCGGGCCGTCGAGCTGGTGACGCAGACCCCGGCCGAGCAGACGGGCCGCTACGACCAGGCGGTGCGGGACCTGCTGGCCAGCCTCGCCGCGGGCTTCGCCGACGACGCCGTCAACGTGGTGCTCGCGCACCTGACCGTGGTCGGCGGGAGGTTCGGTGGCGGCGAACGGCTCGCGCAGTCGATCTTCGACTACTTCGTGCCGGCGACCGCGTTCCCCGCCGACGCGCACTATGTGGCCCTCGGGCACCTGCACCGCCGGCAGACGCTGCCGGCGCCCTGCCCCGTCGAGTACTGCGGGTCACCGCTCGCCCTCGACTTCGGCGAGGAGGAGAACACCCCCGTGGTGCGGGTCGTCGAGGCGGCACCGGGGATCCCCGCCCGCGGGATCGACGTCCCGATCGCGGCCGGGCGCCGGCTGCGAACGGTGCGCGGCACGGTCGCGGAGCTCGGCGACCAGGCCGCCGAGTACGGCGACGCGCTGCTGCGGGTGCTGGTGCGCGAGCCGGCCCGGGCCGGGCTGCGTGACCAGGTGCAGGAGCTGCTGCCGAACGCGCTCGAGGTCCGCATCGACCCGGAGTTCGCGCGGCCGGTGGACGGGGACCGGCCCAGCCGCCCGTCCAACGGCGGGCAGCGCGGGCCGGCCGAGCTGTTCGGTGAGTACCTCAGCACCCAGGGTGTCGCGGACGAGCGGGTCGAGGCGCTGTTCGCCGCCCTGCACGACGAGATCGTCGGAGGGCAGGGCTGATGCGTCCCGTGCTGCTGGAGATCGCCGGGTTCGGTTCGTTCCGCGACCCGGCGGCGGTGGATTTCACCGAGGTCGACTACTTCGTGCTGGTCGGGCCGACCGGGTCGGGGAAGTCCACGGTCATCGACGCGATGACGTTCGCGCTGTACGGCTCGGTGCCACGGTGGAACGACCGCCGACTGGTGTCGCTGGCCCTCGCCCCGACGGCGGTGCGCGGCACCGTCCGGCTGGTCTTCGACGCCGCCGGTGCCCGGTATGTGGTGGCCCGAGAGCTGCGCAGGTCCGCCAGCGGCTCCGTCACCGTCCGCGGCGCGCGGCTGGAGAAGCTCGTCGACCCGGGCGGGCTCGGCGCGGCCGGCGAGGCGACCGAGGTCGTCGCGGCCGACTCCGAGGTGACCGGGGCCGTGGAGGCACTGCTCGGGCTCGGCTTCGAGCACTTCTGCTCCTGTGTGGTCCTCCCGCAGGGCGACTTCGCCGAGTTCCTGCACGCCAGACCGGCCGACCGGCAGCGGATCCTGACCAGGCTGCTCGGCCTCGGCGTCTACGACGAGGTCCGGACGGCGGCCGCCGGCCGCGCCGGTGACCGCCGGCAGCGGGCCGCGGTGCTCGACGAGCAGCTCGCCGGCTACCAGGACGCCACCGAGGACGCCGAGCTCGCCGCCGGCAGCCGGGTGGACGCGCTGACTGCCCTCACCGGCGAGGTGGACCGGGCCCGAGCCGAGCTCGCCACCCACGCGAGCGCCGCCGCCGAGGCCACCGCCGAGCTGGGCCGGGTCGAACGTGAGCGCGACCTGCTCGCGGCGATCCGGGCTCCGGGGGACGTCGTCGAGCTGACGGCCCGGCTGGCGCGGGCCACCGCGGCGGCCGACGACGCGGCCAAGGCCCGGCAGGAGGCCGAGCGGGCCGACACCGCCGCCCGCGCCGCGGTCGCCGCCGCGCCCGACCGCGCTCCCCTGGAGCAGGCCCGCCGCCACCACGACGGCCTGGCGACCGCCCTCACCGATCTCCCCCGGGCCCGGGCCACGCACGTCGCCGCGCGGGACGAGCTGACCCGGGTGGCCCAGGCCGTTGCCGGCGCCCGAAGCGCCCGTGAGGCCGCCGCCTCGGCGCGGGACGCCGCGGAGCGGACCTCCCAGGCACTGGCTGACGAGGTCGCCCGGCTGCGAGCCGAACATGAGCTGCTCGCCGCCGTGCGCACCCCGGAGGGCGTGGTCGAGCTGGCCGGGAAGCTGCGTGCCGCCCGGCATGACGCCGACCGCGCCGCCCAGCGCCGCCACGACGCCGAACGGGCCGACGACGACGCCCGCACCGCGCTCGCCGCCACCCCCGACCGCACCATGCTGCAACGCGCCCGCGCCGACCACGACGATCTCACCCGCCAGCTCGTCGCCCGCGCCGAAGCCGAATCCGTCCACACCGCGGCCCGCGCCGCCCGGGACACCGCGGCCGCCGCCGTCGAGACCGCTCGACAGCTCCGCGGCGAGGCCGCGCGGGCACTGGAACACGCGCGAACCGCTGATCTCGCGGGTGCGCTGCGCCCGCACCTCGTCGCGGGCGAACCGTGCCCGGTGTGCGAGCAGACCGTCGTCACCCTGCCCACGGCCGGCAACCGGCAGCCGGCCGGCCCCGAGCCCACGGGCGACGGCCGGCCGGGGGCGCCCGCGGCCCTCGTGATGGCGCAGGCGGCGCTGGATGACGCCACCTCGGCCCTCGACCTCGCGAACAAGCGCGCGACCGAGGCCGACCGCACCGAGCTCTCCGCCGGCCTGCGGGCACACCAGCTGGGCGAACGCGTCAACGACCTGCAGGCTGCCCTCGCCGACGCCCCGGACTCCGCCGGCGTCGACGCGGGACTCGCCGAGATCGCCCACCGCGAGCAGGAGGTAGCCCGGACCGGGCAGGAGCTTGCCGCGGCGCGCCGCGTGGCGGACCAGGCCGGTCAGGTGGTGGCACAGCTCGCCGCGGCGGAGACACAGGCTCGCGCCGCACTGACAGCCGCCCGCGACCCGCTGGTCGTGCTCGGTGCTCCGGTCCTCACCGACGAGCCCGCGGATACCGGGCCCGGTGCCGGTCCCGGTGCCGGCACCGGTGGCAACGGCGATGGCGGAGGCGGAGGCGGAGGCGGATCGGACCTGGCCGGAAGCTGGGCGTGGCTGGTCGCCTGGGCCGAGGAGCAGGCAACCGGGCGGGAAGCGCGGCTGACCGCCGCCACCGTCGAGGAGAGCGCGGCCCGCGCCGCCCGCGACGACGCCCGGCGTGCATACGACCACGCCGATGCGGCCGCCGGGCAGGCGGAAGCCGACCAGCTCGCGGCGGTTGGTGCCGAGCGTGACGCGGCGGTCGGCCTGGCATCCACCGAACGCCTGGTCGCCGAGCTGCGTGCCGCGCTCGCCGGTGCCCCTCCCGCCGACGAGGTGACGGCGGCACTCGCCGAGCTCGACCAGCTCGACCGGGCGGTCACGGAAGCGGACCAGGGCCTGCGCGCCACCCGGGCGGATGCCGATGCCGCCGAGGCCGGCCTGCGCGCCGCGCAGCAGGCCCGCGGCGACGCCCAGACCGTGCTCGCCCGCGCCAGGGACACCGTCGTCGCGCTCGGCGCGCCCACGGTCGACAGCCAGGATCTGCTCGCCGGCTGGACGACGCTCACCAGCTGGACGGCAGCCGAGTCGTCGGCGCGCGAGCGCGAGCTGCCCGGCCTGCGCGCACAGGTCAGCCGGGCCGAGCAGGCCGGGCAGGCGGTGACGCGAGCGCTGACCGAGGTCCTCGTCGCGCACGGCATCCCACTACCGAGGCAGGACAACCCGCCGC
Source organism: Parafrankia irregularis (assembly GCF_001536285.1). NCBI lineage: Bacteria > Bacillati > Actinomycetota > Actinomycetes > Frankiales > Frankiaceae > Parafrankia > Parafrankia irregularis. The sequence continues at coordinate 16,741 of NZ_FAOZ01000004.1, read as the reverse complement.
CGCAGCCACAGCGGCAGCCACGCGGCGGGATCGTCTCCGACGCCGTGCCACGGCCCAGGCCAGGCGGGCGGTCCGTAGGAGATGCCGCGGCCCAGGCGACGTCGTCCGCGTTGGAACAGGCGAAAGCCGAGCTTCGTCGGGTCACCGAGCGACGTGCCAAGGCCGCCGCGCTGAGTGCCGACCTGGCCCGCGCGCGGGAGGAGGAGCAGGTCGCACACCAGCTCGATCTTCTGCTGCGCTCGAACCGGTTCCAGCGGTGGCTGGTCGCCGCGGCGCTGGACACGTTGGTCTCCGACGCGTCGGTCACCCTCGCCGAGCTGTCCGGCGGCCAGTTCGAGCTGACCCACGAACAGGGCGAGTTCCTCGTCGTCGACCACGCCGACGCCGACTCGCGCCGCCTGGTACGGACCCTGTCGGGCGGGGAGACGTTCCAGGCGAGCCTCGCGCTCGCCCTGGCCCTGTCGGCGCAGCTGACGACGATGGCGGCGGCCGGCGCCGCGCAGCTCGACTCGATCTTCCTCGACGAGGGCTTCGGCACCCTCGACGACTCCACCCTGGACGTCGTCGCGACCGCGCTGGAGAACCTCGCCAGCGGCGGGACCAGCGCCGGCCGCGGCCGGATGGTCGGCATCGTCACCCACGTCGGCGCTCTCGCCGAACGGGTGCCGGTACGCTTCGCCGTCACCCGTGACCAGCGCACCTCCACCATCCGGAGGGAGTCCACGTGAGCGACGACAGCCATCGGCGGACCACCGCCGCCACGACCGCGTCCGCGGTGCCGGCCCCGCGGGCCGGCGTGGGCGGGATGCGGTTCAGTGTCGACGCCTGGGACCCGAGCTACGGCACCTCCGTCGCCGACGACGGCCTGAAGGAGTCGAAGACGCCGGCCAACGCGGGCGTGGAGGTGCCGGTGCCCGCCTGGCGACCGGTCCCCACTCCGGCGGCCCGTGGTCTCGCTGTGACGCCGCCGTCCGCGGTGCTGTTCGTCGACGGTGTGCGCCGCGTCGAGGCCCGGGCCTGGATCCACGAGACCGAGCCGGCCGGCACCCCCGCGGACGGCGCCCCCACGGACGGCGCCCCCGCGGACGGCGTCGCCGCGGCCAACATCGCCGCACCGGCCATCTGCGCCTCCTACGCGGGCGGTGTCGTCTGCTGCTGCGGCGCCGGTGCCCACCTGCTGGCCGCGCATGTGCGCCGCGGCCTCTTCACGTCGGCTCGCCAGGCCGGTGACGTCAGGACCGCCGAGGGCACCTACCACCTGCATCAGACGGACGGCGCCGGCCCGGACGACCTGAACCTCGCCCTCCAGCGGGAACTGCGCGGACTGGAGATGACCACCGCCCTGGGCGCCCACCGCGACCTGCGGGCCCACCACCCGTTCCCGGCCACCGAAGCCCACGGGGCCGACGGAGCTTTCACGGACGCGCTGCTGGTCGTCGACGGCCCCCTGCATGCCGGCGCGCTCCCCCGCACGCTGGGCTTCGTCAAGACCCATCACTCGTCCTACCTGGAAGGCCCGCCGCTGGCCGTCGTCGGGCGGCTGGGGCCGGGGGAACGCACCCCGGTGTTCACGGTGGGACGCAGCTGGGACCGCCCAAGCTGGTACCTGCGCCTGCCCTGCCGCCCCGGCGCTCCCTGGGCGGGCATCGTGCGGGTCGAGTGCGGCTCCGGCACGTCCGTCGACCACGCCGTCGAGCTCGCCGACCTGAGCCAGGCCACGCTGCCCCGGTTCGCGTCCCAGGAGTTCAAGGACGCCCGCGCCCCGCAGAACCTCTACCCCATCGCCGGCCTGGAGCGAACGCTGCGCCGCCGCCTCGGCGACGCGCAGCTGCTGTACCGCTCGCTGCGCCGCGGCGCCACCGCCTGACCCACCCCGTCGCGATATCAGCGAGGTCACCAGGAGTGATCTTGCGAGGCTGCTGACGTCCGCCGGCGCGTCGTGCGGCCGGGGCCATCCGCCCGGAGCAGCGGCTCGCCGCGCCAGCTCCTACAGACGAGTCGCTGCAACATGCCACAGGACCCGTAGATGCGGCCTATAGTCATCAATTGCTCCGCATCAGCGGATGCAGTGCAGCGTCGCACACCCTGCGTTTCACACAGACGTCATTCGCCGGTGGGGACGGGCACGGTTGCTCGCTCGTGCACCGAAGCGAAGGTCACGAGGGGGAAACCGATGACAAGGCTGTTTGGCATGCCCGCACGCAGGGTCAGCTGCACGCTGGCCCTCGGCGCGGCACTGGCCGTGGCGTTTCCTGGTGCGGCACACGCCAACACCGTCGGCGTCACCGTGAAGACACCAGGGGCCACCAGCGGGCCCGGGGCCGCGTTCTCCGAGATCTCCACCCATGCCGACTGTGCCAGCGGTCTGGCCTTCGGCGGCGGTATCAACCAGGCCATCGGCACCGGCATGGTGTCGAACGGCAACCACGTCAACGGCACCTCGCCGAGTCCCGACGGCAGCACCGAATACACCGGCACGACCGGTGTCGTGGGGACCGACGTGACGCACTGGCTCGGTATCGGCGGGTCGGGTGGCACGTTCGACGCCGCCTACTCCAGCACGCCGTACGCGATGTGCGTGACCAGCGACCTGATCGATCACACCCAGGTGGTCATGAACAAGGTCTCCGGCCCGGCCAGCGCGTCGACGGTGGGCCTGGTGACGGCGGTCTGCCCGCAGGACACGATCCTGCTCGGCGGTGGCGCGCGTGCCACCCCGGCGAGCATCGGCAGCCTCAAGCCGATCGCCAGCTTCCCGACCTTCAACGACTCCACCCACAGCTATGGCCAGATCGCGGCAGGCAACGGGGAGACCAACCCGAACGCCTGGACGGCGGTCGGGTGGAACGGCGGCGGCGGCAACAGCGGCAACACGACCTACGCCTACGCGATCTGCAGCGGCGACGAGATCGACGTCAGCGGCGTCACCGTGACCGTCCGGTACACCGAGGTGAGTGGTCCGACGTCCGCGACCACCGGCCAGACCGCCACGGTCGGCTGCGGCGGCGAGGACGGCAAGCTGATCAGCGGTGGCGCCGCCGTCAGCGGCGGCAGTGTGACGACCACTGCCTTCACCGGGCCAGGCTCGGGCGGGACGCACCTCAACGGCAGCTACCCGAGCAACTCCGGTGGGACGGCCGTCGCCGACGGCACCACGACCGCGGCCTACTGGACGGCGTACAGCCACACCGGCGGCGCGAGCTCGCCGAACACCTATACCGAGGCCTGGGCGCTGTGCGCCGACGACGGCGTCTGACCTCTGTTTCGACCCCCTGACCCGGTGTGGGCCTTTTCCATCGTCGACTCGGACCATCGGCCGTTCCCGACCGTGGACCGTGAGTGAGATGGAAAAGGCCCACTGTCAGTCCCTTTGTTATCTGCGGTTATCACGGGCCCGGGCGACAGCGCCCGGGCCCGAAAAGGCGGTGCACTTCCTTGAAGCGTGGTCCACTTGTTCGCAGACGCCGAATCACCGGGACAGCCGGTGCTCTGGTCGGCGTCGTCGCGGCGGCCGCGGCGGTTCCACTCGTACTCCCCCTTGCCGCCGCCTCGGCGGCCGACACCGGCAGCGGCCTGGCCGCCTGCGGCACGGCGGGTGCTCTCACGGCGGCGCCCGCGCCGTCCTGCGTCTACACCACCGCCGGCACCGACACGTTCACCGTTCCCGACGGCGTCACCAGCGTGACCATCGACCTGTACGGCGCCGAGGGCGGAAGCGCGGCCGGGTATGTCACCCCGAACCCGGTGAACGACGGCGCTCCGGGCGGCCTCGGCGGGCAGACCCGGGCGACCGTGGCCGTCAGCCCGGGGCAGGTACTGCAGATCACGGTCGGCGCGGCCGGTGTGCCCGGATCGTCCCGGCGCGGCGAGTTCGCCCGCGACGGCGGGATCGGGCACGGAAGGGGCGGTGGCGGCGCCCACGGCGGTGGCGGGGCCGGCGGCGGCGGCTCGGATGTGCGCGTCGGTGCCTTCGGCCCGAACGACCGCATCATGGTGGCCGGCGGCGGGGGTGGCGCCGGAAACGGCGGCCCCCTGCTGCACGGCGGTGACGGGGGCGGCCTGGCAGGCGCGGACGGCGGCGAGGGCGGCGGCCCCGCCGGCTCCGGGCTGGCCGGCAAGGGCGGCACCCAGACCACGCACGGCGACGGCGGTAGCCGGAACTCCAACATCGGCGCCCCCGGCGGCGCGGGCGGCGACCTCGACCCGGTCACCAGTCAGGTCAACCCGGGCAGCGGAGGCCCCGGCGGCAACGGCGGTGCCGGTGGCAACGGTGGTGGTGGCGGCGGTGGCGGCTACCGCGGTGGAGGCGGCGGCTCCGGCGGCGGCAACCCGGGCAATCTCTACGGCGCTGGCGGCGGCGGTGGCAGCGGGTACGCCGCGCCGACGCTGACGGACGTCTCCCTCGTCTCCGGTGTGAACCACGCGGGCGGGCACGCCACCGTCTCGTTCCGCTACGGGTCGTCGGTCTCGCTCGGCGCCAGCACGTCCACGCCGCTGTTCGGGCAGGCCGTGGACCTGACCGCCACCGTGGCGCCGACACCGGCGGGCGCCGGCACTCCCACCGGAACGGTCACCTTCCTGGACGGGGACGTCGCTCTCGCAACGGCGACGCTGGTCGACGGGACCGCCGGCGTCAGCCTGCGTGGGCTCCAGCCCGGCACGCACCCGATCACCGCCAGCTACGGCGGCGACGCGGCCCACGCGGCGAGTGTGACCCCGGCTCCGACGGCTGTCACCGTCGGCTTCAGCCAGCCGTGCGTCACCACGGCACGCAGCGGCCCACTGACGGTCACGGCCGGTCAGGCCCTGTGCTTCGGCCCCGGCGGCCGGCAGAACGGGCCGGTGACCGTGAAGGCCGGCGGCGCGCTGGCCCTCTCCGGCGCCACCCTCGCCGGGCCGGTGACCGCGGACGGCGCGGTCGCCGTCTCCCTCTGCCAGACGACGATCAGCGGCCCGGTGACGATCAGGAACAGCAGTGGCTTCGTGCTCGTCGGTGCCGACCCGGGCGACGCCGTCGCCTGCGCCGGTAACACCGTCAGCGGGCCGCTGACCCTGACCGGGAACTCCGGCGGCCTGGAGGCCTCGGGCAACACCGTCGGCGGCCCGGCGAAGATCACCGACAACAGCGGCAGCGGCCCGCTGCCGGGCGACACCGTGCCCGGATTCAGCTACAACCAGGTCTCCGGCCCGCTCAGCTGCAGCGGCAACGAACCGACATTGCAGCAGGTCGGGAACACCGCCGGCGGCCCGCGCTCCGGCCAGTGCAGGTAGCGAGAGTGAGCGGACGGCGCCGTCTGACCAGGCAACGTCGCTGAACGAAAGACGTCGAAGAGCGGGCGGCGCCGTCTGAGCAGGCGGCGCCGCCCGTCCGGACGGCGGAGCGCCGCCCAGTACGTCCGGTACATCTGGCACATCCGGTACGTACGTCCGGCACGTCCGGCGGCGCACCGTCACCGGCTGACCCGAGGCGCGGTCGTCTCCCGGAACAGCGCCTCGGCGCTGCGCGCATCCTGCCGGCCGAATCCGGGAAGTCACTGAAGGTGACGCGCGCTCCGGGGCACCACCGACTGGAGATCCCGTGCAGGCGACGCGGGCCCGTATGACCGGCCGCGAGCTGTCGGCCGGCAGGGTCCGCGCACTGGGCCTGCGCGTTCGGGGCCGCGGTGTCAGGCTGCTGCTCCTGGGCGTGCTCTGCCTTCTCGCCGGGCAGGGCATCGCCCTGGTCATGCTGGGGCGGGCCCGACTGGCGGCCGAGGAGGCCGAGCGACTGGCCGACCGGGAGCGCCTCGTCGGCCAGTTCGCGAACATGTCCAACCTGCTCGAGAATCCGCAGCTGCTCGCGGACCAGGTGGCTGTCACCCCGTTCGCGCGTGACGACCCGGCGCTCAACAGGGAGCTCCTGCGTCTGTTCACGAACTCGCCGACGTTCGTCCCCAACCAGGCCGTCGCGCTGTACGCACCGGACGGGACGGTCACCGCCAGCCTCGACCCGGCGCAGCCGTCGCCGACAGTCACCGAACTGGGGGTTGCCTGGGACTCGGCGCTGGCAGGCAAAGCGGCCGCGTCGGACCTGTTCGACCTGGCCGGCCGGAAGCTGGTCGCCACGACAGCGCCGGTCGGTGGGGCGCGGCCCTGGGGGGTTCTGGTGGCAGCGAACGACAACTCCCAGTTCCAGGCCTTCGCCCAGGCCGTCGCCGACAAGGGCACGTACAAGACCGATCGGGCCGGAGTCGTGGTGAACGCCTGGGATCCGGGTCTGATCGGCACGCAGGTCCTGGCCCCGGCCGACCTGGCCGAGGTCGCGACTGGCATCACCAGCGAGTGGACGACCGGCGACGGCGACGACCGTGTCGTCCACTTCGCGCACCGCGTCCCCAGCACGGGCTACTACCTCCTGCTGGAACGCCGCGAGGCCGACCTCTATGCGGACCTGCGCGAACAGCAGCGACAGCGCGGTATCACCCTCACCACGGTGTATGTCGCCTGCCTCTCGTCGCTGGCGCTCTTCGGGGCGGTCTGGACCCGCGCGGCGCGACGTGGCCGGGCACGCACCGACGCGCTGCTGTCCGGCACGCTCGATCTCGTCCTGGTCGCCGAGGCCGACAGTCACCGGCTGACCTTCGTCGGCGCGGCCGGCCGCCACCTGCTCGGACGCGCGCCGCCGGCCGATCTCGGCCGGCCGTTGACGGACCTCGTCCACCCCGAGGACGTGCCACGTGTCCGGGCCCTGATCGACAACCCGCGGTTGCCGCCGGAGCTTGATGTCAGGTTTCTCAGCGACACGCGTGGTTCCCCCGCGATCGGCCCCACCGGATGGCTCTGCTTCGACGTCGAGGCCGCCGATCTGCGCGACGATCCCGCCGTGGGCGGAATCCTGGTCACCTGCCATGAGATCGGGACACGCAAGGATCTCCAGGACCGTCTCACCGACCAGGCGCATACCGACGGCCTGACCGGTGTGGCCAACCGGACCGCGGTGATGGCCGCCGTCGACAGCGCTCTGGCGGCGACAGTCGCCACCAACGCCTCCGTCTTCCTGCTGTTCGTCGACCTCGACGGGTTCAAAGCGGTCAATGACACCCACGGCCACCAGGTGGGCGACGAGGTTCTGCGGATTGTCGCCCGCCGGCTCGTCGACGCGGTGCGTACCGGAAGTGACCGTGCCGGCAACGCGCCGCGTGAGGACGTCGTCGGACGTCTCAGCGGGGACGAGTTCGTCGTCCTCCTCCAGGGCGTCTCCCGGGCCGAGGCCATCCGCGTGGCCGCCCGCGTCGTCGACCTTCTCGCGGGTCCGATGACAGTTGATGGTCGGCGACCGCGCGTCAGTGCAAGTGTCGGCGTCGGCGCGGTCGTTCCGGACGGTCTGCCCCGCGGCGGCGTCCGCCCCGACCAGCTGGTGCGGCAGGCTGACCACGCCATGTACCGGGCCAAACGCGACGGCGGCAGTCGTTGGGTGATTGAGGAGTGCGCCCCCGGTCGTCCCGGTCGTCCCGGTCGACCTGAGCCGGAGCCGGTCGCGCTCCGCGAGGCGGAGCCAGCTCCCCGAGCGGTCACCCCCGGCGAGGAGGGCGCCGCCGTGGAGGAGGGCGCCGCCGGGAAGATCCCCAGCGGCGAGGCCGCCGGGAGGGAGATTCGCCCTGCCGGCGCTGCGCGGCGGCGGCCGGACATGCACCAGCCGGCCGCGAAGGCCGGCCACGGGCGCGGCAGGCGGCTGCAGACCTGGGGGCCGTTGGTCCTCGCGGCGATCCTGCTTGTCGTGATGGCGGGAACAGCCCTCAGCCTGGACCGAGCGGCCGAGCGCGAGGCCACCCGGGGAAGGCTCCACGAACTCGCCGATGTGGCGGAGGGCTCCGCGCGCTACAACGACGCGTCGGGCGCCACAAGGAATCTGATCGCCGACATCTCCGCGGTGCCGTGGACGCTCACCCCGTCCGCCGCCAACAAGATCGTGCTGAATCAGTTCGCCGTGCTGTCCGACGGCACGTCGATGGCGCTTCTGAGCAGAGACGGCCAGGTCATCGATGCGGCGCCCGCCGACGCACCCGTTCCGGCACGGGCAGGGGACCCGGCGTTCGCCACCGCGCTGGGTGGCCAGGCAGGCAACCTGCCGGTGCAGTCGGTCGACGGGAACTACTGGAACTACTCGCTGCTCCCCGTCCTGAAGAACGGTGCGTCGATCGCGGTGGTCTCGATCGGCATTCGGGCCGACATCTCACCGCAGCAACAGGGGTACGAGGCGGTGGGGTCGGTCGGCCTCGGCTCGACGGGCGGACTGTCCGAACTGGACGTCAACGGCGTGGCCAGGTACTCCTGGGACCGCAGGCTCATCGGCCGCCGCCTCGCCGACCCCGCGGTCCTGGCCACACTGCCTGCTTCCGGCGCGGTGCGGCTGCCGGGGCCGGCGACAACCGCGGAGGATTCCATCGCGTTCGCCGTCCGTGATCCCGCCCTGGCCGACGGGGGGTACGTCATGCTGGAACTTCCGACCTCGGCCGCGTTGTCCGGACTGCGCCCCGAGCAGGGGTGGCAGTATGCGCTGATCATCTGTTCCGTGGCGGCGACCGTCTTCGGGCTGGCGCTCGCGACCCGGCTGCTCGCCCAGGCGGAACGCCGGGAGGACGAAACGCTGTCCGCTCTGCTTCACAACGTCCACGACATCGTGCTCGTCACCGACCGCCAGGCCAACGTCACGTTCGTCAGCTCCGCCGTGACCCGTCTGCTCGGCTACGACGCCGATGCCCTCCGGGGGCAGCAGTGGGGCATGGTGCATCCCGACGACATCGACCAGCTTCGACGTGCGCTCGCCCCGGCGGACGACACCGGCCGCAGCCCGCCCACCGGCGTCACGACGGTGCGCGATCTCCGGCTCCGGGGGGCTGACGGGGTGTACCGCTGGTTCGACTTCCGTGCTTCCGACCAGTTCGCCCACCCGGATATCGGCGGAAGGCTGACGACCATTCACGACGTGACCGCACGCAGAAGCCTGCAGGACCAGCTGCTGCGCCAGGCGCGTTACGACCCGCTGACGAGCCTGCCCAACCGGACCGCACTGCTGGACGCACTCCGGCCCGGCGCGGGCACCACCGCGATCGTGTTCGTCGATCTGGACCACTTCAAACAGATCAACGACACTTTCGGCCACGAGGCCGGAGATGTCGTCCTGAGCACCGTCGCCCGCCGGCTCGTCCACGCCTGCCGGCCCGGCGACACGGCCTACCGGCTCGGCGGTGACGAGTTCGTCGTGATTCTCGGTGAGGCCGACCAGGAGCAGGCCACTGCCGTGGCACGTCGCCTCCGACAGGTCCTGGCCGACCCGGTGCACCACGGCGACGATCTCATCGGCCTGAGCGCAACTGTCGGAGTCGCCCTCACCCGCTCCAGCGACACTGATCCCAGTGACCTCCTGAGAACGGCCGACAGCGCGATGTACCGGGCGAAGCGCACGGCCCGCGGAACCGTCGGCGTCGCGATCCTTCCGCTACTTTGACGTCCTCCCCCGTGTGAACACGGCGCGTGAACACGGTGCGATTCCAACTACACGGAAGCCGGTTCATGTCGGCCGCCGAGCGGTCAGCACTCGATGAAGTTCACGGCGAGGCCGCCGCGAGAGGTCTCCTTGTATTTGTCCTTCATATCCGCGCCGGTCTCGCGCATGGTGCGGATGACCTTGTCGAGGCTCACGATGTGCTCGCCGCTTCCGTGCAGCGCCAGGCGGGCGGCGTTGATGGCCTTCACCGCGCCCATCGCGTTCCGCTCGATGCAGGGCACCTGGACGAGCCCCTCGACCGGGTCGCAGGTGAGCCCGAGGTTGTGCTCCATACCGATCTCGGCGGCGTTCTCGACCTGTTGCGGCGTCCCGCCCAGCACCTCGCACAACCCGGCGGCCGCCATGGAGCAGGCGACGCCGACCTCACCCTGGCAGCCGACCTCCGCGCCCGAGATCGAGGCGTTCTCCTTGTAGAGCAGTCCGATCGCGCCAGCGGTGAGCAGGAAACGCACCACGTCGTCGTCCGTGCTGCCCGGTACGAACCGGGAAAGGTAGTGCAGGACGGCGGGAATGATGCCCGCGGCACCGTTGGTCGGAGCAGTGACGACCCGTCCGCCGGCGGCGTTCTCCTCGTTGACCGCGAGGGCGGCGAGGCTGACCCGGTCGATGACGTGCAGCGGGTCGAGCGGGGCGCCGCCGCGTGTCGCGCCGCCCGGTTCCGCGGAACCGGGCTCCACGACACGCGGCTCCGCGGAACCACGTACCGCGACGCTCGGCTCCGCGGCTGCGAGCTCTTCGGCGGTGAGCTCTTCGGCGGTGAGCCGGCGGTGCAGGCCCGGCGCGCGGCGCGGGACGCCGAGCCGGCCGGGCAGGGTGCCCTCGGTCGACAAACCGCTGACGATGCAGCGCTGCATGACGTCCCAGATGGCCAGCAGACCGCTGCGGACGTCCTCCGGCGTGCGCCACACCGTCTCGTTCGCGAGCATGATCTCGCTGATCGGCAGGCCGGACGCGGAGCAGTGTTTCAGCAGCTGGTCGCCGGAGGTGATCGGGTAGGGCGGCACGGTCCCGTCCGCGGTCAGCCGGTCCGTGCTGGCGATCGTGTCCTCGTCGAGGACGAACCCGCCGCCCACCGAGTAGTACACACGCTCGCCGCACACCGCGCCCGTCTCGTCGAAGGCGGTGAAACGCATGCCGTTCGGGTGGAACGGCAGCGTTCTGTGCAAGTGCAGCACCAGGTCCCGGCCGGGGTCGAAGCCGATCCGGTGCCGGCCGAGCAGGTCGAGGCAGCCGTTCGCGTGGGCGGCCCGCACCTCGGCGTCCACCTGCGCCGGGTCGATCGTCTCGGGGCGGTGCCCGAGCAGGCCGAGGATCACCGCACGGTCGCTGGAGTGGCCCCGGCCGGTGGCCCCCAGCGATCCGAACAGCTCGGCCAGCACCCGGACGGTGCGGAGCAGTTGTCCGCCAGCCGCCAGGTGCTCCGCGAACATCCCGGCGGCACGCATCGGCCCGACGGTGTGCGACGAGGACGGCCCGATGCCGACCTTGAACAGCTCGAAAACACTGATCGCCACGGCGACACCCGTCTATTCGGCCCGGGCGGGAACATCGGTCACAGGGATCATGGAGATCACTGGCGTCACAGGGGGTCACGCCTCGCCGATGTGCGCGGCGTAGGCATTGGCGTCGAGCAGATCGGCCGGGGTCCGGGTCACCCGCACGCGGAAGATCCATCCTTCCTGGTACGGGTCGGAGTTGATCAGGCCGGGCTTGTCCCGCAGCGTCGGGTTGACCTCGACGACCTCGCCGGACACCGGGGCGATCAGGTCGCTGACGGCCTTGGTCGACTCGATCTCGCCGCAGGCCTCGGCCGCCGTCACCGCCTGGCCGACCTCCGGTGCCTCGACGAACACGACGTCGCCGAGCGCGGTGGCGGCGTACTCGGTGACGCCGACCGTGCAGGTATCGCCGTCCAGCGCGAGCCATTCATGGTCGGTCGTGTACGAAAGATGAGCTGGAATCGTCATGGATCGGTCCTTCGTTGGAACGGTCGACAGCGGCCGGTCGGAGTCGGTACCCACCAGTTCAGCAACCCGGGGGCCGTTCCGACCACCGTTCTGTGGATCAACACACCCCGAACGTTCTGATTCCGTCCGCCACCGGGCACCGGGCTACCGGGCCGCCGCCCGGCCCGGCGCGCGGTTTCATCTCGGCAGGCCGAGCACGCGCTGGGCGACGATCGAGCGCTGGATCTGCTGGGTCCCGCCGAAAATCGACTGGGCCCGCGACCAGAAATAGGCATCGAGCCAGGATTCCTCGGCCAGCAGCGGGGCCGCTCCGCGCAGATCCATGATGACGTGGTTGAGAACCTGGTCGGCCTCCGTCACGAGCAGTTTGTCGATTGAGCCCTCGGGGCCCGGCAGCGATCCGTCGAGACGGGCGGAAAGTGTCCGCGCGACGTGCAGCCGGAGCGCTTCGAGCGTCACCCAGGCGCGGGCGACATCCCGGCGGCCGGTCTCGTCCGTGACCACCCGACCGGAACGGATGTCGTCCTCGAGCACGGTGAGCATCCGCATCAGGCGGGCGACCCAGCCGATGTCCCCGGGCCCGCGTTCATAGCCGAGCAGCTGCATGGCAATCGCCCAGCCCTGCCCCGGCGCGCCCAGCAGACCGGCCGCGGGCACCTGGACGTCGTCGAAGAAGACCTCGGCGAACTCGCGGGCCCCGCCGGCGGTGACGATGGGACGCACCTCGATGCCGGGCAGGTCCAGCGGGACGAGCAGCATGGACAGTCCGCGGTGCGCCGGCCTGTCGGGCTCGGTCCGGCACAGCAGGAGGCACCACTGCGACCACAGCGCCTCGCTGGTCCAGATCTTCTGGCCGTGCACATGGTAGACGTCGCGGCCCTCACCGTCGGTGCCGCGGATCGCACGGGTACGGACGGACGCGAGGTCGCTGCCCGCATCCGGTTCGCTGAAGCCCTGGCACCAGCGTTCCGTGCACGCAAGCATGCCCGGCAGGTGCCGCGCCTTCTGCGCATCCGACCCGAACAGGCGGATCGCGTTGGTGATGTGGTGGATGGCGGGCGGCGGTGGATAGCCGCCGAACCCCAGCTCGTCATTGAGGATCGCGTCGAAGGTGGGGGCGAGCCCACGTCCGCCGTACTGCACCGGGAAGGTCAGGCCGACATATCCGGCGGCGGCCAGCTTCCGGTGCCATTGCCCGAGCGCCTCGATGCGCGCGTCCGGATCGGATGGCAGCGGCGCGACCTGCTGGGCTGCGAGCCAGGCACGCAGCTCCGACCGGAACGCCTCCTCCGCGGGGCTGTCGAAGAAGTCCATCAACCCGCTCCCGCTCCCGCTCCTGCTCCTGCTCCTGCTCCTGCGCGCGGTTCTTTTCCCGGTTCTGTTCCCGGTTCCGCCGCCGATTCCGAGCCCGTGCCCGCGCCGACACCGGCCAGCCGGGTGGTGGCAATCGCTGCGTACTGGGCGTTCTCATCGCCGAGAACGCGCCGGGAAAGCAGAATGCGGCGTTGCCGCACCTGCGCCAGGTGCTCCCAGGTGAGGCCGATCCCGCCCAGCATCTGGATGGCGATCTCACCGACCTCGCGGGCGGCACTCGCGCAGAACGCCTTCGCCTGCCGGGCCGCGAGCAGCGCGTCGGCGGTGGGCAGCTCGCCGGCCGCCCAGGCGGCATGCCACATCGAGCTGCGCGCGCCTTCCACCAGAACGGCGGCGTGCGCGGCCAGGTGCTGGACGACCTGGAACGAGCCGACCGGAACGCCGAACTGCGCACGCCCGCGGACGTGGGCGACGGCGTCGTCGAGCGCGCGGCCCATCACCCCGAGCAGGTCCGCGGCGAGCACCGCGAGGACGACCGCCTCGGCTCGGGCCAGATCCTCGCGGGTGAGCGCCCCACCGACCGGGGGAATCCCACTGGCTGCCGGCGCGTCCGCGGGGACCGGGCACATCGATCTCGTCAGGTCGGCGCCGCCAGCCGCCGCATCGAGCCGCACCGCTCGTAGGCAGCCGCCGGCGCCGATCCGGAGACCCGCGTCGGCGCCCTGGGCGTCAAAGGCGACACCGGGCTCACCCGGACCGGCGAGCCCGGTCAGATCGGTGCGCAGAACCGGGGCGAGCCGCAGCGTGCCCGCGGCCACGGCCTGGACCGCTACCCGGTCGCCGGCCGCGGCGAGCAGGGTCGGCGCCCACACGGCGGCGCCCACGAATGGCACGGGTACGAGATCTCCCGCCAGCCGCTCAGCGACAAGCGCGGCCGCCACGACCCCGCCTCCGCCGGCACCACCCTCATCGCCGCCGCCCCCGTCAGCACCGCCCCCGTCAGCGCAGCCCTCGTAAGCACCGCCCTCGTCGGCGCCGCCGCGCTCCGCCGGAATGTGCAGGGCCACCAGCCCCGCCTCGACCAGGGTCGACCAGCGGGCCTCGTCCCCGTCCCCGCGTACGGTGGGCGCCAGGGCGGCGACGCCGCCCGGTGCGAGATCGGCCGCGATCCGCGCGGCCAGGTCCGCCAGCATCCGCTGCTCGCCGCTCAACCGAATGTCCATCCGCGCGCCCCTAACTCGTCACGAGGACGGAGTCGCCGGGCCGGCGGCGAGAACGGCACGCCAGGTGTAGGAGATCACCGAATCCACCGTCTGCGCCTCCAGCCGGCGCCGCAGCGCCGCGTGATCGACGAGGATGCCGAAGACGTGCTGCATCGCCAGGCGCGCGTCCACCGCGGCGTCGGACCCGGGCACGTCCGGCCGGGTGGGTGCTGCCGACGGCGTAGTTGCCGCCGGCGTGGTTGCCGACGGCATGGTTGCCGCCGGCGGTGCGGGCGCCCCGGGTGCCGCTCGCCTCGCGTCGGCGATCGCCGTCGCCAGCGGTGCCACCAGGGCGTCGAACCAGGTGCCGAGCTCCGCCGGGAACCGCTCGAGCAGCCTGGGATGAGCCAGCAGAAAGGGCCGGTTAGCCACCACCAGGTCGTCCGTGCGCAGCAGGTCGAACATCGCCCGCACCCACTCGGCGATCCGCTGGACCGGGTCGCTCTCGGCGGCCAGCCGCTCCTCGATGTGCCGCCTGGTGATGTCGTGCGCGCGTTCGAGGAGCGTGAGCAGCAGGTCGTCCTTGGTCGGGAAATGACGGTAGAACGCGGTCGTCGACAGTCCCGAGGCCGCCAGGATCTCGCTGACGGACGGATTGGCGGTGTCGCGTTCGCGCATGACCCGGAAGGTCGCGTCGATGAGGCGCTCGACCTCGTCCTCGTAGCGGTGCCGCTGGCGGGCGAGCGCGCGCTCGACCCCCCGTGGCGGGAGGTTCGGCGGCAGCGGGAGGTTCGGCGGTGCTGTCATGGATTGAAGGGACCGCGGCCCATCTGGTCCCTGACTGTGACCACAGCCGGGTTGGTGAGCGATCGCCGCTGCCAGTTGGCCCCGTCGACGACGAGGGTGTGGCCGGAGATGAAACGCGCGTAGGGCGAGGCCAGGAAGGTGGCGGCCCAGCCGAGCTCACGCAGGCGCCCGACCCGCAGCGCGGGCTGGGTCGCGTCCTTGTCGGAGCTGCGGGCGAGGTTGCCCTTGATGTCCGCCGTCTGGTCCTCATGCGGGAACATCCCGGGCACAAGCCCGTTGACCTGGATCCCGTACGGCGACCATTCGACGGCGAGGGTCTCGACCATGTTCTTCACCCCGGCCTTCGCCGCGGCCGAATGCGCGAACCCCGGCCCCCCGGTCCAGGCGTAGGACGCGCCGATGTTGATGACTGATCCCGGCGTGCCGGCGGCCAGATGGCGCCGCGCGAACTCACGGGCGCAGAAGAACGTGCCGTTGAGGGTGATGTCGACGACGGTGCGCCAGGCGTTGGGCGACATCTCCTCGGCCGGGACGGGGAAGTTCGCGGCGGCGTTGTTCACCAGCACGCCCGGCAGGCCGAATTCCTCCTGCGCGGCGGTGAACAGCCCCGCGATCTGTTCCGGGTCCCGGATGTCGCAGTTGACGGCCAGCACGCGGGCTCCGAGCTCCTCCATCGCCGCCCGGCCGGCCTCGAGGTGTTCGTCCTTGCGGCTGCCGAGGACGATGTCGGCGCCGAGCCGGGCGAACTCGGTGGCGATGGCGCGCCCGAGCCCGGTGCCGCCGCCGGTGATCACCACCGCTACTCCGGCGAAGGTGCCCGGCGGCAGCGCGGTCGCGCCGGGGGCCGGTGGTTCGGGCAGGCCGATGGTCGTGGTCAAGGCTGTCAGCTCCCGGTGTAGCGCGGTGCCCGGTCCTCGGCGCGCGCCTGTCGCATTTCGGCCAGGTCGTCCGACCTGCTGACGAACGTCTGGTAGATCAGCTCGTCCGCCATCGACGAGCGCAGCGCGGGTTCCGACAGGTGACGGATCACCCGCCGCGCCATGTTCACGGTCACGGTCGGCGCCGCGGCGATCTTCGCGGCCATCTCCATCACGGTGCTGTCGAGCTGGTCCGCCGGGACCACCCGGGACACGACGCCGTGTGCCAGGGCCTCGGCGGCGTCCATCGGCCGCCCGGTGAGCACCAGGTCGCTGACCACGCCGTGGCCGCACATCTGGAACAGCCGCGCCATTCCGCCGGTGTCGGGAATGACGCCGTGGCCGACCTCGGGCAGCATGAACCGGGCGCCTTCCGCTGCCACCCGGATGTCACAGATCAGCGCCCGCTGGAACGACGCGCCGATCGACCAGCCCTTCATGGCGACGATGACCGGCGCCTCGAGGTCGAGGATCTGCAGGATGCCGCGGTGGCCGCGTTTCATCAGATCGTGATGGCTGATCTCGACGGCTCCGCCGCCGAGGGCACCGACATCGCGGCCGGAGGAGAAGGACTTCCCCTCGGCCCGCCACACCACGGCGCGCACGTCCCGCCGGGCTTTCAGCTCGCCGAGGATCTCGAACAGGGCGAGATCCATCTCGTCGTCGAAGGCATTGTGCTTCGACGGGTTGTCGTTGGTGATCACTGCGACCGGACCGTCGATGTCGAGCCGCACCCGCGCGTCGGCCATGCACCGTCCTCAGCTTGATCAAAATGGCGTTCTGGATGATCAGAACGGCACTTTAGCGAAGAGAACGCTGCTTTTCCACCGTCGTTCGAGCGGCCCGGGCCGCTCCGGCGGAGCCGGCGGACGCGGCGACCCGGCGGACGCGGGGTCACGTCCGGGGGCGTGGTGTACGGAGAGTGACTCCGCGTGATCCTGATGGAAGGTTATGCGGCGAGGGCTTCGGGCGTCACGCTGATCTCGG